>DVLO01000021.1 GCA_018715495.1 Candidatus Limihabitans stercoravium | reverse complement strand
GTTTCCGGCGTGGAGATATTGCGGAATTCCATTGCAATTTCCTCTGCACGGTTGTTGAGTTGGGCGTACTCGTCGCTACCGTAACTGTCGGCAAGAAGCAACGCTTCTTGAATGTCATCTTCCGTCCAGCCTTCTTCGGGGCTGAAGAAAAATTCACGGTACTGCGTATCGTAGATGAGTTTGAACAGTTTGTAGTAGTTGTTTACCATTTCCGTGCGATATTGGGAAATGGCGTCGAAATCGGCTTCCCACTGTTCGTCGCCCTGATACACGCAGTAAAATACATAAGCGTACTGATACTGCTCGGTGACGTATTCCAACTCGTCCAAATAGGGATTATACAAAGCCTCTTCAAAATTCTGTTTGTTGGCTATGTAGTAGGAAGATGTGTGGTCGTACACGCCGTTTACCGGTGTGTTGGCGTGTTTGGTTGCGTCGTAAGGTTCGGCGGCGTTCAGATTTGCCAAAATGGCTTGATACATTTCGTCGATGGCGGTTTGTCTGCCTTCGTTGAAGGTGTACTTGAACACGTCGTCATAGGTGTGCAAACTTTCCTGTCTTACGTAGGAATAACAACCTTCACGGACACAGTGAGTCATACGGAAATACTCGTCGGCATCTTCGGAAAAATCGCCCAAATGTCCCAAAGGTTCGGTGTAATTTTCCTCTCGTGTTTCTCCGCAAATTACACAAGTGTACAAGTCGTAGCCCTGTTCCGTGCAAGTCGGAGCAACTGTTTTTGTCTTGTTCCATTTGTGCACATGACGGTTGTCGGTGTCCAAAGGATGACAACCTGCTGTTGCCACCTGAATGAACGCAACCACTATTACTAACAAAAATGATGCTAATTTTCTCATTGTTATTCAGACACCCGTTAGTTTGTATTATTTGTATTGTATTTATTTTACTAGCAACTGAAAAGTTTGTCCACAACAAATTGTGATTTACAATACTTCAATTCTACAGATGATTTCTATTTGTTGAAACAATTGCAAATCGTTAACTGTCTTAATACTACCGACAAATACGTTGCGTGATTGCGATATGTTGCTTTTTAGCATTTGATTGACTTTCGGGGAAAAATTGCGTATAATTTTCCTGTAATGCGACAGTATCGCAAAAGGAGTGAACAATGCTTACAAACACACAAATGGAAAAATTTGCCGAATTGGCGGTTGCCGTCGGCGCAAATATGCAAAAGGGGCAAAAAGTTGTGATTCGTTGCGACGTTAAATGCAGCGAATTTGCCCACCTGATTGCGGAAAAAGCCTATCAACTTGGTGCTGACAAAGTCATCATGCAATGGGGCGACGAAGATTTGGGAAGACTCAACATGTTGTACGCCTCCAAAGAAACTTTGTGCAACATTCCTCAGTACAAGGTTGACGAGATGCAGTATTTCATAGACAACAAGTGCTGTCTTATTTCCATTGCCGCAGGAAACCCCAACATCTACAAGGGATGCGACGCAGATAAACTCGCCGCCTATCAACTTGCCTTTTCCAAAGCACGTCAGGCGTTTCGTGACGCCACAATGAGCAACTACCTGCGTTGGACGATAGTGTCCGTGCCTACCCCCGCATGGGCGAAACAGGTTTTCCCCGACCTGCCCGAGCAACAAGCCATGGACAAAATGTGGGACGCAATAGGACACATCATGCGTCTTGACACACCCGACCCCGTTGCGGCATGGAAGGCGCACATTGCCAAACTGCACAAACGTGCGTAATTTCTCAACAAGCACAATTTCGAGTACATACACATGAAAAACGGTTGCGGAACGGACATAAAAATCGGTCTTGCAACGGGACATCAATGGATTGCCGCCGAAGAAGAAGGTCAGGACGGAATTGCTTTCACGGCAAACATGCCTACGGAAGAGATTTTCACGGCGCCTCACAACAAAAAAATTAACGGTACCGTGGTGAACGCCCTTCCTCTTGTTAACAACGGCAACGTTATTGATAAGTTCAAAATCACCTTTACCGACGGCAAAGTTACCGACTACTCGGCGGAAGTGGGATACGACGCTTTGAAAAATCTGCTGTCCTCCGACGAGGGCGTGCTGTCGTTGGGAGAAATTGCCCTGATAGGTAAAAATTCCCCCATTGCCGAAAGCGGAATTCTGTTTTTCAACACCTTGTTTGACGAAAATGCAAGTTGCCACCTTGCTTTCGGTGCAAGTTACCCCACCACCGTTAAAGACGGCAACAGCCTTACCGAAGAACAGCGTGCAAGCCTTGGCATGAACAGCAGTTTGCAACACGTGGACTTTATGGTCGGCACAAAAGACATAGACATTGACGGCATCGGCTACGACGGAAAGGTTACTGCACTGTTCCGTGACGGCGAATGGGTGATATGATGAATCGTCAAAAAAGACGTCCCAAAAAGGGACGTTTTTTTTGCAATCAGGGGTAGTTATACTTTCAAGTGCAACGCCACACCAAAAAAAGTCTTGAATTACCCAAAGGCGGCAGATTTATTCAACTACTTTCTTTTGAGAGTTGCATTTGGTTTGGCAATTCATCATCAATAAGGAATATTTATTGTACTTTACATTGTTTTGAACAGCACAGATATTGAACAGACAAAAAAGTGCAGTGAAACGACAAACCAATACCAAATAAAATATAATTGCCGTTTTCGACAGATAAAAAACGTGTCGTGAAATCGCAATAAGACCGCAAAGGCAACTTGTTGCACAGCCTTCCGACAAACAAACTGCCTTGCAAAAACAATTTGCAACAGACTTTTGTGGCACAAATTTGCGTTACCGTATTGAAAATTCCGTTACCACGCACAAAACATACCTACAAAAAAACGCAACCTTTTGAAGATTGCGTTTTTTTGTTGTTCAGTCGCAGATATCGCCGACGCCGTCCAGAATCAGGCGTGGACGGTAGGGAAATTTTGCCACCGTCTCTCGGGAAGACACACCCGAAAGCACCAGAATCGGGTCAAGTCCGCTTTCTATCGCCGCTACCATGTCGGTGTCCATACGGTCGCCAATCATTGCAACGTCGGGAGAGTGAATGTTCATTTCGTGAAAGCGGTTCATTGCCGCCCGCATCATAAGAGGATTGGGTTTGCCGACGAAGTACGCCTTTTTGTTTGTCGCCGCCTCGATGGGGGCAATAAGCGCCTTGCAGGCAGGCATTTCGCCCTTTTCCGTAGGGGTGGTAATGTCGCTGTTGGTGCCGATGAGTTTTGCGCCTTTGTTTACAAGGCGTGTGGCACGGCAAATATTTTCAAAGTTGTAATTTTCCGTTTCACCTATCACCACGTATTCGGGGTCGACGTCGTTGATGGATATTCCCACGTTGTACAAAGCGTTTATCAGCCCTGCGTCTCCGATAACATACGCCGTGGAAGCACCCTGGCTTTGCAGGAAACTTGCCGTGGCGAGCGCCGCAGTGTGAAAATGCTCCGCCGAAACATCCAGACCCATTCTTGCAAGTTTCTGTTGCAATTCCTTGGGCGATTTTTGACTGTTGTTGGTGAGAAACAGAAATTTTTTATCATTTTTGTACAGCCATTCCACAAATTCCTTAACTCCGTTGAGCAAGGTGTTGCCGTGGTAGATGACTCCGTCCATATCGCAAATAAAGCCCTTTTTACTGCGTAACAACTCCATAAATTTCATCTCCTTTCACACAAATTTTACTATAAATACACAAAAATGTAAACTGTTTTCCGTTGCTAAAAGTTTTTTCGCATTTGCCTGCCGTGTACAGTTTACGTCAATTTCTGCCGCCTTTACACAGTTTTTGCAAATATTTGCAGCGTTACTTTTACAAACAAAAAAGGCGACAACAAATCGTTGTGCCTTTTTTCCTTCAATAATGTCAGAACAGTCCCAATACGGTGCCCAATGCGCCGCCGATGAAGTTTCCCAAAGCCAAACCCAATGCGCCGCAAATAACTCCCGGTGCAATAAGTTTTCTGTCGCCGAAAGCGTTGGCAACGGGTGCAATAAAGGGAGGACCGTAGATACCGGCGGTGCTTGTTATCACTGCAGTGCCGCTGTCTATGCGGAAAATTTTGCACAGAATAAGGTGCAAAATCACGCAACTTGTCTGCACGCATGCAAAGAAAAGCAACGTGGGCAAAATTTCCCTGGCCAAAGCGCTGAGGTCGATACTCATGGAAAGACCCAACGAAAAGATGAGAATCAGGTACTGCCCCACCTGATAGGCACCCTTGGTTTCACGCACGGGACGAATGAAACTGAATGCTACACCCAAAACGGATACCGTTATCAGAATGTACAAACTGCCGTTCAGACTGTTGTTTATCAGCAGTTCCAATCCTGCCCCTACGGCAAGACATCCCACTGCCATGCCTATTACCCCGATAAGACGCCAAATTGACTTTGAATCACGAGGAATGGACTTGTAGTCGTATTCCGCCTGTACGTTTTGTTGCACGGAACTGTCTTCCTCGGAAAGGTCGTCGGTGCTTGCACCCACTTCGTCGGCAACGGGCTTTTCGTCCTGTTGCTCTTCCACGCCTTTTTTACCTTTAAGAGGCCTGTCCAGAAAGCGTCTGTACACGGGACGTATTACTGTGAGAATAAGCAGGAAGTAGATTCCGCCCACAAAAAAGTCCGACGTGTTGGCTGCGGCAATGACCTCCGAACGGACGTCCGACGGAATGAGGGCGTTGCCTATTGCAATCAGGTTGGGCGTGCCACCGATGTACAATCCTGTTGCCATTCCCGCAAGTTGACTGGCATTGTTGAGTCCGGCGCCATCTGCAATGAAAAACGCCACGGTGGAAACGACTACCGTTGCCACAATGACCAATGCAAATGAAAGCACTGTTTTTTTGGCGAGTTTTTTGACGCTACCAAGGTCTATGGTGAAAAGTATCAGAGGAATTGCCAACGCCACCAAAATGGAAGCGATGTTTTGCGTCAAGGCTTTGTCGTAGCCCAAAGGCAAAACGGAAATGATAAATCCCGCAAGATAGCAGACGGCAATAGCACCTATCGTGTTGAGAAATTTGATTTTTTTGGTAAGCCACACCACCAGCGCAGGCAACAGAAACATTGCCAACACTACAACTACCGTCGCCACGGTGGAAAGGACCCCTCCTTGTGCAATGAGATTGAGCATTTTTCAGATTTCCTTGTAATAAATTCGGTAAACACGGGCAAGTTTTCCGCCCAACGCCAACAGCGCACCGTTTGACTGTTGGTTGTTTTCCATTACCGTGCCTGCCTCGGCATAGGTGATGCCGTGTTTGTCGGCAGACTGTATCATGGCGTGATACAACGCAACTATTGCGCCCTTGTTCTGATATTCCGGCACGGCGTACTGCATTATCGCACGGACGGAACGTATTTTGTTTTTTTCTCGCAGAAAAGCCACTATTCCCCTCAAATCCATTCTGCCACGCATTTTGCGGAAGACTTGGAAAAAGTCGGGCAACGCCATTGCCACGCCAATAGGAGAATCGTCAACGTTGGAACGGGCAATGAGAATAAAATCCTTGTTGAGGTAGGCTTTCCACTGACTGACGATGTTGTACAACGCTTCTACCGACGGGGCGTCCTGATAGATGATTTCGTTGGTTGCACGTTGCATGACGGTGTGTACGTCTTTCACGTCTCTGTCGATGTTGTTCCAATTTATCGTGTCCACACGGAAGTTGTACTTCTTTTGCACAAATTCGGCAATGCGTGCCACCCGTGAGTCGTCCACTTCGTTGCGTTTCAGTTCGTATTCCAATGCGTCCGTCTGCTTTGCCAAGCCGTAGTTTTGCAACAAATCGTTGTAGTAAGGCGGGTTGTAAGAGGTAAAAATCAACGGAGCACGGTCAAACCCGTGGCACAAGATGCCCCTTCTGTTGTCCTGGTCGAAGGGAAAATAGGTGCCGGAAATGTACTCGGCGCCCTGTTGCTTGGCCTGACGCACCATTTCGTCCAACATTGCGTTGCACACCGCCTGTTCGTTGACGCACTCGAACATACAAAAGAAACAGCATTTTTCCGTGTGCAACTGCTTGTTTTTGGTGATTGTAAACAGCACACGGGCAAGCGTTTTGTCGCCATCGGTAACAATCAGCGCAGTGTAGGTTTTGTACTTGAAAAGCAACCGTTTGAGAGTGTTTGTCAAATCACGCAGCATGTATGGCACGTATTTGTCGTCGCCACTGTACAACTCGTCGGGAAGAAGTACAAATTTTTTAAGTGTTTTGTTGTCAGATACAGTAAGCGTTTTCATTTTTTTATTATACCATAAATAAACTTAAACACATATTAAATACTATCAAAAAATTTAACAAAAGTGAATAATTTTTCCAGCAAAACATACGTATGAAGCAAAATTTGGCACTTTGCGGGACGAAAAAACGAAAAAACAATGACAAAAAGACGCTCAACGCAGAAATGAACTGCTAACACGGAAGCAAAACCTTACACCGTCAGTTTTGAAACAAACGAAACGGTACTTACACATGCGCAAGTTCAATGCCTTATTGTTTTTGTTGTCGGCACACAACCTTGCAAGCACCTGCACCACATCTTTGAAACGGACGTGTTTCCAACACAACACGTTGTTGCCGTAGTTGAAAGGTGAAAGGTAAAAAACGTAAATTTAGACAGGCAATTGACTTTTTGACGGGTTTGAGATAATATTTAATAAAACGATAATATTGGAGGCTTGGCAATGAAACAGGCAATACTTGTAGTTGATATGCTTAACGATTTTGTAACGGGTGCATTGAAATGCGACAGAGGGTTGGCAATTGTACCCAAAACGGCGCAACTGCTGGACGGAGCGAGAAAAGTCGGCGTGCCCGTTGTTTTCTGCAACGACGCCCACATTAAAGGAATAGACCACGAACTTAAACTGTGGGGAGATCACGCCATTGTCGGGACAAAAGGCGCAGAGGTTATTCCCGAATTGAAACTGTGCCAAACCGACTACGTTGTACCCAAACGTCGTTACAGCGGATTTTTCCACACCGATTTGGACTTGCTGTTGAAAGAACTGGGCGTAGATACGGTAATTATGACGGGCTTGCACACACACATGTGCGTCAGACACACTTCCGCCGACGCCTACTGCCTGGGCTACAACATTGTGGTGGCAAAGGACGCAACCGACTGCTTCACGAAGGAAGACTACGAATACGGTTTGAAGTACCTGAAAGAAGTTTACGGAGCGGAAATAACCACGGTGGACGAATTGCTGAAAGATTGGGGTGCAAACGCCTGAGTTGAAAGCCACGCAATAAGTTTTCGCAAACGCAATAAAAAAGTAAACAAAAAAGACGTTACCGAAAGAACGTCTTTTTTCATGGGCGAAACAATGCCTCAAAAAAGTTATCTGTAAATGAACAGGGGCTGAGTGTGATCACGGTCGGCTGTTTTTGCGACATAATCTATCTCGTAGCGGTGATACCTTGTGTACGTTTCCGCCTTGGCGAGGGTGATTTCCACAATGCGCATGTCGGGGTTGGATTCCGCAACGTACTCTTCGTAGTTGAGAGAAAACTCTCTCTTCAAAATTTTGCGCAACTCGGCATTGCCGGCATCCAAAGGATGTCCCACAGAGCGTGCAACGCCCTGCATATTGTGCGAACCGTGGCACAGTCCCACGTTGGGATTTCTTTCTATGTCGTGGAAAAGGGTGTTTGTGGTTTTTCCCAAAACGTAAAATTTACCTTCACGGTAATAGGCGTTTACATCCCTTGCGGAAACGATATTTTCCGCACTTGAAGCAAGACACATTTCCGTGATGTGTCCGAAATTTTCTTCCATTACTTCCAACGCTCTCGTGTAAATTTGTTGTTTGTCCATTTTTACCTCCAACTTCAAAATACAAATGTCAAAACTTTTTTACATTAGATATTGTAACACCGCAAATGTTGCAAGTCAATAGCAAATGTAAGTTTTTGTGCAGTACGCAACAAAAAATCCGACACATTATCTGTCGTTACAAACAAAAGAAGTGTCGGATTTTGATGCGTAATGTCAGGCGTTGAGTTGTGCAAGCATTTCTTCGACGTCCACTCCGTGGGCAGCGGCTGCTTCCTCGACGGTTTCCTGGTGGGCAAGCAAACAATGAATGCATCCCATGCCGTAACTGCCGAAAACCTGTGCCGCCTGAGGCTTAACCTGCAAAACGTCAACAATTCTCATATCCTTCGTTATCATGAAAGTTGTTCTCCTTTTTTTGTTTATTGTACAATATTATCGCCTTTTTGGCAACTTTATAAGCCTGTTTTTACTTCAAAAAAGAATACCATTCGGGAAAATCCTCCCAAATGTCCGCAGGGTTGGAATCGCCCAGATAGTTGTACAGCAACACGATGCCTGCAATCACCGCTATTCCCGCCAAAACAGTCAGCAACACCTTCCACGGCGACACGGGAGCCTTTCCGCACACCTTGCTGTGCTGTTTGTCATCGCTGAAAATGCCGGAAACGTACTGATTGTACACTTTTTTGTTGTACTTGGTGGCGGCAACATACACGGGAACCATCATGTACTTGAATGATTTGGACAAAAAACGCATTTCCACATTGAGTGTGCCTTCCACGTCCGCTCCGTACCGCCAAAGTATGTCCCGACGTATCTTTTGTTCCATTTGCATTTTTGCCTGCGAAAATGCGTCCAACGGCTCCAAAGTGTAATGGTCGGCAATGTAACCCGCCAAAAATTCGTTGCTGTACACCCTGTAATTTTGTTTTGGAAAAGGTTGCAACGCCCGAAAATACTTTTCGGGAATGTTTCCGTTGGCACGAATGAATACGTCGTCGAAAGTGTTGTCGATAACTCCGCTGACAGGCACCCAATCTATGTAACTTTCCGTGTAGGTTTTTCCGTTGCGGCGAACGGTGCGTGTTTTGCGAATACCCACCGTGCCGTTGTAGGAAGAAGTCGTTGTGGCGTCAAACGTCCATGCGGGAACGAAAACGCCCTTGACGCTGTCCTCACGTGTGTGTTTGCGAAACTTGTTGGGGGCAAACAGCCTGCGTTTGCGCCACCTTGAAAGTTGTTGCGCAGCCTGTTTGGCAGTGAGTTGAAAGGGTATCAGCGAATCGGGTTTGACAAGCGAACCCGTTTTGTCGTCGATTACTACGGGCGAATTGCAGTAGGGACAGGTAGTTGCAATCGCAGTGCGTGGAGCAACGGTAACTGCACCGCAGTTGTAACAACGATACGTTGCCACATCGCCGTCGTCCCAGCGACTGAATGTAGCCAAATCGGAAAAATCCCTTTCCTGCACGTCGACGCTTTGGTCAAACTGTACCTTTCCTCCGCAATGGTCGCACAAAAGACTTCCGCTTGCAGGGTCGAAACGCAACGTGGCTCCGCAATTGGGACATTTGTGCTGAAATGACTTTTGTTGTTTCAGTCTGTTGTCGTCCATAATTTCAGTTTAATTTTTCTCCGCATTCGGGACAGAATTTCGCACCTTCTCCAACGGGTTTTCCGCAGGACGGGCAGGTGTTTCCCGACACAAGTTTTTTGCCACATTCGGGACAGAATTTCGCCGTTGCGCTGATTTTGGCACCGCATTCGGGGCAGAATTTACTGTCCTTGGGCTTGTTTTGGGCATTTTGCGCACTGCCGAATGCCGTCCCCAAAATACCGCCTGCCTGCGCTCCCAAACCGATACCCATGAAAGTACCCATAGAACCGGGGTTTTTCGCCGCATCGCCGAGAGCGTCCGCCGCCTTCTTTTGCGTGTAGGTGCCCATCTGGTCGGCAAGTATTCCCAAACTTGCACGTTCGTCTATTGCCTTTTCCACCGCTTCGGGCAAACTGATGTTGATGATGTTGAAGTCCGTCAGTTCCAAACCTATGGCGTCAAATTTGGCTTGGGCGTTGTCACGTATCATGTTGCCGAATTCCTGGTAGTTCATTGCCATGTCCAAAGCGGAAATGCCGCTTTCGGCAATGGTGTCGCTCATTTGCGAAACAAGAATGCTTTTGAGATTGCTTTCGATGTCCTGCACGCCGAATTTGCCGTTGGTGCCAAACACTTCCCGCAAAAATTCCGCAGGGTCGTTGACTCTGAAAGAGTAATTGCCGAAAGCACGCACACGCACGGCACCGAATTCCTTGTCACGCATGGTGATGGGATTGTTGGTGCCCCACTTGCAGTCCACAAACTGCTTGGTGTTGACAAAGTACAACTCCGCTTTGAAACGGCTTTCCCCCTGATACCAGATACTGCCTATTGCCGAAAGAATGGGCAGGTTGCGTGTTGTAAGTTTGTGCTGACCGGGACCGAAAACGTCGGCGATTTTGCCCTGATGCACAAACACGCCTGCCTGCGACTCTCTGACGGTTAATTGCGAACCGCTCATTATTTCTTTGCCTTGCATGTCGAAGCGATGCACCATTGTGTCCTGACTTTCGTCCTTCCACTCCAACACTTTCCACATTTGCGATTTGAACCAACCCATATTTTATCTCCTTTACCTGTTTTTTTTGTAAAAAACACAGTTGTTTTACATATTATACACTATAAACGCATTTTTGGGAATAATCTTTCAAAAATTTATTGCTTGGAGGAAGATATGATAAAACTGACGGAACTGCGCCTGTTTGACTGCACTGCAGGGGGAACAGTTGTGCCTGACGTTTTTTTCGACAACGCACTGCGCACATGTGTGGCGGACATAGGCGAAATGGCGAAGGTGAAAATACACCTGCAAAGAAAGAAAAAAGCCGCACAAATACAAGTTGTTTCCGTTGTGGAACAGCCTGCGGGCATTTCCGAAGAATTGAAGACAAAACGTTTCGGGAAGTTGCACACGGGTAAACAAATTTTTGACACGGCAGGCAATTTTTGCGGTAATCTGACAGACGCCGATTTTTCAAATTCTCTTGCTCTTACACGCATTTACTCGGGGGAAAGAATTTTTACCGCAGGGGTTGTTTTAAGCGTGGGAAAGGATGCGATAGTAATTAAAACGCCGTCGGTGAAAAGTTTGTGGAAAAAGCAGGTTGTTGCCACGCAAAAGCAGAAAGTCGAAAAAGAGCAACAGACACCGCAACAGTTGACGGTTACAAAAAACGTTGCACCGTCAACGCAAAATGTTGCAATTTCAAACAGAACCGTAAGGCGAAGATACGGCAACTTTGATTTTTTGCTTCACAAAAGAGTGGACAAAACGATAGTGAACTTTCAGGGGGAAACAATGATTAAAAAGGGGGAAACGATAACGGAAAAGGTGCTGAAAGACGCCAAAATTTCCGGAAAACTTGTGGAACTGTACCTTCACATAGAGTAACGGCGTTTCGGGCTGTTTACCTTACACTCAACCGTGCAACGGCGTGCGTGCATACGCCAACTTTGCAAAAAAACCGCCTGTACAAAAAGTACAGACGGTTGCGAAGCCTCACAGCCCATCACTCTACGGTGAATCAATTTCAGCCTCATCCACTACTTCGCTCGGTTGCACGCAATCCCTGCCGCAACTTTGGTTATAGATTACCCACCGAGGCACAATCAATATACAATAATTCAGAAGGGTTGTCAATGCAGAAAAAGAAAAATCCTACAAGATATCTTGTATCGGCTGCGTGGATTGTGCAGACGGCACGAAACAAAAGGCAATAAAAAACCGCCTGCACAAAAAGTACAGACGGTTGCGAAGCCTCACAGCCCATCACTCTACGGTGAATCAATTTCAGCCCTATTAACTACTTCGCTCGGTTGTACGCAATCTTGCCACAACTTTGGTTCTTCGAACACACCAGGGCACAATCACTATACATTAATTTTAAAAAATTGTCAATGTAGCAAACACTTTACAAGCAAATAATATTTTAAAGCAATCTGACATTTCTACAATATCAATCTTCAAATACATTCAATTAAATTAATTGACCTAATTACTTGCTATAAATATTGGTAATTTTCAAACCCTTTTTCTTTGCATAACCAAGTGCTTTATTTGCTCCACTTTTCTTTCTGTCAGTATCGACATAGCATATAACCGAATCGCAAGTATCCAGCATTTGTCTATTGCTGGATATTATTCTTTGTTTGTAATGTTTTTCTTCAATATCGTAAATGATTGTATTTACATCCCCATATTTAAAGTAATTTTCCGTACCCCAAACTTCGTCTACACTTACAAGCGGTTTTAATTTATGCAAACTTGTCAACACAACCTCTATTGTTAAATTGTATTTGTCTTTTAAGTTTCTCAACACCCTCAATGCAATTTCATCAAATTCACCGTGAGTGCCCAACGTAAAATATTCACATCCATTCCTAATATACTGTTCTGTAATTTTATACAGTTTAGTATAGATGTCATTTTGCAAAACAAGTCTGTGCCCGATAAATGCCGTTTTCATGACAACCTCATATTTCTATATATAGAAATAGTAGCACTGTTTCAGGTTTTAAGCAAGTGTTTCTATACATAGAAGTTAAAAATGTTTACTCTTGCATATAATTACCTTAAAAAATATTCTATACATAGAACACGAGGGTGCACATGACATTGTTTCAAGCAGTTGTTATAAGACTGGAAAAATTGATGAAAGAAAAAAATTTAAATGCTAATTACTTTACCAAAAACGGCGGGATTGCCCCATCGACAGTTTCACAAGTACTGCACAACGGACAAAAGAAAATCATGTTGGACTTAGTCTACCAATTCGCATCAACGATGGACATGTCATTAAAGGAATTTTTCGATGATCCCATCTTCAACGAAGTAACAGACTAGTTCAATAATTGTAAAAAGGTGACACTATCAATGGTCACCTTTTTGCTTACTTGAAATTCCTTAAAACTTTTGTAATCTAACCTAAACAATATCACTCAACACATCACGTTGATTGTCTAAAATATCATATTTAATAGGTTGTTTTATTACTTTAAATTGTCTTTCAAATTTAAAAGTTTTTTTAAGTGAATAAATTTTCCATCTATTTGATACGCAACATTAATACACCCTTTTAGTGAATTAATTTCAGCATCCCCAATATTTCCCCTTTTAAATTTAAGAATCTTACAGTGTGTCTTGCTTAATAGTTTATTGGGAGTGCGTGCCTCTCCGTTTTTATTTATTACTACTCCCGTAATTTTTTTAGTTTTACTTAAAGTGTAATATTTAATCTTATTTCGAGAAATAGAATGTCCATACTTTTCCACTATTCTAATTATTTTGAGTCTATCCTTATATGTAATAGGTTTAGTTGAAGAAATTGTCACATCATCAACATAAACAGTAAAAATATAATCTCGTTGCTTGCAAAATTCATTCAATTCTTCAAACATTGATTGATTTACACAAAAAGACAACAACATGCTAGTTGATGCCCCTGTTGATAAATGTGCAATTTGTCTAATCCCCGCTATTGCTACAAAACGCATTATCTTGTTATAGTGTTTACTGTTACTATAGTTACGTAAATCTACCGTTGTACAATCCGTCAGTATTTTTGCCACATCAGGAGACGTATTTAGAAAATCTTTGAAGAATGAATACACCTTATTTCTGCTAGTATTCGGGAAAAACTTTGACACATCTATTTTATATGTATAGAATTTTCCCAGATGTTGCTTCGCATTGTCGATATACGATAAACCCTTTACGCCTGAAAATAAATATTTAGGATAATCAAGTTTCTTCAACATTTTTAGAATTTTTTTTTGCACATGTTTTAACTTGAAAGAAGAATCCTCGATTAAACGTATTTTATTGTCCTTACTCCCAATATATGGGTGGTAATTCTTCGCTATATTTTGACTGCAAAAAAAGCCCGAATCATTGATTCCGAGCCATTCACGTAAAGTTTTTTTGGATTTAAGTCCATATAATCTACACAATTTATAAGTCAACGGCCACCTCACGCCGATAATATTTAGAATGCATTTTGGTATTACACTCTCGGCAAAAACATAGTTATTATGCTAACAATTTTGACTATGACCTTGCCTACTTTGCTAAATAGTTCACCTAACGCACTTTTTTTCTCAATTGATTTATTGGATTGAGATCCATTTTCAACAATGGTGTTGCCATTGCCTACAATCACGTTACCGCTAATATTTACATTAACTGTAACATTGAAAACAACATCGTTGCTATCAGTTGTTTTGTTAGCATTTGACATTTTTTTCACCTCCTCGTTATTAGTGTCTCCAGAATGGAGCCTCTCGCTTAATTCACTCTAATAACAATTCAGCTGTCAATGCTAAGGCTTGAACTATAATACCAAAAGTCTACACGATAAACCTCTCGCTTTTACTGAAGCTTATCGGATCACGTGGAAACTCTATTATTCCCACTTAAACTACATCAAAAGATGTCCATCTGCAAAGCAGACCTTGCGAGAGTGCAACCTGCCTATGCGTTATTAATTGTATGATAACACAAATCTTTAGCAATGTCAAGAATAGATTGCTAACTTCCCGTTTGCAACCTAGAATTTAACATCATTTTCATATTTTAAAAATATTCTAAAGACAACACTGAATTTAAAACACAAAATGTAACTTTATCACAACAAAGCGCTATTAAATTTACACCAAATAAAATTCATACTGGATTTATGAAAAACTCTTACCGTTGTTTGCTGAACGCTAGTACTGACGTGTAGAACAGGATTTGTAAGGAGCGTAGCGACGAAATAGCGCTGTTCCACAGGGATTAGGTTTTGCGTCCGCAATACATTGTAATCAATAGTTGCCGTACGCAGTACCGCCACATAATTTAAACTGAATGTTCTAGGAGCAAAAACGACAAGCGACTACCACGAAAGAAATGGAAAAGGGAAACACTACTGTGCTTCCCTTTCCGTTACAGTACTGCCGTACGGGCATTAGGTATAAATTGAGGTAAAACAAAAACACGGCAGCCAGATTTTACCCTAGTAGCCGCTACTGCCGTAGGGGCCCATGTGAAACTTACAATCAAGTACAAAATAAAAGTGCAACATCGGAGCGGAGAGAACAGGATTTGTAAGGAGCAGCTTGTTGCGACGGCTTAGCGAAAGCAACGTGTTGCTTGAGCGTCACATCATTTCAACGGACTGTTCTCGGAGCCATGATGTGGCGAAGCAATACGGAGCAATAAAAAGAAAAAGACACCGATTGGTGTCTTTCTTTTTGTTGCGACTACAAGCGAGGTACTGCCGTACGGGTGCTAGGTATAAGTTGAGGCAAAATAAAAACACGGCAACCAAGTTTTATCCTAGTCGCCGTGTGCTAACACTGGCGGAGAGAACAGGATTTGTAAGGAGCAACTTGTTGCGACGGCTTAGCGAAAGCAACGTGTTGCTTGAGCGTCACATCATTTCAATCAACTGTTCTCGGAGCCATGATGTGGCGAAGCAATACGGAGCAATAAAAAGAAAAAGACACCGATTGGTGTCTTTCTTTTTGTTGCGACTACAAGCGAGCCACATCCATGGCGGAGAGAACAGGATTTGAACCTGCGGAGGCTGTTAACCTCGCACGCTTTCCAAGCGTGTGCCTTAAACCGCTCGACCATCTCTCCATCTATTTTGTTGCCCAAATATGATACCAAAAAATTGAAAAATAGTCAATTGTATTTGATTACTTTTGCAACAAAATTGTTAAAACGTACTTTACCGTTTCACTGTCAACGCTAAACAAACGTGCACTACCAGACAAACACATCACTGTTTCTTGTCGGTACTTCCCAATCCGCCCGTGCGTACGTCTGTCACATTGTCATCTTCCGTTGTTCCGTACACTACAAATACCCCTTGTGCAAAAGCCGTACCTTTCGTCACCGTCAAAGTCTTGTCACCTTCGTTAGTCAACTTGATAAAGATGTGACCTTCGTTGTCACTCAGGCTGTAATCGGCATCAATCACACCTACTGTATTGTCAAGACGCAATCTGTACTTGAATCCCAATCCGCTACGTGGGAAAATCAACAACACCCAGTCATCGGGCATGACACAACGCATTGCAGTAGGCACTACAATGGATTGTCCACACTGCAACGTAAAATCAAATGGCGCAAAAAAGTCGTAGCCTGCCGAACATCTTGTTGCACGACAGGGCAACTTGACTTCATTGTACTCCGTCAAAGCACTGCCACAATTGCGTGCATTGAGATACTGTTGTTGTGATACTTTAGAAAATCTTGCCTTCATACGCACCTCAAAAATCTATACTACAATGTTACCACAACGGGTGAAAAAATCAAGGGTTTTCACGCAAAAACCGCAACGTCATGCACTTTTTCTATCAATGGACGGATTGACGTACAACGACGCATTGTAACTGTAAACACTCTTGACCACCTTGCGATTTCGTGTTGCAACAATCTGCACGAACAGAGAACCACTGTGTTGCAACAGCCATCCCCCCAACATATACCATACAAAACACCTGTTGCCACGTTTGAAGACCTTCAACGGCTTGGTGTACAACGTTTTTCCGTCCGAACGTCGAAACAGCAACTTTACGCAAAAGTCCTTAAATTCCTCCGACATAGCAATACAAACTCCCGAACTGTACGCTTCGCCCTGATTCAACACCACATCACACTGCTTGAAAACCAAATGTCTGTCCTGTTGCCAGACTGCATTGAATACTGTCATAAAACACCTCCGACAACATTATACATGCACAAAAACGTAAAACAAAACAAGTGAGACGTTTTGAATTTCATTTTTGCGTCAACAATTACAGCAATCTTACAAAAGGAGCAACAAAGCCATGGATTGTCCGCAATGCAAAGGAAAAATAGATCAAAACAACTACTGCATTTGTACTAAATGCCGTTCAAAAATTTGTCCCACGTGTGCCGAAAAACAAAGTTACGTTTGTGACTGCGGTGGCGACATAGCATATCTTTCCTAACAAAAAAGAGATTGACAAAACGTCAATCTCTTTTTTTTGTGAATTACTCTTTTACATAACCGTAACCGAATTTTTTTACTGGTTGAGTCCGAATTACAGTTGGCACAGCACTTCCTGTGCATGACCTTCCACCTTTACATTGTTGTAGATATTGACAATTACTCCCTTGTCAATGACAAAAGTTGTACGAACTACACCCATGTAAGGTTTGCCGTACAGTTTCTTTTCCTGCCATACTCCATACTGTTCGATTGCCTGTCTGTCAACGTCGGCAAGAAGAGTAAAATTGAGGTTGAACTTGTCGGCAAACCTGCGGTGAGACGCTACGCTGTCCTTACTGATACCTACAATCATTGTGTCTTTATCATCAAACTTCTCTTTTAGTTCATTGAACTGTTGCGCTTCCTTGGTGCAACCCGATGTGTTGTCCTTGGGATAGAAGTAAAGGACGATCTTCTTGTCCAAGTGGTCCTGCAAAGAAAATGTGTTGCCGTCCTGATCGGGCAATGTAAACAAAGGTGCTTTCTGACCTAATTCTAACATATTAAATCTCCTTGGTAATTTTTTATCAATGTAGCACAGTGAACATTCCCTGTCAAGATTGTACATAAACAGTTGTTACTGCGTCACAAAACTACTGCTTATTTCTAACAAACGCCACCACTCCGCATTCGTAGGGATGATCGTAGTAAAGGACTTCGCCGTCAAACTTGCACTTCAACATCTTCAAAACCATGTAGAAGTCACCGCCACCGCCGATGATCATTGTGACATTGAGTAATACAATCCACATTTTCGCTGTCAAGACAGAGAGCACAGTCAAACCTACCCCCAACACAATTGTAGGAACAAGCGCACCCACAATGTACTGCCACTTTTTTAGAGGTTTACTGCACGTACAATAAGGTGTAAGTGCACTCCATATCACTCCAAAGGAAATTGGACGAAAACTGCGTGAAAACATTGCCCAAGTCACTCCGTGTAACAGTTCATGCAGTACCACACTCACAACGGTTGCTAGTAAAAACCACAGCAAATCCACAAATTGAAAATTCAACCCTTGTTTTCCCACTGCGATAAAATACACCGCAACGGCAATTGCCACAAAAGGCAACATTACGACAAGTGCCATCTTGCTTGCTGTCACGACATCTACTGTAAGATCGTGTTTCATGTATCCTTGCTGCTCAAGGTCAGTGCATACCGATTCAAACTTTTCCTTGCGTTTGAGTTCGGACGGTGTAAGTTTTCGGTTGTAGTCGCTCATGTGATTGTTCCTTGTAACATTGATTTGTTGACAAGCAGCACGTCAGCAAACCTGCGCCACTTGTCAACAACACATTAGCACACAATTACAGAGGTGTCAATAGCCTTAAACAGCAGTTAGCACCCCAAAACACACTCATCTGTTGCGCCTTGACTTACGTACGATAACCAATACAACAATCACGAAAGCAACAACCAGACACAGCGAAACAATCCACACGACAATTGCATTGTTTACGGGTTCATCTACCGGTGGCTGCGGTTGCGGGGGAATGAGTGGTTGGAAAGGCACTTCATCCATGCTTGAAGTCGATTGCAAGACAATACTGGCATTTTCACTTTCGCTTGTGCTGTTTTCGATATTTTCAACACCTTGATTGTACAATTCAACTACTTTTCTCCACTGTTCGGGATGATAATCGCTTTCGTTGTATTTGCTAAACTGTTCAGCAAGCTGCTCTATTGAAAGCTGTTTGCTTTCCGAAAGTGCAATTCTCAGGCGAATACCGTCTTGAAGTTCAGTTGGCACATAGTCCGCTTGATGTTGTGGGAAATCAGTCAACTGATTTGACAGTTCCGTGTAATGAATAACGCTGTCGGACTTCACCTGACTTAGCGGAAGAAGTGCTGATTGTTTAACACTTGAAATCCATTCCGCAATATCTACAAACTGCAACAGAGATCGCTTTACCGATTGCAACTGAGTGACTGCTATATCCACCGCTTCCCAAAGGCTTTGCTGATGTGTAAGCGTGGAATAGTTCGAAAGGGTATCTGCATTTAATTGATTTACAGAATTTTTAACCGTCTGCAACGAACTGTCAATGTCCTGCAAATTTAGAGGTTTAGTACCGACAATTTGCAATGACGTAATGTTGTTTTGTTGCCAACGTGAGGTGATTTCATCGACACGTTGCTGACGTGTCAACACCGATTGAAAGTGTTGTTGTGTGTCGGAAAGGATGTTCTTCATCAATGACTCCGACTTGTTGGCTTGCACAAGTTGTTGCAACGAAAGTGCATACTGTTGGTCAATGGAATCCAGATCCTGATAAAGGTAGTCATTTCTTTCTATGCCTTGGTACAGTTTGGTAATTTGTTGTTCGTAAGGCTGTCGCACCGACTGTGCGTCACGCTCCCACACTGCGTACAGAACCACCGTGTCGCCATCAGTGTAGGAAAGGTCTGAAACAGTTTGACCGTCACGATAAATCGCAGGTCCGCCAATTGATGTAGCCCACCCCACAAAATCGTAGCCTTGCCGTGAAAATTCGTTGGATGAAAGATTGAAACTTTGGCCGTAACGCACCGACATTTCAGGCATTGCACCCACGCCCTCCCTTCCATCGAAACGTACCTTGTAGGAAACGGGATTCCATTGTGCAAACAATGTGACTTTTTCACCGTCAAGCCTTTTGCCGCCAAGGTTCAACACACTTTCCGACGGCTGGTAAAACTCTGATGTTCCTATCTTGTCCTTGCACCACCCTTTAAAAATATAGCCACGTCTTAAAGGAATGTGTGACGGTATTTCAATCTCACTTCCGTATTCACCGCTTACCGATTGCGGAACATCCGTTGTTCCGTTTCCGTCGAAATTCACAGTAAATCTGTTGGCAAGACGTTTGCCGTACAATGTCTGTCCTTGTGCCTCAACGTCAGTTGTGACCGGTTCAATAAAGGACGAATCGGCAAACCATTGTAGTCTTTCGTAACCTTCGATAGGATCTTGTTCGGCAAAGTCATCGTAGTAAATGGTAAATCCTTCGATTACGGGAAGTTTCAATTGCCTCAAATCATTGTTTCTTGCAACAAATCCGCCACCCTTCAATGCCAAGTTGTGCGACATGTCAAGAGTAGTAAGTTTGTTGTGGTCAATGTGCAGAAATTCCAGTTTAGACAGCATTGAAACGTCAATTTCCTCAATGAGGTTGTCGAAAGTTTCCACAAACACAAGTTCGGTGTTGTCGGACAAATCAAGAGATTTCAGCAAGTTATGTCTTGAATACAACGTTTTTAAAGACACATCACCCGATAAATCAAGCGTTTCAAGATAGTTGTGCTCACAAAACAGTGTTTCAAGACCAGTAAGTCCGCTGACATAAAGGTCTGTCAATCGGTTGTACATGCAGTTGACATACCGCAGTTGAGTGTTTTGTCTGAGATCCAATGATGTCAAACCGTTGTCAGTGACGCTCAAAGTAGTTAGATTTTTAAAATTTTCTATACCTTGCAGGCTGGTAATGAAAGGACCGCCGTTACGTTCCACAACTATTTCGGTGACGGAATTTATTTCATCCGCTGTCAGAATGCCGTCCACACCTGCACCGCCTATATTTTCCGACGACATCAACCAACTGCGAAAAACTTCGTCGGGAAAGTTGTCGCTGTTGATTACAACATCACCGCTTTTCGCACCTCTTGGCTGATTGTCCGCCGCAAAACAACCGCAAATCAGTAAGCATACCACAGTTACAACCGCTGCGGAAAATGTCAATTTTAAACATCTTTTATATTTTTGCATAAAACTCACCTGTATTTAACTATTTAACAATAGTATCTGAAAGAAAATGGTAGTTATGCATTCATTAAAAACACCATTAAACGCAACAATCATTAACTGCACAATCGATTAGCACAAGAGAAAAAGGTCTTTCGAAAACCGAAAGACCTTTTTCGCAATTTTGTCCTATTGAAGTACGTATTTAGAAATTACAATGCGCTTCCGTCCAGCAATCCGTTTGCTGCAAGGTTGCGTTTGTAACTGTTGAGGTGTGTGAACATTTCCTGTTTCAACGGATTGCGCTTGTACTTGACGATTACATAAACTTCGTAAGCGAACACTGCAACATTGGCAACAAGCGCAATGATACTCAACAACAACCATGCTCTGTGATCGAAACTAGCTGTAATCTTGAAGGATCCCCATGTGGAGTAGTCAAATGCAAGACTGAACATTCCGAAAAGCGCCAACGTCTGTGCACGGTGTTGAAGCCAAGCGCCTCTCTGACAGAAGATTTCGCAGATTGTACAAGCAAGAATGATTGCCACACCTGCGTACATCGCACGGTTGGAAATACAGTTGTAGCAGTAAGCGATGTTCCACAAGTCGTAAGCGACAATCCAGAACCACAGTTGGTCTGCCCACACCATGTCACGGGATTTGTTGTTGGAAACCTTGATACCCATCCAACCTGTCATGGACAACAGAAGGAACAAGCCTGCAAGAGCGTTCAATATGTTCCAAGGACCGCCCAGCATGAATATGCCTGCTTCGTCCACAACGCCTTCAGTGTAGGTGAAGTAAACTTCAAATTCCTTGACGATGGCTTCGATGATGTTGAGCGCCAGTATTGCAACAGGGAAAATCTGTGCGAACTTGGATTTTCCTGCCTTGTCAACGTAGCGAATGATCATGAACCCGATTACTCCCGCCAATGCCGAATAGGTCTTGACAACGCCGAACCACGACTTGGACGATTGACTGTCAACCACTCCTGCCAACAGCAACACTCCAAGTAATATGGGAAGAAAACCGTAGAAGAAAGTAGCCGTCCATTTGTTTTTTCTGCTGACTTCGTTGAGTACGATGAGCAATGCAATCAAGCCCAGCCAAACTACAATGCCTTCAATTGTGTACCCTGTAAATAAAAACCCCTTCATTTTTCCACCTGCCTTTACAAGATGATTTCCACGTCACTGACGGGGAATGTCTTGCACGAATGAATGTAACCGAACTTTTCGTCGGCAAAACGCATCAGTGCGCCACGTGCGGTGAACACTTTACCGCTGACCAACTTTACACGGCACAGTGAACATTCGCCGCTTCGACAGCACACGTTTACACGCAGTTTGTTGCGTTCCAAAGCTGTCAGAAGACTTTCGCCCGACACAGCGGGAACAACAATGTCGCCCACCTTGAGATTGAACACTTCCTTGCCTGTAAGACCTTCCGGCCAGCCTGCTTCGTTCCAGATGTCCTGACGTGTGCCGAACAGTTCACGGCGGATACGTTTAGTGGGAATACCCATTTCGTGAAGTTCTTTCAAGCAAAATTCGTTCATGACTTCGGGACCGCACACGTAGAAAGTGCAGTTGTCTGTGTCGCCCACAACTTCCTTGATGAGGTTTCTGTCAAGGAAACCTATCTTACCCTTCCAACCCTGTTGTGGTTCGGAAATTACAGGTACGTAGGTGAAATTCTTGTAGTTTTTGTCAAATTCAACAAATTCATTGTGAGCAATTGCAAGCTCTGTACTTCTGAAACCGTACATCAGCACAACTTCTCTGTCCAGACCTGCCTCAAGAATTTCTCTTGTCATTGACAGGAAAGGCGTAACACCGCTACCGCCTGCCAACATCACAATCTTGTGTTGGTGGAACACTGGGTTGTAATGGAACACGCCGTGAGGAGACTTTGCCGAAAGACGATCGCCCACCTTCAGGTTGTCCAACAGATAGTTAGAAACAAATCCGTTCTTGACACGCTGAACTGTGATTTCGTAGTAGGCTCTTTGACGGGGCGAACTTGACAAACTGTAAGGACGTGATGTCAGAACGCCGTCAATTTCAACGTAAACGTTGATGTACTGACCTGCTTCGAAGGGAGGAAGATATCCGTTTGCGGATGCCAGTCTGATTACCTTGGCATCCTTGGTTGCAGGTTCGATTGATTGCACCACAAGGTCAAGTCTGTGCGGATGCAGTTGATTGATTGTGCTGTCTACCCTGCCACGTTCTACTGTGATGTCGTTGGCATTGCGTCTTGTGGATGTGATGTCGGCAAGCACTTCCTTGCCGTTGCGCAATGTAGAAAGCAATGTTTCCTTTATATTAGCCATTATTTCATCTCCTTTAACATCTTTTGAGCCAGTTTGTCGGCGAAAAGGTAGTTCGGACCGAATCCGCACACGTTTACCCAACCGCCTGCAAATTCGAGATTTTTCACCTTGCTTTCGTTGGGGTAGAAGAACACCGACGATTTGAGATCTTGTTCGTAACCGTAAATTGCGCCGCCGGGATGATGCAGATATCTCATGTGAGTGAGCGGAGTTGCAATTTCCATTTCTTCGATGTGACTTCTGAAACCGGGATACTGCTTTTCCAATCTGTCGATGATGACATTTGCCGCTTCGTATTTCTTCTGATAGTACTGTTCGGGGGTAAGTTTTTCCCATTCGGTGGAGTACTTCAATGTTCCCGCAGTGATTACCGATGTACCCTTGGGAGATACTGTCGGATCGTCTACTGTGTAGCAGGTTGCGACAATGGGATCGTGATGTGGCAACAACTTGTAGGCGTCCTTGAAATCTTCGTTGGCGTCAAGGCTGTCGTAGTTCAATGTGAAAGATGTTGTAAATCCGATTTCTTCGGGAGTGCAATCAAGACCGATGAAACATGTCAACGCCGAAATACCTACGGTGTAGGGTTTCAGGTATTCATTTGCACTTTCGGGGGTGTCCATCAACTTGGTGTAGGTGTCAATGGGACTGATGTTGCTTACAATCCTGCTTGCATTGTAGATGTTACCGAATTGGTCTTCAACGCCCACTGCTACTCCGTCCTTGGTGATGATGCGCTTTACCGCAGTGTTGAAGAACAAATCCCCACCACATTCACGGATACTTTCCGCAATTGCCTGGTTCATCATCTGGGATGTTCCACGCAGGTAGAAAGGCTTGTCTTCTGTGTAGATATACATACACTTTGCAAGTATCGACCAGGGGAATCTTGCAGGTGGCATTCCCATGAAACACCAGTAAGCGGACAATGCAAGTTGCAATTTCTTGTCGGTGAAGAATTCATCCATTACCTGTTGAGTTGCACACAATCCGTACTTAGCCAATGTCGGATACAGTTTGGGGAACATGGATTTCATGACCGCCTTTTTCAGTGCGCTTGGTTCGTCTGTTGACTGAGCGGATTTTGCAGCAAAAGCATTTGCTTCTTCGCAGAATTTCCACACTGTGTCGAAGTAACGTCTGAGGTTGTCCGCTTCCTTGGGGAACACTTGTTGCAGGTGTTTCAAGCACTTGTCCTTTCCAACTGGAAGGCTTACGCCTGTGCCGTCATGGAAGTTGACACGGAACAATTCCTTGATTTCAATCCAGTCAATCTTGTTTTCAATGTCGTATTTCTTGAACAATTGGCGAAGTTCACCCGGTTTTTCGGGCGTTCCCATACTGCTGAGTTGATGCAATGCCACTTCGAACTCAAATCTTCCACGTCTGAAACTGGTACCGCATCCACCGGGAATGTTGTGTCTTTCGAACACAGCAACCTTCTTGCCTGCTCTTGCAAGGGAACAAGCCGCAGCCAATCCGCCGTTACCTGCTCCGATTACGATTACATCGTATTTGTTCATTTGTTAATCTCCTTTAATTCAATCAGTTGAACCAGCCGTTTACAAGACCGTTTGTCATGATACCGCCTACCAAGGTGTATCCGATGAGTGCAAGACATACAATCATCAACACCAGCTGAACGTACCACTTGTGAGTCCATGCAACGAATTTTTCAAAACGTGGACTGTAAAATTGTGTTTCAAACCAGTTCTTGCAACAAATCTGCATGTATCCGCCAATGGACAATGTGTTGGCACGAACCAGATACCACAAACCGAATCCGCCTGCAAATCCTACCGACGGCATTGTGATGAGACACAGCAACATCGGTGCGGACAAAAATCCTGTGTGAAGCAAACTTACCGATGCGGAAAATTCACCCGTTACAAAAATCCAGTTCCAGATTGTGTAGGCAACTACCCAGCAAATTGTAGCCGTCTTGTTGAAACCGTCTACAAAGTAGTAGTCCATTCCCGCTCCCGGACCGCCGGCATTTGCGCCCCATGCAGGAGTCATTGCCAACACACCAAGTGCCAAGAATATACCCGATACGAAGTTGAAGTACTGCTTGTGCTTGAAGTCAGTCAAGGTTGCTTCCAAGATGTTGATGATCATCATGATCATGATGATGTCGGAGTAAATCTGTCCGAAATCGAACAACACCGCAAATACAATGAGCGTGCGCATTGTAACCAAGGTAAACAACTTGATTTTTTCAAAAAAAACGGGCTTTGCAAAAAGCAAAGTCAGTATAGACGGAATTACAATCAACGGAATGTTACCCCAGATCGGGTAGTAGGTAGACAGTAACGCCATTGCCGAAATGGCTGCGGTAAACATCAGCCACTTGAAGAACAGTTCAAGCCTAGGTCTACTAGGGAACTGTTGCAACGATATTTCATTGTTCATATGTCATGCCCTCCCAAGCATAAAAATAACTTAACAATCTGGATTATACACAAGATAATATTATCAGTCAATTGTAGCAAGTCAGAAATGAACCTATTTTTATTTTTGGAGGGGCATAAAAACAGTTTATGAACGAGTTTCATTATTAACAAGCCGAAAACCGCTGAAATTTAAACAAATTTAGAACAAATTGTCGTTTGATTACACGTTTTAATGCGTTTTTCACCACAAAACACAACAAAATGCAATTTTCAGATTGTAAAACTATCAATTTATTTTATAACTTGTAAGAATGTGAAATGTAAATCTTGATTTTTGCACGGTGAAAACACACCTGTTGAAATAACAAATACAACAAAAATGACAAACTGCAAGTAACCGAACTTACAAAACACACCACTTCGTAGACAACCAGTGCTGAAACAACCACAAAAAAAACGGGCAACAATTGTTGCCCGTAAAATGCCAATGGGATTTCACCATTCAATAGAAGTACACTTACATCACAATGTAATTTAAAATAGTTACGTTTAAAGTCTGATGTTTTACTCTTTGTTGTCGCTGTCGGATCTTCCTGCAATCAGATCGACAATGGCTGACACCACGGCAAACAGTACCGCAGCTACAGGCCACACAATCCAACTTCTTCCCCAATTGTTGGAAATGAAACTGTAACCAAGATATATTGCAAGTACAAGTGGCCAGTAAATTCCGGAAATCTTGTCCAATGTGCCGTTGATCTTCTTTCCGTTTTTGGAATAATCGCCTTCCGCAAGTAATTTCTGCAATGCAGACCAACGTGTTCCGCTGTAAACAAACAATACGACTGCAATAATTACCATTACTATCATTGCGCAAAGTGCAAACATCGTGTAATCGGATTTCGTTATTGCCACCACGGTTACGGGAATTACTGACAGAACACACAGCACCGCCCCTAATATATTGTTTCGTGCGTAGCAAGGGCGGTAGTCCTGCTTGCGTTGTTCAACAACACCACTGACACCGTAATCCAACTCGAATATGGTATCTTCAAGGTATTTGTACGGTTGATTCTTAAAACCGATGTAGATGAATATTGCTACGCCCAATGCAACAAACACAAACAACAAGACGAGTCCTACTGCAACAGAAGTCGATTCGCCCATCACCGAAACAAGCAAGGGAGAAAGGAAGAACAGCAACGGCACAACCGCAAATATACACAATGCAGTTGCAATGCTGTACAATCTTGCCAATTCTCTTGAATTAGCGAGAAATTTGTTGGCTTCTTCAAGAGTTACCTTCTTACAATAGGATTGCGGTTCGGTTGTCGGACAATCGTCCAATGACAGCTCGTCCTTTAGCAACACATCGGTGGACACACCGAACAGCTGACTGAGTTGAAGTATCTTCTGAAGATCGGGTACGCTTTGCGCACCTTCCCACTTGGATATAGATTGCCTTGTAACATTTAGTTTGTCTGCCAGTTCCTCCTGCGACATGCCGTTTCTTTTGCGCAAGGCAATGAGTTTATCTGCAAATATCATAGAGTAAACCTCCTTCGTTGTTGCCTGTATTGTACCACAAAGTGCAGTTGCACACCACCAATTTAACTGTTCAATTTGTCAACTGACAGTTGCATTTTATGTAAATTGTGCATACGTAGGCAGTTTTTAGTCATTTTTCGATTTTGGAAACTGCCAAACAGACCTGTTAAACAGCTACCGACAATTCAATCAAACACCATTAAACAAACTCTGTAAAATTGTCTATTAAAGTAAACAATTGACAAACAACAATTTGTTCTAACTTAAAAACTGTTACGGCTTTGTTTTGAACCTTGATCCGTCAATACAAATTAAGGTTACATGGACAACTCGATTATACACAAGAAAAAATGTGCAGTCAATATTACACGTAAAATTAACATTTGTTTATTTTGTAAAAACAGTCATTGTGTAAATTTATTAGAAGTACTACGGGTTCACTCATTTACAACTAATAGCTATTGTCGAATTTACATTTTTGTTTTGAAAACAAACAAAAATACAACAATTACAACACCTAACCAACTTGTTAAAAAACGTTTAAAAGCATGTAACATTACATAAAAACGCACAAAGGTGTGTTGCCAACTAAGTGTCAATTTCGACAAACAAATTGTTTAAACACAAATAAAAACGGGCAACAAATTGTTGCCCGCAAAATACCGATAAATTTTAAAAACACGTCGGAAACTTTAGTTATTTGGTAGATTTTTACTGACTTTGTAAGTCGGTGTTATCATTCCCCACCACTGTCAAATTTATCAGTAGCCGAATCGACAATGCCCAACACAACAGAAAACAACACCGCCGCAACAGCCCACACAAGCCAAGTTATTGCCCAATTTAGTGTTGACAGACTCCAAACAAGGTAGATTGTCAACGTGATCAGCCAATAAATGACAGCGGCCCTTTCAATGGCAATACCTATTCGTTTTCCACTAGTTACACTTCTTCCCTGAGCCAACAGTTTTCGGAAGGCAGACCATCTAACTCCGTTGTAAACAAAAATACAAGCGCCCAAAACAATGCCTATAATTAGCAAATACACAATGCTTTCATTTTCCGAAGTAAATATATTAAGTGGCAAAAACGGAAGGAGTCCTGCAAAACACAATATAGATCCAATTATATTGTTGATTACAAATTGAATGCGGAATTTTGCCATGCGTTTTTCCACAATTTCTATGGCTTCTCCCTCTAACTTGAATACCTCCTCTTCTACGTAAAGAAATTGTCTGCTCCTTGAGCTGTTGCTGATTGAAATTGCTGTTCCGATTACAATACATGCTATTATTATCACAGTGCCCAGTACTGTAACCAATGTTGCGCCAATTGTTTCCTTTACTTGCTGACTGGACATCAACAACACCACTTCAAGTATAAATGTAAACAGCCCGGTGGCAATGCTACTGCGTGTTGCACTTGCTTTGGAATGTTTTATATATGCCTCCGCATCTGATAACGACACCCTTTTACTAACAGCATTTTGTTCAATAGGTTCCGCTTGACCAAGAGTCAGTTCATCCTTCAACAACACATCGGTAGACACTTCGAATAGTTGACTGAGTTGAACTACCTTCTGAAGATCGGGTACACTTTGTGCTCCTTCCCACTTGGAAACAGATTGTCTTGTTACATTGAGTCTGTCGGCAAGTTCTTCCTGCGACATGCCGTGTCTTTTACGCAATTCAATCAATTTGTCTGCAAATATCATATATATCCCCCTTTTATTGCAGTTAGTGTCCAATGAACTAGTTTACTTACCAAAACTCATGCTGTTTTACGACATTGTGCATTTTGCGAATGAACATTTCAAATTTTCAAAGGTGTGTCATTCATCTGTAAACAATGTGTGCAAGGTAAAGACTTGTTTACAGCTCTTTAGTTGCACGGGAACATTTTTTTAGTCACAATGTGTAAAACTTTTGTAAATACAATCATTTATTGCGTCTGTCGTAAAGAAATCCCACAATGGCATTGACAATGCAAAATGCCAACAAGTAGCCTGCCGAACATATGACAATGATTGTCCAACTTTTGTACCAATGGTCAGACAACAGCCGGTGCGCAAGGTAAGTTACAAGTACTGCCGACCAGAATATAGCGGTAGTCTTTGCCATGGCACTGCTGATCTTTTTTCCTCTTGGTGCATACCATCCGTCGCCAAACAGCCTTTGAAAAGACCTGTTTGCAACGCTTGCATATACTAAACACTTTACCGCAACGCCAATAACTATCAGCACCATGCCCAATGCAAATTCAAAACTTAAAGGTTCCAGTTCCTTGACAACTATCAACGGAATTGCACACAAGATACACATTACAATTCCGATTGCGTTGTAAGTCTTTCTGATATAACCAAAATCTTCTCTCTTGCTCTTTACATATTCAATGTTTTCGGGAGCAACACTCAAGGTTTTTCCATTGTAAATACAATTGGGATTTTTAAAACTCCAAGCAAGCCAAATCGGAACTCCTATCGCAACAAGACCAACAGACAAAATTGTTCCTACCAATACAGAAGCTGTCGTTCCCCAATAATTACACAACAAGTAACTTCTTCCTGCAAGATAAATGCCCAACGCCATTATAAACAGCATTACAGCCATACTGTACACCCTTGCAGATTTTTGTGAGTGCTTTATAAACAAACTTGCCTCATTTTTTGAAAGCACCTTGCTTGTGGTGAAGTCATCGTTGCCGTCCAGTCCCTTGTCATCATTTAACAAAGTGTCTTCCGACACACCGAACAACTTACTCATTTGTGCAATGTTGGAACTGTCAGGCATACTCTGAGCGCTTTCCCACTTGGAAATGGCTTGTCTTGTAACATTGAGTTGGTTGGCTAGGTCTTCCTGCGACATGCCGTTTCGCTTTCGCAACTCAATCAGTTTGTCTGCAAATATCATACATATACCCCCTTCATTGATAGCTGTATTGTACCATAACCTACGGTTGCGCACCACCAACTAAACATTTCAATTTGTCAACCGCTTGTCAACTTGCAGTTGCATTTTATAAATTTTGCCTGATACACACCGATTTTCATTCATTTACACAGCTTTTTAGCGTCACACAAATCATTGATTTAATTCAAACCACGTATCAATGCTACAAAAATATATGTATCACACCCGATGGCCTGTGTCAATATGCAATTTTTGACGCACATCACCCGATTGTCGTAAAATGTCGAAATTTAACGGTTTTTTGCACTTCACTTGTTTGACATAATTGTCAGGTGCTAGTAAAATGTAAGCAAATTCACACCAATCTTTTTTAAGGACACACCAATGAAAAAAGAATTGATACGCATAATCAAGTTCACATTGTTTTCCATTTCGGCAGGTGTAATACAACTGCTTTCCGAAACACTGCTGCTTGAAGTGTTCGGGTTGAAAGGCAACCTTTCCTGGATTGCTTATCTTATTGCTCTTGTGCTTTCCGTCCTGTGGAACTTTACATTCAACCGAAAATTCACCTTTCAGTCGGCAAACAACGTGCCAGTTGCAATGCTTAAGGTGGCATGCTTCTACGCTGTATTCACACCCCTTTCCACACTGTGGACGCATTACTTCGTAGTAACACTTAATGTAAACGAATACATTGTACTTATCGGCACAATGCTGATCAACTTTGTAACGGAATTTATCTACGACAAGTTTGTGGTTTTTCGCAACAGCATCGACACAAACAAACAAGCGACATCAACAGCAAACGACAACAAATAATCGTATTGAAATGCAAAAAATCAGTTTAGCGGTAATACATTTAGACCTTAGGCTGCAGATAATTTAATGGGACATTGTAAGATGTCCCATTTGTGTTTATAAATCTGTACACCGAAACTGTTTATGCCACGTCATGTATTATTTTGCTACTTCAATACACTCATTTTCTGTAATCAGACTCACACAAGGCGTTGTCGTATTGTTTAATGACATTTCGAATTATTTCAATTATTTAAGTTTTACTATCTTTATAAATTTGTACCAACTCAACAATGCACAGTTCAGTCCTTAGCATTTCCTTATTGAATTTAAAATCCCCATTGAAAATTTGTGTGTTTAAAACAAAAATCCTAAATTAAATTTAACTATTTTCAAACATATATTGATTTGAGAATTTGTATATGTTACAATTTCTACAATAAAACATTAACGTCAGTACAGGAGGGAGTATGATTGAACTGAAAAATGTTGACAAAATCTACGGGGAAGGGGAATCGGCCGTTCATGCGCTGAAAAACGTCAACATTGTCATTGAAGACGGCAAGTTTACTGCCATTATCGGAAAAAGCGGAAGCGGTAAAACAACAATGATGAATCTGATCGGAGCACTGGATGTTCCTACTTCAGGGGAAGTAATTGCCGACGGAAAAAATCTTGCAACGCTAACTCCTGCAGAATTGGCGGAATACCGAAACCGCACAACTGGATTTGTATTTCAGTCTTTCTATCTTGAGCCAACATTCACCGTGCTGGACAACGTTGCAATGCCATTGATGATTGCGGGAGTACCACGAAAAACACGTGAAGAAAAGGTCATTTCCATTCTAAAACAATTGGGATTGGAAGACAAGATTTATAAAAAAGCGTCAGAACTTTCAGGCGGACAAAAGCAACGTGTTTCCATTGCCCGTGCGTTGGTACACGATCCTAAAATTGTACTGGCTGACGAACCAACGGGGAACCTGGATTCTCAAAACGGCGCCGAAGTAATGTCACTACTCAAGGACATTGTAAAGTCAGGCAAGAGCGTTGTACTGATCACTCACAACATGGAAGACGCCAAAAACGCCGACGTCATACTTGTGATGAAAGACGGCGTATGTCAGCCTCAGGAGGTGTAAAGTGAAAAACAGCTCAATGAAGGGCAGTGACCTTGCACGAATTTGTTTTCACAACATCCGTCACAACACAAGCCGAACATTGCTGACAATTGTCATCGTTGCAGTAGTCAGCACTCTTATAATGTCTGTTTTTACAATCGGCTTTAACTTCGCAAACAATATAACCGATGCCGGGATAAAACTTCTTGAATCCGAAGGGGCATACTTCACAATCGGCGGAACAAAAACCCGTGTGTCGGATGTCCCCATCACATTAGAAGAAAGGATTGAATTTGACAAGATATTTCAGCGATACCCAACTGTCGCCGACAGGAAAGAGTACATCTTGTTCAACACAGCCCAATACTCATTACAATCCTTTTCTGACATTCCTACATTCCGGATACATTACAATCTTCCCGAAACAATGCAGACGTCGGTGGAAGAGTACCTTTCGGAACATCCATACAATTCTTTCATAAATGAAATTGATTTTAGAGATGTTACGGTTGCCGACCTGTCATGCTACAGTTTTGGCGGAAATGAACAGATGGTAGAGGGCAGACTGTGGAATGCACAGGACAATGACAAGCCGTTTATATGGTTGAGTGACAAACTTGTTCAATCGTTGCAAAAAAAAGGAACAGAAATTAAAACAGGCGACACTGTTACCTTCGCATCTCTGTACGAGGACACATCCCTGTCCGATCCGGAAACGGCGCGCCTTCTCACTTGCACCGTGCAGGGAATATACAAGGCGGATTCGCTTGTTACAAGTGTAAAGAAACCATTCTATTTAAATCATCTTGAATCCCAAATGATTGTTGGCAAAAATTTTTTAGATGTCTACCAGGACAAGGCATTGCTGATGGATATCTACTTGGACTACTCCTTGCCCCAATCTGATTACAATTACAACGAAATATACAACACGATGGTAGGTTTCAGAGATGAGGTTGCCCAACTGCTACCTCCTTTTTACGGACCTTTGGGAATCACATCAAGGGTTTATTCCTCTCACATATCCTACATGGAAATGGCACAGTTTTCAAAAACGCTGTTGCTTTCTGTGTTCTCTGCATTGTGTCTGCTGATTCTGCTGCTTTGCGTCGGAAGCGTTGTTAACACAATCCTGATTTCAGTGGACAAAAACAAGAAGTTTTTCGGATTGCTAAAAGCGTTGGGACTGCTGCAAAAAGATCTGAAAATAATTGTGGGACTGGAAGTGCTGTTGAATGTGCTTTTAGGCGTTGCACTGAGTGTTGCAATGATACTGCCATTACAACAACCCATGTTTTCCGTCATTGATTCCATTTTCAGCCGTCTTTTCTACCAGGCACCGCCGGACTTTGTACTGACAATGGTATTTCCGTGGTGGTTGCCTATTGTTAACGCAGTCATATTTGCCGCAATTGCGGTACTTGACACCTTGAGAAACGTAAAAACATTTGCGGAAAAGAACGTAATTTCAACAATCAGTGAGGTGGAATGATGAAGTTTAAAGACTTGATACATCTTGGAAAAGAAAGTATAAAAAACAGAAAGAAGTCCACACGCAATACCGTCTGCGGACTTGCATTCGCTCTCACCATACTGATACCTATGTTGTTTTTCACAATGTCTTTTTCGGTGGATTTGACAAACACAATCAACAATGCCGAAAACGTGTACTGTTTCGGAGTTTCGGTTGTCAACGCAAACGATCCCCTTGACGGACATGTCGATTCAGAGAACTCAGGCTACACGCCGATACTGGGGCACACCGACAAGCAAACCCTGTACAGTCTTGTAGGGGATACGGTAGATGAGATTCTTGAATTTTCCTATATGGATGTAGATGGAAAAAAATTTCTTGATGTGGGCGAAAAAAGTTATCCCTACAAATACAACGCTGCATCATCATCTCCCCTTACGAAAATGAAAATTTCTCCCTATGAATCGTCAAAGTTTATTACAGACGGAGTGCGCAGCAATCTTGAAAGACAAGGCAAGAGTTTTCTCAGTTGCGGAAGGGAGTTTTCGGAGAACTCTAAAGGTGAAGTGCTTATTTCCGAAAAATTTTTGGCAGATTTCTTCCTGACACCCAATGATGTTTTAAATAAGAAAATTTCGCTTAGTGCAACTGATGAGGGCTACTCTATGCTAGTCATAGACAACGACAACGACCCGAACAATGAATATGAATACCAATATACAGAGGATGATATTTCCGCTAAGATATTTAGTGACTTTACCGTTGTGGGAGTGATTTCCAACGACTACTACGCCTTAAACGACAACCTTGCAAATGACGCCGACATATGGGTTACCGGACAATCCTACTACTCCGATCAGGATAAAACCCAACCGGCGTATCAACCTGTATTGAAATTGCACCAACAGGAAGAATGGGAAATACTTGTTGCAACCTACACACAAGGATTTGACGCCATGCAACAACAGGCTTTACGTGACGGAAAGATTTTCTGTGCAGTGCCTGTGGTCTACTTTTCAAGCATGTATGGTGTAAGCACAGCTAGTCCCCTGCAACTATACAACCCTGCAATACTGTTTGTACAATGCAAGGACTTCGTTTCATCGTTGGATGTGTCAGAAGTTATATCTTCATGCGAAAAGAGAATTGGCGTTGTTAGGGAACTGTACGAAACATTGTATTACAGAGCATGTCAGCTTTACAATAATTTCAATACGCTTTACACTACAGGACAATATGTAATGCTGTTTTTGTACTTCTTCGGCGGTTCGATTCTGTTGGCAACACTACTCAACTTGTTCAATTCAATAAACTACTCCGTTGAAATACGAAGACGCTACCTTGGAATGATGTGCGCTATCGGTGCTAAAAAATCGCAATTACCACGAATGTATCTGATTGAAATGCTGATTATATTTGCCCGCAGCCTGCCTTGGGATGTGCCGTTGAGTGCAGTTCTTTCCTACGCAATCAAGTTTGTTGTAGATAGGGCTTTTTCCCGTTCAGTGCAGATCTTCAGTGTTGCAATGAACCTGAACTTCTGGCACTACTTCACCGCTCTTGCAATTACCGTTGTGGCATTGATACTTATTGCCTTGATATTTAGCCGTATTGCTCTTTACAAAACAATGAAACGGTCAATACCTGAGATGATGTCGGCAGATACTTAATATTACTTGTTTAAACTGTCCACAAAGAAAAAAAGTGAAGAACATGTTGATTTTTACATTTAAATCGCTGCATTAATCTACACTAAATCGCACAACAAAACAAAGACGAATTGTCGGCTGAGCTAAACGCTTGTTTCGACAATTCGTCTTTTGTATTTGATATTACTTTTAATTGAATTTAAATCACTTGTTTTTTTAGCCACGTTGTGCAATTATCTGACAATCTTGTCAAACAAGTCGTCCAGCCAGTCACATTCGAAGTGTTCAATCATTCCGTCGTCACATGCCTGTGTCAGATTGCTGTCAATGGGCAGCTGTACAGTGTTTGCAATACCGTACTTTTTAGCAATTTCGTCAACGTGACTCTTGCCGAAGATGTGCAGTTTTTCACCGCAGTGAGGACAAACGGTGTAACTCATGTTTTCCACCAGTCCCAGCACCGGAATGTTCATCAGGCGAGCCATGTTTACAGCCTTTTCTACAATCATGCCTACAAGTTCCTGCGGAGATGTGACAATCACAATGCCGTCTACGGGTATTGATTGGAAGACAGTCAACGGAACGTCACCTGTTCCCGGTGGCATGTCAATGAACATGATGTCTCTTTCGCCCCAGATTACATCCGTCCAGAACTGCTTGACCGCTCCTGCAATTACAGGACCACGCCAAACCACCGGATCGGTGTCGTTTTCCATCAACAAGTTGAGAGACATTACCGCTGCTCCCCACGCTGATTCCACAGGATAAATACCTTCTTCCGTTGCCATAGCATGGTCTTTCAATCCAAATGCTCTGGGAATGGACGGACCTGTGATATCTGCGTCAAGAATTGCGGTAGAAAATCCCTTCTTCATTGCAGTAACGGCAAGCAATGATGTAACCATGCTCTTTCCTACACCGCCCTTGCCACTGACAACGCCGATTACACGCTTGATCTTGCTGCCGCTGTGCGGTTTTTCCAGCAAACTCTTGTTACGTTGATTGCAATCTTCCTTGCAACTTGAACAATCATGAGTACATTCGCTCATATTTCCTCCCCGACCAACCGCCGATGTCGGTTGTCTCAAATGTTTTTAGTCCAACTTCTCAATGCAAAAGTCAGAACAACTACACCCTTTCGATGTCTGAAACATTATACACCATTTCCCCCAAAGGGTAAACGGATTTTAAAGAGAAAATGAATTCAGCATACAATCGACATTTCAATAATGTCCTGTCACCGTCACACAGTGCCACGTAAAAAAGCGACAATCTGTCGCTGTACATGTCAACACTTACTATTAAATGATGTAACCACTACTGCCGTAGGAGCACCATGTAAAAGTTGATGTGAACATCGAATTTAACATCCAAACAAATCTTTTCACAATGCTGTGTTCGTGATGAGCACACGCCGTATGCATGTTGCGGACTTCGTCCATGATGTATTTGCCAACCACGTTGGCAAAAAATAAAGGTAGTTGACGTTTTCACATCAACTACCTTTGTGCTGGGGAGTACAGGGGGCGCAAGGAGCAACCCGTTGCGACGGAATAGCAAAGTGTTGCCACACGGGCACTTTGTAAAATGGATGCAACGACTAAAACCGACTACAAAACTAAAAATCGCCGTACGCAGTACCGTCACATCATTTCGACTTCATGTACTCTATAATGAAAAAAGGCAGTGGCTCAAAAGGAGCAATAGAAAAGAAAAAAACGCACGACCATTGTCGTGCTTTCTTTTCTGTTGCGACACTAAATGCCACTGTCTTGATTTGGTGGGGAGTACAGGGCTCGAACCTGTGACCCCCTGCTTGTAAGGCAGATGCTCTCCCAACTGAGCTAACTCCCCAAATGGTGACTCCTACGGGAATCGAACCCGTGTTACCGCCGTGAAAGGGCGATGTCTTGACCGCTTGACCAAGGAGCCGTATGTGGTAGCGGCGGTCGGACTCGAACCAACGACCTGCCGGGTATGAACCGGCCGCTATAACCAACTAAGCTACGCCGCCATATTCAACTTTGCTCAAACAAACGTCTATACCCGAAACATTCATTCAACAGCTTTGTTATTATAGCAAACAAGTGTGGGGTTGTCAAGAAATTTTCTGACTTTTTTTACAAAAAGTTTGACTTGTTGCAAAACCCCACTAAAACCTGTCAAACCCCACTTCTAAGCACTTCAGTCCTGGTATTGATCCATAACCACCACTTTCTGTTTGTCGTCATCCATGATGTAATCCGTCTCAATGGTATCCGTATCCGCACGAACAACAGTACCCATCGGGAACAAATCCACGAAATCATCCACCATGCCGATGTCTATTGTTCCTTGAGGGACAGCGTAATGCATGGGAATTACCAACTGGGGATTGATTGCATCCACATATTTCTTGGCAGTTACGGCATCAATTGTGTAATGGCCGCCAACGGGAACAAGCAAAACATTACAGCCCTTCAAAGCGTCCACAATAGACTGGTCATACAATCCGATGTCTCCAAGGTGAGCAATGTTGATTCCGTCAATCAGGAAGGTAAACACAAGGTTTGTACCACGCAAAGCCCCCTTTTTGTCGTCGTGAAAGGTTGAGTAGGATTTAATGCAGATGTCGTCAGCAGTACCTTCGCATTGTGTATCCAATACGGCAGGCTGTCCGCCAAGTGCCTCAATGTAGTTGTGGTCGTCGTGATGATGACTTACCGTCACAATGTCGCAATTGACGTGCGGCATGTCGTAGCCTGTAAGTCTGCCGTTGTAAGGATCGGTAACAACGCTGTTGCCCATCTGGCTGATTAGACGAAATGACGAATGTCCAAGATACTGAATCTTCATAAAGAAAAACTCCTTGTTCTACATTAACCTAAATCAAGTAAAGTATATATCACCATTGAAAATCTGTCAAGGTTACATCTGTCTTTACACGGCAAGTTCCGACATGGACGCAGAACGTGTCATCCCTATTACTATTGACAAATTCAGCAATATGATGTATATTATATCAATACATATAGGGTGCAGGCAACCGCTGTTGCACAAGGAGAGATCATGAAGTATTGGAGATTGGAAGGGCCTAAAACATTAGAAATGCACGAAGATGAGCCTACACAACTTACTCCGCAAAAGAATGTTAAGGTAAAAATCGAACAGATACTGTACAGCACATCCGATTACGACATTTACACACACGGAACGGGCGCGCCGATAGTTCCGGGAAAGAACGCAGTAGGCGTTGTGTCGGAAGTTTTCGACAAAGAAAGATCCATTCTCACCAAAATGGACAGAGTGGCAATAGAACCATTTGTCCCGTGCGGTAAATGTGATGAATGTCACAACAAAAATTACAGTCACTGTGAGCAGATGCAGGAACTTGGTCAGACTTCGGACGGATTGTTGCAGAACTTCGTTGACCTTCCTTCAAGCACACTACACAAACTGCCCGATGTGTTGTCCAACGAAAAGGCACTGTACCTTTCCTACGTTGCGCTGGGTCTCAACATCACAGACGCGCTCAACTTCGAAAGAGGGGAACACGTTGCAGTTTTCGCCAACACAAAGGCGGGAATCATACTGTGTCAGTTGCTCAGTTACTACAAGGCTGTGCCCATCTTCATCACGCAAAATACAGGATTACTGGAAATTGCTTCTCAGACGGGAATTTTCTACGCATTCAATGAAGAAAACTTCCTTGACAAGGTAAAGACAGTTACAGGCGGAAGAATGTGCAAGCAAGTTGTGTTCTTTTCTAACAGCAACTTCGACATTGACCAGGCGTATTCCATTGCCTCCTTCAATGCGGAAGTGTGCATAGCAGGTTACGGCGAAAAAGACACATCGCTGTCCATCAAGAAAATTGCGCAAAAGCACCTCAAAGTATTTGGAGTGTTTAACGGATACGGAAACTTCCCCAGTGCAATCAACCTGATGGTAACAAACACCGTCAATGTAGATGGATTTATAGGCGACAAACTGAAATTCGACAATCTTTCGGAAGAACTGCAATCGGTAAAGGGCGAAGACCTCACCGTCAAAGGCAAAATAATTGTTGTAGACTAAACACAAAAACACAAACAGCCGTCAAAAAAGACGGCTGTTTTTTTTCTGTAAATCAACTGTTTGATACGAAAACCCTATTTCAAGACAAATTTTAAAAAGCAAATATTACAAGGTTTACTAACTTTCGCTCAAGCAGTCATGTTAAACTCGACGACCACAACTGTTTTTCGGTGTTTCGATGTGTTGTTGCAACTGCATTTCACATCACTGTTCCACAATTTCAACTTGTTATTTACACAATACGAATACACTCCTGTTACAAATTAACTTACCTTCTAAAGCACATTCCCAAGACTGTCTGCAATTGCGAAATTTGACCGACGTCATTGATTTTTTTCGCACACAAAAACTACAACTTCACACCTTTAACATAAAAACACTGACATGTATCCAAACAAATACATCCCAACGTACCACTCAAATACACACCCGTATCAATGTGGATTTCAGCGTAATCCTTGATGTAAGTTGATCCCCCTAACAAACCATTCCTGCGATACAACAGCATTTCATCATTTCCCGTCAAGTTTCTGACGGGTGTGTGTCCAAACAAAACACACTTGCTGTCAGTTGGCAGAACATCCCTGTCCTTAAATGTTCGGTCGTAAACAAAAATTTCGTTGGGTGTACTTGCAAGAGGACAAACCTTACCGCCCTTCAACAAAGCACCTGCATGTACTCCGATGAAGTCTTTCTCATCGATGTAAAAGGGCAAATACTCGAAGTTGTCAAGAGTTTCCCAATCAAGCAACTTGCCATCGGGAAAATACCCTTGCATCTCAAACAACACTTCATCGTAATTGCTTGAAACTTCCGTCATGCGTTTTTTGTAAAACTTGATGAAGTCATACTCGTGATTACCTGCAATGTACTGAACATTGGGCAAGGAAAACAACAACTGCGCAAGACGAATGCTGTCAGGACCTTTGTCTATTGCGTCACCAAGCACATACAATTTGTCGCTTTGACCAAACTTGATCTTGTTCATCAATTCGCAAAAGGCATTGTAGTAACCATGAATGTCGGATATACAGTATCTCATGCCGTCATTATAGCAAATTGAATTTTTAAAATCCACTAATTTGTATACATTATCATGATTTTAGAAAAAATTATTTCCATTAAATTTTGTTACGGTATTGTTTTAGTTGATTTTTAAATGTCGATTGTTGTACAATTAGCAAACTCTAATGATATAGTTACAGCAAGCAATTTTTTACACAGGTTAAATTTAAAAAGATACCTTATTGTTTTACTGTTTAGACATTTCAAGGAGATCATCATGCATCTGACGGTAATTGAAACACGCACACCCATTGCAATACATTTCAATCCCATTGAATTGACAGCCGAACATCTTGTTGTTGAAATAGGTGCATCAAAAATTGACAACCGCACAACGTCAAACAAAACAATTCGTGCCGACCAATCGAGCAATTTATTTTTCGCAGTTGCGTGTTGTCCAATTACACACAACAACAACGCACACAACACAACCAACAATGTGTTGGACATATCCACTGCACTAATGCAGTTAAAAGATTTTGTCAAAGACAACGTTCTGGTTGTGTACAAATTGGAAGCAACGGATAAATTTACAGCAATAAAACAATTGTATCACCAACCGGACAATCCCACTTTAAATACGTTAGAAATTGCGAAGTCCATTTTTAAAGACAAAGTGCAGGATTATTCAATCAGTCGACTGCTGAAGTTGTTTGAAATATATGCCGACAACAAAAACGCATTGGACATGGCAAGTTCAATAGCCAAGTTGTTTAACGAACTTGCACAGCGCGACGATTTTTCCCACTGCCATTATTTAGAGTAACTTCTAAAATTACCCTTACATGTTCTAAAAACGCACCACGTTGTACTAATTCGCATTGTGATACTTGCTTTAAAAGTGCCACAAAACAATAACTTCTTGTATTGACATTTGTTACATCGCTGTTGTACAATGAAGACGTTTAAAGGGGGGGAAACACTCATGACTAGAAGACGAGGAGAAAAAAGTGCATGGTCTTTGCTTTTCGCACTGTTTGGATTGCTATTTGTAGGTGTTGCCATATTTTACGCTGTAACCTACAACAATGCGGCACGAAACGGAGTAAAGACAGACGCAATCATTGTAGACATCGATTCCTACTACACAACTGACCGTGACCTCAGGCATGTTGCAACGGTAGAATTTCAAGTAGAGGGAGTAACTTACCGTGGCGAACTCAATGAATACTGGTCATCAATGAAGGTGGGACAGGTCGTACCGGTTTACTACAATCCCGAAAATCCCAACGAATTTGTCTTCGGAAAGATGAGTTGGGTGTTGCTGCTGTGTTTCGGCGGAATGGGATCGGTTGTGACATTCATTGGATTGTACACGGGAATTACCGCCATTCGATTTAATGCAAAACTTCGTAGACTTTCCGAAAACGGCAGAAAAATCACCGCTACAATCACCGAAGTAAGACAGATGAGCAACGTGCGTATCAACGGCAAATACCCTACCACCATTTACTGCAAGGATGAATACGGACACGAATACAAACAAAAATTCCGTGCTTCCCCGTCGGAGTACTTCCGTACAGGTGACCTTGTGGACGTGTATGTTGAGGCGGATTTTTTCGACGATTACATTGTAGACGTCACCTCTTACAGACCGCAAAAACCCTTGTCCGAAGAGGAAGAATTTATTTACGTTGACGGAGGTCAATTGTAAATCTTGCAAGCAAAAAACCGCATTACATACTAAAATTTGTCAAATCAACTGACTTAAAAGTTATGTTTGTTGTAAAAAATTATTTTAACTACAAAACCGCACCGAAAACACTACTTTCGGTGCGGTTTAAACTTTTATTTGCGTCAGTTTACACAGCCTTGTCTTTTTTACGTTAAAAACAATACGTTTGGGAATTTCGACGGACATGACTTGCCAAACTGACCGAAAATCCTTGTCAACTTCACTACATTTCTGCCGTCTTGTAAAAATGCAGATAGGTGTCGTCTTCGCCCAGTTGTTTCATTCCTGCGCTCTTTAACGTGTAGGCTGATGTTGTGTTTTCCTTGAAACACTTTGCTTCCACCTTTTCAATGTTCAGCCGTGCAAAAGCATACTGCATTGTCGCAATCAACGCTTCACGGGCAATTCCCTTGTGCTGATACTCAGGAAGTACACGCATGCCTATTTCCGCTTCACTGCGATAGCCGAAGTTGTGCAACACCACTTCGCCCGCAAGAGTGTTGTCGTAGTAAATTGCAAGAGGAAGTTCATGCTTGTTTTTGAAATCCTGATACACGTCATTCAAAAACCAACTGTCTGGTGGATTGTCACACCCTGCTTTAGTTGTCCAGTCGTATCCCCAGTACTTGTTGAGAGATCCGTCTCTTGCAAGACGTGCAAAGTTTGCTACGTCCTCCTGCTTTATTTTGCCTATTTTAAGTCGTGCTGTCTTTATTGACGGATATCTTACGATATTGTGCATTGCGTTTCGCACCTCTACTGTGAACTTGTCCACAATGGCTACGGGAAGATACTGCATCTTGGATTTACGCAGGCCTATATCCCCTGCGTCATCCTCACGGTTGATGTAATGCACATTTGCTGCGTACTTTTTAGCAAATTGCTGAGCCAGCATCGGATAAGCGCCGTCCACACTTCGCAACGCCTTTTCTACGTGAACAATCATTGTGTCCCCGCACACTTCACCCACAGAAAAGCCGACAACTTCACCGTCCACACGCAAAACTGCCCCGAACAATCCCAAACTGTCTAAATGGGGCAAGATTTCCGAAACCCCACGGATTTCCGTCAGTGCAATCGTGCCTTTTTTAGCCTGAACGGTTGCCACATCACCCAGAAAACGCAGGACATCATGCAAATCGTCTTCATGGAAAGTTTCAAAGGAGTAACGTGGATACTGACGTAAAAACTTGTTTACGTGGTTACGCTGTCCGCTGTACTTCTTGCCGGGGTAATTTACAAAATCTTGTGCATTGTAAAGATAATCACGCCAACGTCTGCTGTTGGAGATGTACATGTCTGCGCCGTATCGCTGCACCAACAAATGAAGCCTGTCGGAAGGAACGGATGTAAAACGAAGTCGGATGTAATTTGTACGACAATACTGTTCTATTTCATCAAGCGCCTTCAATTCCTTGTCAATGTCGTTGTCGACAGACAACGGCCAGTAGAAGTACTTGTCGCCGTCGTAACTGTCGCACAGCACAAGGCAGTCTTTCGTAATGTCGTAATGAGTGCTTAGATCCTCTCCCCACATGAAAGCAAAGCCTGCCGAATAGTTGCTGATGCGTGTGTTCTGCACCGAATAAAATCTCTTTAGTGACGGGATTTCCCGCCTTTCCAACCTTTTCAATTGCATATAAATTTTCACCGATTCTTTTTTTTCTGATTATACCACATTTATCCCGAACCGCAAACCACAAAACACCATAAACATGACTTGGTTACAGAAATAGACACAAAAATAGAGAAAATGCAATAAAAAATCGGGCATGGGGATGCCCGATTTTTGTGTTGTTGTAGAGTTGTCAGCTGATTCTGTCGAAAACGCAGAACTGTTGGTTGTAGCTGAAACTTCCGTTGTACCATTGTCTGAAAAACATTGTTGCAGGCAAGGTGTTGTAGCCGTCCTGGTAGTGATCCCAGTTGTCGGCAGAGTCGGCAAGAATGATTACGTCGTCGTAGATGTAATCTGTACCCATGTTGTCAATGCCGATGATTACTTCCCAGTGTCCGCCGTGCGGTCTCCAGGAAATGGGCATTGGCGTACCCTTGGCAAGATTGGTCTGTGCCCACAGCAAAAATTCTTCGTAACTGCCAAATTCTCTTGAAGAATTGTCAACGTAGGAATCTCTTGAGAATGAACCTGCCGTTGCTTCGTAATCTAATTCGGCTACCAATTTCTTCAGACCGCTGCTGCCTACGCCCACATTATAGATGGTATCCTTGTTGTTGACGTCGCAGTACAGTTCGGTCAGGTACACTTCGTTGTACACAGTCACATCCTCACCGTAGTAGTTCAACACCGACAAGATCGAACAGATACCGCAGGAAGATGACATTGTCTGTTGGAAAGCCCTGTAACCTGTCAATATGTATCTGGTGTCGGTATTTTGCATGTTGTAGTAGTCATTGAACTTGTGGTAAATTGATGTCAGTTGGTCAACGGAACCGTTCTTGATGTCAATTGTACCGTACTTGTCGGGGTCTGTTGAACCGCCGTAACTGCCGTCGGGATTGAGCAACAGGTGCAGTTCAGGGACAGTCTGCACTTGCTTGCGTTCTTCCTCAACACGTGAAATACGTATGGGAGTCTTGGGGTTGACAAGAATGTAATCGAATTCATCTGTTGTTACGCCCGAATCTTCAACATTCATCCACCATCTGTAAAATCTTCCCAGTGCTTCCGTGTGGAATCCGTCCTGGTAGTGATCAAGGTTGTCAAACGGATCCGCAAGAATCAACACGTCGTCTCTTGGATACTCTGTGCCGTAGGTTTCAAGACCGACAATTACGTGCCAGCCGAAATCCATGCCGTCCTGGAAACGTACCATGATGAAACGTCCGTTGGAAAGATGACCCCACACCCAGTCGCTGAAATCGGCAATCTTGTCGTTTGTTGCGCTGCTGAGTTCAAGATACTCATCGGTTGTTGCTGTGTATCCCACTTCGTTGAACAGATTGATGAGACCTGTCTTAGTAGTGCCGTTTCCGTACACCACTTCGTTGTTGAGCTGTTCGTAGATATTGAGCAACTGCAATTCGTTGTACTCTTCCTTGACGTCTTCGCCAAAGTAGTTCAGTATCATCAAGGCACATGCAATACCGCTGCTGTCAGCCATTGTCTGTTGGTAAGGCTGAAACTCAGGGAAGATTGTTCTGTCCTTGGTGGACTTCATGTTGTAGTAATCGGGAGCAAGGTAATACCCTGCTTCAAGATTGTCGTATTCGCCGTTCAATGGCGCACCCTCTCCGTACAGTTCTACATTCTGACTGCCGCCGTAGTTGCCGCTTGCATCGGTAATCAGATGCTTGTCGGATTCGGTCGGTTGCGGATCGGGTTTGGGATCAGGGTCTTGTTGCTCAGTGGGAGTACATCCCATGAGCAATGCCGCCACAAGCAACAAAACCAGCACTAATTTGTAAACTTTCATTTTCTATCCTCCCGTCAGGCAACAAAGTATGTCGCATCCAGTGTGATGAAATCGTGATAGTGGTTGTTTCCGCCAACGAACAGTGCGTAGATGTCTGTATTGGCAGTTGCAGGATTGAGGTAATCGGTAGAATCCGCATTTGTAAAGTACTGTGCAATTCCGCCCTCAACGTACAAATTGCAGTTTACTTCGTAAAGGTAGGGGCTGGAACCGTTTACCTTCTGAGAAGTAAGATCGGTTACTCCTTCAAAGAACAATCGGAATCCCTTGGCTTTTGACCCTGCATACACTGCCTTCAGTCCGCTGAATTTTACATAGGAATAGAATCTGTCGGGACTGTTGAGAAAGTCCACCAACTGTTGCTGAGTGGAAATTTCCGTAACACTTGCCTCACTCATAGTATAGGTTATTTCGTTACCGCTTGAAACTACTGTAAGTGATTGCAACAAGTTTTCCTTGCTGGTGACGTTCGCATATTTCTTGCCAACGTTTACACCGCTTGTTCCCACCTTGACGGTTGCTTCAAATATAACTTCATCGCCTACATTTACCACGGAAGTGTCAAGTGCAAGATTGTTGTAAGCGCCTACAATACCTGTGTTGTAAACACCGACGATACTCATTGAATTCTTGTCCTTAATGAGTAACTCTGCCGCTGCGTGCGAACTTGCAGGACCAACAACGATACCTGTCAACTTGTAAGTGCCGCTTTCCTGTTGCAGGAACTTGTCTACGGACATCACTTCGTCCTTGACTGTGACTGTTACTTCCAACTGCTTTCCTGCGTACTGAATTACAAATGTGCATTCACCAACAATCCATTCGCCTGCCTGAATGTACTTTTCGTCAACAGGGATAAATTCAAATGTTTCGTCGTCGTAGGTAACCTTGAGTTCCATTGCGGTAAGTTCATTGATGACTGCCTGGGTACCTTCACTCAACAGATACTCTGTTTTGGCAAGAGAGCCGTCCAGTTCAATGGATGTTACACCCTTGGTTGTAACGTTGACTTCAAAAGTCAATTGCATTCCGTTGTAGTTGACTGTAATTGTCTGAGTTCCTGCCTGTTCAAATGTTTCTGGCGCTGTCACCATTGACGGTTCAACTGTAATTTCCTGATTGAGATAATCCATGTAGTACCTGACTACAATCTTACATCCGTCAAGTTGAAGTGATTCGCCTACTGTGTAGTCCGCCTTTGTGGGAGGAGTTACGGTAACGTCAACAACCGTCGGTTGGTCGGATACATATTCTTCGCCCAACAAAATGAACTGGTGATAATAGATACCCTGTCCGCCGATGTACATCAGGTAAACGTCCTGAGGCAATACGTTCGGTTCGGTAAAGCTGTTGTTGAATCCTACCTGACCGCCGAACAGCAGATCAAGGTAACTCTGACCTTCGTCAAGAGTCATTTTTTCGTTCATTTCCGAAAGGTAGGGAGCAAGTCCGTCCACCTTGGATGATGTAACGTTTGTTCCGTCAAATGTGATATAAGCAGAAATAGATGTTGCATTGTAGTTGACAATCTTGCTTCCTGCGCTGAGTTTTACAAGTTTGTAAGCATTTTCAATACGGACTTCATCGCTTGCAAGGAATTCATTGAGTTGTTGCTGGTTGGAAATTTCCACAGCGTCTGATGTGTCAAGCATTGTATCGTTGCCCTTGCTCAGTACGATTACTTCACTGTCGGCTACTTTTTCCAATGCAAGTTTGCCGCATTCGGATGTCTTGTCGTTTGTGGTTGTAACAACAACCTTTACCTGTACAAGGATTTCATCGCCGACATTCAAGCCTGCAAGTTTATCTGTGTAACTGATTGGCAATCCCTTCAAACCGATTACGCCGTTTCCTGTGCTGTCCTTTAACAACAATTCGCCTCTAGCGGGAGATGCCGTAGTACCGGAAATGAATGCAGATGAAATTACAACGCCGTAAACGTCGAACACTTCTTCGCCTGCGGGCTTTTGCTTGATTTCGTCAATGCCTGTACCGAGGTTTGCAACAGTAACCTTTACTTCACATGTCTTGCCAAGATAGGTTACCGTAATTGTTCTTTCGCCCAATCCCCATTCCTGTGAGGTTGTCAGCATGTTTTCGGTAATGGGCAGGTAGTCCGATTCGCCCGAACTGTAATCTACCTTGATTTCCATTGCTGTCAGTTGGTCAAATACCGTCTTGTAACCGTCACGCAGGTGGAATTCCGTTTCGGGAAGTGTTCCGTCAAGAGAAATACCCGACACAACCTTGTCCGTAACTGTCACGGTAAAACTGAATTCGTAGCCTTCGTGACTGCCCTTTACAATGTATTCGCCCTTTTCCGACATGTTGGGAAGTGTGGATTGGTCAAGCATATCCATGGTGACGTCCACTGTCTTGGGGTCTGCATAGTCGTAAGTATAGGTGATCTTAGCACCGTCAAGTACAAATTCATCGCCCACGTTGTAAGCTGTTGTCTGCGGAGCGGTAAATTCCGTTGACATCAGTTCGGGAGTGATTTCCATTACATCTTCTTCACTCAGAATCAGGAATTCGTGGTAGTAGCTGTTACCGCCGATAAACACTGCGTAAACGTCCTTAATGACAGACGCAGGAGCAGCCCAGTTGACAGGCTGGTAGTCGGCATTGTCGAAGAACATTTCGCCAATGCTTACGCCTGTTGTGTAATGTTGCGAAATGTTAGAGAATACCGGTGAAATTCCGTCAATCTTCTGCTTTTCGTAAGAAGTAATGGACGGATCAAGGAAGAAACGGTAATGTTGTCCGCCGGAATAGTAAATAAACTGCATTGTTCCGTGCAACTTGACTACCTTATAGAAATTGTTGACTCTGTTTTCAGGACTGAGAAATTTCACAAGTTGTTCCTGGCTGGAAATTTCCACTGCATTTTCCTTGTGGTAATTCAATGTGTTTCCCTTGGAAATGATTGCCGATTCCATCAGGGTTCCGCCTGCAAATTCCGCATAAATCTTGCTTGTGTCGGAATGTTTAGCGGTTGTTACTTCAGTGAGCTTGACAGGAATACACAGTTCGTCACCGATTTGAAGACCGTTCATGTCCATTTCGAAATCGGCAATTGCACCGCCGCCGTTCAGACCCTTTACGCCCATCATCTTGCCGCTGGCATTGTCCAGAATCAGGAATTCCGTACGACTCAGTGTGTACGCCACGCCTGCGAACATACCTTTTACAAGATAAACTTTGTCGCCTGCTTCTTTTTCGGCAAGTTGCGCCACAGTCAGTACTTCATTGTCAAGCGGTACGCTGATGGTCTTTTCAAATGTTTTTCCACCCGTGGCAATTGAAGCCACAACGTCCAGAGTGTTTTCCCCCATAGAATAAGACTTGATGTCCGATTCTATCAAACCATACCAGTCGCCGAAACTTCCGTCGGAATACTTTTCACGGAATTCCAATCCGCTGTAAATTTCCATCGTAGGCATGTATGTAAATCCGTCAACGACCCTAAGTTCAATGTCAACCAGAGTTTTTTCACCCGGTTCAGGATCAGGTCCCGGTTCGGGAGCAGGTTGACATGCAACAAGCATCATCGACAAGGCAAAAACAGCCAAAAGTAACGACGCAATGACTACCGTCTTTTTCATAATTACCTCCTTGGTATAAATTGTACAGTTCATCACAAACTGTCTGTCTGAGATAATTATAGTATTAAAAAATGAGCATTTCAATAAATACCCTTGCTAATTTACCCAATCTTTACCTGTTCTTTACATAACTGTGCAAAGTCAAAACCGTAAATATTTCCGATGTGTAGTTTCAGCATGAACACAACACGATTATATTACATCAATTTGATAAAATTGTTAATGCGGCTTTGAGTGACAAGACGCCGTACAAGACAGCACAAAAAAACTGTTGCAAATTGAAACTTGCAACAGTTTGATTGTTATTTACATTTACTTGTTTAACCAGTTTACCGCATTTGTTCCGGCAACTGCTCCGTCTCCTGCCGCCGTGGTCAATTGACGAATTGCCTTAGCCCTGCAATCGCCTGCCACAAAAACGCCTTCCGTCTTGGTCTTGCAGTCTTCGCCCGATGCAAAGTATCCCTGACTGTCAAGGTCGGCAAGGCTAGAAAACCTCTTGTTGTCGGGAACTTGTCCTATTGCGACAAACAGTGCGTCAACGGGCAACAATTCTTCACTACCGTCGCCGTGAGTCAGCACAACACCTTCCAGTGCCGTTTCGCCCTTCATGTCGATGAGGTTTACACTCTTGTGCCACACAATCTTGTCGTTGGCAAAGATTCTCTGTTGAAGTCCGCCGTCTCCCATCAGTTTGTCAGTCAGTGTGATGAGATGAACCTTTGGGGAAAGTCCCGTCAGGTACAGTGCGTACTGCAATGCCGTGTTTCCGTCACCCAATACCGCCATTTCGTGATCTTTGTAAAAGGCTCCGTCACACAGCGCACAGTAAAACACGCCCTTGCCAAGCAATCTTGCTTCCGCCTCTGTATTTAAATGACGGTGTTTTACTCCTGTTGCCAGTACAACTGCACGTGCATTGGTTTTGCCGTATTCGGTCACCGCTTCGAATGTACCGTCGGGGAGTTTGTTGACTTCAAGCACTTCGCCCATGTCAACGTCAGCACCCTGAAACACCACCTGGTCGAACAGTTTGTCGGCAAATTCGCTACCTGCAATTTCCTTTATTGTAGGGAAATTTTCTACACGTGGTGAGTAGGCAATCTGTCCGCCGAAGGAATTTCCTTCAAGCACTGCAACGGATTTACCTGCACGCAAGGCGTAGAGGGCGGCAGTCAGTCCTGCCGTGCCTGCGCCTACAACTACTAAATCGTACATCAGCCACCCCTTACTGCTTGGAAGTTTCCACAAACTTTCTGACGTTGGATGCGTTTTCGTAAACGTCAAATGTGTTGTCGTGAGCAACAATCAATGTGGGGGTCAAAGATACACCGTATTTTACGGCAAGTTCCTTGTTTTCTTCCGCAACGATGGGTGTGTATTCAACGTGGTTCTTGTCCAGCACGAATTCAGCCATCTTGCAGTTGGGGCAGGATTTACCCACAAACAGCAACTTCTTGCCACTGTTTTCGTCCTTGACTTCCGAAACGACCTGTTCTTCCTTGTGGTTGAACAGACACTTCTTCAGCTTGCTTGTGGAAAGGTCGTATTCCTTTCTTTCCTTCCATTCCTGAGTCTTACCGTCGTTCCAGTTCTGTACAGGACGGTAGTAACCTGTGATACGGCTGTAAACTTCCGTCTTGGCACCGCACTTGGGACAAGTGTAGTGTTCGCCTGTGATGTAACCGTGATCACGGCACACAGAGTAAGTAGGACTCATTGTGTAGTAAGGCAAACGGTAGTTTTCGGCAATTGTCTTGACAAGTTTCTGAGCGGCCTTCCAATCGGGAAGTCTTTCACCCAGGAATGCGTGGAATACTGTACCGGATGTGTACAATGTCTGCAAGTTGTCTTGGATATCCAATGCGTCAAAGATATCGGAAGTAAAGCTTACGGGAAGGTGTGAGCTGTTGGTGTAGTAAGGAGTTTCGCCCTTCTTGCTTGCTGTGATGATGTCGGGGTAACGTTCCACGTCGTGTTTAGCAAGACGGTAAGTTGTGCTTTCGGCAGGAGTAGCTTCCAGATTGTAAAGGTCGCCGTACTTTTCCTGGTAGTCACTGAGTTTACTCAACATGTGACGCAGAACTTCTGCAGTGAACTTTTGCGTCTTTTCGTGAGTCATGTCGGCGTTGAGCCACTTAGCATTCAGACCTACTTCGTTCATACCGATGATACCGATTGTAGAGAAGTGGTTCTTGAATGTTCCAAGGTAACGTTGCGTGTAAGGATACAATCCTGCTTCAAGCAACTGTGTGATGACATTACGCTTGATCTTGAGTGAACGTGCGGAAATGTCCATCATCTTGTCAAGACGTTGGTAGAATTCTTCTTCCGTCTTGGAAAGGTAAGCAATACGTGGCATGTTGATTGTTACAACGCCTACCGAACCTGTGCTTTCACCGCTTCCGAAGAAACCGCCCGACTTCTTTCTCAGTTCACGAAGGTCAAGACGAAGACGGCAGCACATACTGCGGATGTCGCTTGGCTTCATGTCGCTGTTGATGTAGTTGCTGAAATAGGGTGTGCCGTACTTAGCTGTCATTTCGAACAACAACTTGTTGTTTTCCGTTTCGCTCCAGTCGAAGTCCTTGGTGATTGAGTAGGTAGGAATAGGATACTGGAATCCACGGCCGTGAGCGTCACCTTCGATCATTGTTTCAATGAACGCCTTGTTGACCATGTCCATTTCCTTCTTGCAATCCTTGTACTTGAAGTCCATTTCCTTGCCGCCTACAATTGCGTTGAGTTCGGCAAGGTCATCGGGAACAGTCCAGTCAAGTGTGATGTTGCTGAACGGTGCCTGTGTACCCCAACGGCTGGGAATGTTTACGCCATATACAAAGGATTCAATGCACTTCTTTACCTGATCATACGTAAGGTTGTCGGCCTTAACGAAAGGTGCAAGGTAGGTGTCAAAGCTGCTGAATGCCTGAGCGCCTGCCCATTCGTTTTGCATGATTCCAAGGAAGTTTACCATCTGGTTGCACAGTGTAGCAAGGTGCTTAGCAGGTGCAGATGTAATCTTTCCGGGGATACCGCCCAGACCTTCCTGAATCAGTTGCTTCAAAGACCAGCCTGCGCAGTAACCTGTCAGCATGGACAAGTCATGCAGGTGAATGTCTGCATTGCGGTGTGCATTGGCAATTTCTTCATCGTATACTTCGGACAACCAGTAGTTAGCTGTGATTGCACCGCTGTTGGACAGGATCAATCCGCCTACAGAGTAAGTAACCGTGCTGTTTTCCTTTACACGCCAGTCGTTTACGTTGAGGTAGTTGTCAACAACCTTCTTGTAGTCTAAAAGTGTGTCGTTTACGTTTCTTACCTTTTCATGCTGCTTGCGGTACAAAATATATGCCTTGGCAACATCAACGTATCCTGCCTGAATAAGTACGGTTTCAACGCTGTCCTGAATATCTTCAACGGCAACAACACCGTCCTTGATCTTGTTGCTGAAGTCAGCTGTTACCTTCAATGCCAACATGTCAATGATGTCCTGGTTGTACGGTTGCTGTTGTGCTTCAAATGCACGTGTGATTGCGTGCGATATTTTACTCAAATCGAATGAGGCAATTTTTCCATCACGTTTTTTGACGTTAAACATATTTCCCTTCTCCTTGTCTTGGTGTTCTTTCATCGGAATGACATTATAGTACACCACATCGGCAAATGTCAATAGGTTGAACACTATATATTGTGTTTAATTTTTCATTTTTACCCGTTTAAACACAATATGTAGTATGCCATACATAATACACCGACAGACATAGAAACCCTGTTTCAACCCGATAAAAAAGCTGTATAGTGTCAAAAACTGCAAAAACAAAAACCTGAAATACAGGCACGCAACGGAATTTTTACGGCTAAAAACGCTTGATTATACAATGTATAGATGCCAACAAAAAACAGTTTCGTACAACTTGCCGTTCACTGTTGCCACAAACAGCCAAACACAACATATTGTGTTGTGGTAAAACACAAATCAATTGAAATTTACCAAGCAACAACACCGACACATCAAAGCTCGACAAACCGCAATTGAAATTTAGTGTCAATTGTCCAATCCACGTAACAAAACCATCCTCCAACCCCACAAAAAAAAGGCAAGCCTTACCGACTTGCCCCATTTGTTGTCACCACTGCACATCATTACTGAATGGGAATTGCTATTTTCCCTTTAAATACAAATTACAACCTGCGATACATTCCGTTTCCCAGAAACTGCAAAAAGCCTTTGTCTCTCAACAACTGCAACTGCTGTCTGATTTTTGCTTCGATGTGATTGTTATCGGGGTGTTGAGCCTGCAATACTTCCGTAAATTTGTAAACATCAGACAAAGAAAACACCTGTGGCAAAGCATTTACACAATTCAACACATCAAAAAGCCATCCGCGGCTCGTAATATCTTGCACTTGTAATGGCCTTGCCTTCGCAACTGCCGACAGGACATCTTCTTTCTCAATTACATTTCCGTTGTGTACAATGGTAATTCGCCCTTGTGATGGTATGCTGTTCAACAAGATGTTGCAACCTACCCAGCCTTTACGACGTGCATCATCCGACAGTTTTTTACGTTTTTCTATGACTTGTGGAACAAACAGATACTTGGGTACAAACATCAAGTCAACAACCCTTGCTTTTTCTTTGTCGTAACTCAAAAAGAAGAAATCGGGATTGTTTAGACTTGTAATTCGTTCAATCATTGCCGAATAAGCACCGTCATTCATTTTACTGGACAATTTACCGGACTTGCTCTTTAATTCAAACTCATTTTTGCATGACGGACAACAAAAATCCGCCACCTTTTGATTATTTTTGAGATGAGTCAATCTAACCGAACCACATCTTGGACAATACATATTGTTGGCAATCCAATCTTCGGTAAGTACTCTTGCACGCTGAGCGTTGCTATGATAGTTTGTTGCGACTGAAAGATCAAAATCTAAATTCATAAACATCCTTGCTTTGTGTAAAATGGGTAGAATCCTTAATCGTTTATATCAATGATCTTATTATATCACAACATTTATAGAAATTCAATATTCACAAATCTTTACAGCACGACGAAAGTTAACGAAACGTGATTTAAAGTTGTATTTTTAAATCAAATCCCGTGGGGGTGTCGCCGTAGTAGGTAAATGAGAGTGTATTTGCGTTGAAATAGAACTGCCAGGTTGCAAGACCAAGTCCCACGTCCGACATGTCAAGCATTACAAAGTAACAGTCGGGACGTTTGGGGGTAGGACCACCACGCAGTTCAACAAGTTCAAAAACGTGCTCCTTGCCGTCAATCTTCATTGTCACCTGACAGGAAAAGCAACCGTTGTCCACTGCATTTTGCAACACATTTGCCTTGTAAGGCAATTCATCAGTTGCGGACAACTGCACTGTACACTCCTGCAACACAACGGAATCGGTCAAATTGACACTGCCCGAAAAGGTGTAGGTGCTGTCTTTAAAAAGAAAACTATCTCTGTCTTGAAATACAAGTCGCACGGACAAGATAAACATCAACGCCACAACCAACAACACTGTCGATACAATTGCCCAAATCAAATAAATTCTTGTTCTTGTCATTGTAAACACCTCGAATATTTGCCACATTGCAAAACACGTCTTTTACACTACAACGCATTTTGAGTGTCAGTTGTCCCACAATCAGTAATTTTGCGCTGAGTGTTGTGGAAAATTCCCGCTTTGCACACCAATTAAGAGGGAAGTAGTCGAATGTATCTTCTTCATCACTGTAAAAACTTCCCCTAGGATAACTAGTTCAACTGAACTACAATGTTGCCGTCCGCTTCCGTCCGAACAAAAAGCACAAAAAACCGCCGTCAATGACAGCGGTTGGAATTCTACTACAATTATTCTATTCCACGGACAAATGTGGGAAGGTATTTGTTGGCTGTTTCGGCAAACTTGTGCATGGTGGATTCATCCCATGCGCTCATGCCTTGACCGATGAGGTCGCCGCTGTCTACGAACTGCTGCAGATACCATGTTTTAGAACCTACAAGCCAACGGGCAATGTCTTCGATGTCCTGTTCCGTGTGCAGTTGACGTACAACAGTTGTGCGGAATTCGTAGTCCACCTGTCCGAGCTTCAACAAATGGACGGATTTTTCGATATCTTCCATGTTGACGTTGACTCCGCATGTAAGACTGTATTTCGCCTGACTGTTCTTTATATCCATTGCAACGTAATCGACCAACTTGCCATCAATCAATTGTTTTAAAAGGTTAGGATTAGTTCCGTTGGTGTCAAGTTTGACGGAAAATCCCATTTGCTTTACTTCCGCCAGAAACTGTGCAACGTCCTTGTTGAGCAAGGGTTCGCCACCTGTCAGGCACAAGCCTTCGAGCTTTCCTTTACGTGTGGACAGAAATTGCAGTAAATCTTGTTGACTGATAAAATCGCCGTCAATGTGAGTTACCAGTCCTGCATTGTGACAAAAGGGGCACCTGAGATTGCATCCCGATGTAAACACCGTACACGCCATCTTGCCGGGGTAGTCAAGTAATGTAAGTTTTTGTAATCCGCCGAATTTCACTGTGTTCTCCTGTAAAAGGTTGCTTATTTGAAATAAAACACCACGCAACGTGTAAAAAAGCGGTACGTGGTGTAAAATACATTACATTTTAGATAGTTCAATTGCAATGTCGGAGGCAAGACGTGCGTTGTTGTACACCAATTGAATGTTGGACTCCAGGCTTTGTCCTGCCGTCAGTTTCTGTATCTTGTCCAATAAATAGGGTGTTGTTTCCTTGCCGTGGATGCCCAGTTTTTCCGCTTCCTTTACTGCCTCTTCGATGTTGTTGTTGATGTAGTCGCTGTCCATTGAATACTCATCGGGAATGGGATTGGCAACAAGTATACCGCCCTTAAGACCCACTGCGTTCTTGCAGTAGAATGCACGGGCAATTTCTTCGGCTGAGTCAAGACGGTAGTCCACCTTGAAACCGCTCTTCTGTGTGTAGAAAGCAGGCATGTCCTCTGTCTTGTAACCCACAACGGCAACGCCACGTGTTTCAAGACATTCCAATGTCAAGCCGATGTCCAAGATAGATTTAGCACCTGCACACACTACCATGACGGGAGTTTGTGCAAGTTCGTCAAGGTCGGCGGAAATGTCCATTGTCTTTTCAGCGCCACGGTGAACGCCACCGATACCGCCCGTTGCAAAAACCTTGATTCCTGCAAGAGAGGCAATGTACATGGTTGCAGCAACGGTTGTTGCGCCGTCCGTCATTTTAGCTACAATGAAGGGAATGTCTCTGCGTGAAACCTTGGTTACTTCAAGCCCCTTTCTTCCAAGATAATCTATTTCCTGTTCACTGCAGCCTACAGTCAACATTCCGTTGATGATTGCTATCGTTGCAGGAATTGCACCACGTTCACGTATTATTTTTTCCACAGTCAATGCAGTTTCGACATTTTGCGGATAGGGCATTCCGTGGGAAATAATTGTAGATTCCAATGCTACTACAGGTTTGTTGGCTGCAAGAGCTTCCGCTACCTCATTGGATATCTTCAAAAATTGTTTCATTGCAATTCTCCTTTTAAAATATTGTTGACTTTTTCTACACTCATACTTTCAGACACCGTTTCACGGTCGGATACCGTGATTGCGCTTGCCGCACAACCCATCATTGCGCAATGGGAAATGTCCATGCCGTTGATGTAACCGTACACCACACCCGCCATGAAACTGTCGCCTGCGCCCGTCGTATTTACCACCTTGACGGGAAAACTGTCGACATGTCCCGTTGCTCCGTCACTGTATGTCACGCCTTCCTTCCCCTGCGAAACAAACACCCAATTTACACCTTTACTGCGAATGACGTCCACTGCTTTTTGCAAGCATTGACTGTCACGTATCTCAATACCAGACAAAACTTCTGCCTCAATGAGATTGGGTTTCAGACAAAATATGTTTTTAATGTCATTTTTGACAATTTCCGTTTTCTTGGCAGAAACAGTGTCCACAAACAGCGGAACTGTCACATGCTGCTGCAAAAATCTCAGACAATCGGCATCGTTGGTGTCTGTTACGACGCACTGCGCCCCGTTGATTACATCCAGCCTTTCTTCCAGTCTCTGACAGGTAAGGTGTTTTAATATGCTCATGTCGGAAGCGGCGACCAGCATGTCACCTTTTTCATCGTTTATACATGTGTAGGTGCTTGTCACACCGTCATTGACCCTGACGCAGTGCGACAGGTCGATACCAAGGAACGCTGCATTGGATTCTATCCTTTCGGCATTGGCATCACCTGCAAGTGCGGTAATGAACACCACCTTGACTCCCAGGCGGGCAAGATTTTCCGCAATATTGCGTGCAACACCGCCCAAAGAATACCTGACGGTACAGGGATTGCTGTCCCTCATACGCACAGTTGTCAGCGGCGTGCAGACAACATCGATATTGGCACCTCCGATAACACAAACGTAGTTCATATCAACCGTCCTTAGCATTTACTATATTGTAAAACACCCGTAAGCACTTGTCAACAGGACAAATCAACTTGAAAAAAGAGTCGTCGCATCCGCTTAAAAGTAAACTTTTTTGTAAAATTTTTCTGTTTTTGATATATTTAGGGTAAAAATTGCTATAACTTTATCTACAAGTTGCACATTGAAGAAAAAAAGTAAATAGTTTGTAAAGAAAACATTTGCAAAACTTGTAAACAAGGGGTATAATATGCATAATGAGTAATTTGTGGATTTTTTTTAGAAAGTAAAAATTACCGCAAACGAAAGTCCTACACAGTGTTCCGAGGAGGAAAGAAAGTGAGAAAAACAAAAATTGTTTGTACTCTCGGCCCTGCCAGCACTACTTACGAACAAATCAAAGCGATGGCGCTTGCAGGAATGAACGTTGCAAGAATCAACATGAGCCACGGTTCTTACGAAGAACATCAGGTAAAGGTTGACAACGTAAAGAAAGTTCGTGAAGAACTGAGTATTCCGCTGCCCATCATGGTTGACCTGAAAGGCCCCGAAGTGCGTATCGGCACCTTCGAAGAGGGCAAGATTGATGTCGTTGAAGGAATGACCTTGATTTTCACCAATCAGGACATCATCGGCAACAACGAACGTGTTTCCATCACCTACAAGGATCTTTACAAAGACGTTAAAGTAGGCGACACACTGCTTCTGAACGACGGATTGCTTGTGTTCAAGATAACCGACATCCGTGACGGCGACATCTACGCCGAAGCACAGAACAGCGGAGTGCTGTCCAACCGCAAGGGATTGTTTGTTCCCAATGTAAAGCTCAACATGCCATTCCTGTCCGACGTGGACAAGAGAGACCTTGACTTCGCAATCAAGATCAATGCCGAAATGGTTGCTGCAAGTTTCGTTCAGGACGCTCAGTCAATGATCGACATCCGTAACTACCTTGAAAGCAAGAAGGCAAACCCCGTTTCATTGATCGCTAAGATTGAAAGTCAACAGGGCGTAAACAATATTGACGAAATCATCAAGTATTCCGAAGGCGTCATGGTTGCAAGAGGTGACCTTGGTGTTGAACTGCCCTACGAAAAGTTGCCTGCTGTACAGAAACTGCTCATTACCAAGAGCCGTATGCAGGGTAAATTTGTAATCACCGCTACCGAAATGTTGGAAAGCATGATTACAAAACTTCGTCCCACACGTGCCGAAATCGTTGACGTTGCAAATGCCGTTTACGACGGAAGCAGCTGCGTAATGTTGTCGGCAGAAAGTGCCGTAGGTGTAAACCCACCCAACACCATTGCTACAATGGGACGTATTGCCGAAGAAGCGGAAAGAAACATCGAATACCACGAAATGTATTCATCTTCACCCTTCACACTGCTTGACACCAACGACGCAATCAGCCACGCAACGGTAAGCACATCCTTTGACATCAAGGCAAAGGCAATTGTAGTTTACACGGCAAGCGGAACATCGGCACGCATGATCAGCCGTTTCCGTCCGTCTGCGCCCATCATTGCCTTTACAAGCGATGACAGGGTGTTCCATCAATTGTCAGTAAGCTGGGGTGTAATTCCACGTATATGCCGTGTGTACACCGCCACGGACGACATGTTCCGTCATGCTGAAAAGGTTGCTAAGAAACTGGAAATTGCTAATCCCGGTGACAACATCGTAATCACCGCAGGCGTTCCTCTTGGCAAGAATGTCGGAACAAACCTTATCAAAGTTCAAACTGTTGAATAGTATTACCCGTACTATTCTTCAATACCCAATTACCCTTTTATTACAATGGAGAAGGACGGCAATGCCGTCCTTTTTCATTTTGTGCAAAACACCGAATAAAATCCAAAGCAACACAGCGGACTGTCGCAAGACAGCCCGCTGTGTTTAGGTGGAATATCAATATTTATAGATGATGTCTGTTAGATTTTTCGAAATACAATCAGCCGTCACAACGTTCAATGTGAAGAATTTCCGCAGAAAAGTCTTCACACTTCAATTGCATGTTCAATCCGATGTTCATCAGTTCCGCACCGCTGACAACTGTGTTTCTTTCGATAATACGGTAAAGCGCCTTGTCATCCAGCCCCTTGAGTCGTACACGTGGAATGGGAAGATTGGGCGTGTTGAGCGCACGCAGGAAAACCAGGTACGCCTTACTCTTGTCTTGTGAAACAACCATCTGACAAAATGCGTTGTCTTCAAATGGACTTACAAGACGATACAGGTCGCCATTCATGATGAGATGCTGATCACGTCTGTAGTTTTCCACTTGGTGTGCAATTTGTTTTTTGTCATCATCAGACAGAAGGCCTACGTTCAGTTCGTATCCAAGAGAGCCCATTGAAGCGACGGCTCCTCTTGTGTGAAGGGGTGTAAAACGTCCCGTCTGGTGATTGGGACACGCTGAAACGTGGTTAGACAACGTTTCCAACGGGTAACACATGGAAGTTCCGTACTGAATGCGGCAACGTTCGTAAGCGTCCGTGTCGTCACTTGTCCAGATCATTGGACTGTAGTACAGTATTCCCGCATCGAATCTGCCGCCGCCGCTGGAACAGCCTTCGATAAACAAGTCGGGATATCTTTCCAACAGACGTTCATACAGTCTGTAAACGCCACGAACATACCCGAACAACTTGCTTGCGTCGGAAATGTCGGACAGCGGGCGGTTGGAATCCCACTTGACGTAAGAAATGTCGTACTTGTCCAATATCAGTTTCATGCTGTCGAATATGTAATCCACAACATCGGGATTGGAAAAATCCAGCATGTACTGATTGCGCATTGTTACGCCTTCGACGTCTTTTACATGCAACGCCCAGTCGGGATGATTGCGGTACAACCTACTGTCGGGATTTACCGCTTCCGGCTCAAACCAGATTCCGAACTTAAATCCGTTTTTCCTGCATCTGTCAATGACAGGTTGAAGTCCGTTGGGAAGTTTGTTGGTGTCAATAAACCAATCCCCCAGTGAACCGGTGTCGTCATCACGTTTGCCAAACCAACCGTCATCAAGAACAATGGTATCAACGCCCAGTCCTTTCGCTCCGTCGATAAAATCAAGCAATTTTCCTTCATTGAAATCGAAATAGAAACTTTCCCAACTGTTGACAACAACAGGACGTGGAACATTGGCAAACTTGGGATTGATAAGATTCTTTCTGTACAATTTGTGGAACAATCGGCTCATTTCGCCCAATCCGTGATTGGAATACACAATTGCCGTTTCGGGACTGTTTAAAACATCTCCGTCTTTAAGCACAATTCCGCCGTGCATAAGTTTTTCGCCGATGTTTACACGCAATTGAGTTTTTTCGTCGCTTTCGTATTCGGCAACGAAGTTTCCGCTGAAAATGAGATTCATTGCCACCACTTCGCCATTGTCTTCCGACGTGTCGGAAGAAGTCACGGCAATAAACGGGTTGTGCTGATGGCTGGAAACGCCACGGCAAGAACTGAATTGTCTGATACCGCTTGTAACCTTGTCAATACAGGGAGTACATTCCGCTCCCCATCTTCCGTTGAGATTCAGCGTGTTGTACTTGCCCTGCGGAAAATCAATGCACGTACTCATGAATTTACACACATTGACATCTTCACCGCTGTTGTTTACAAGCCGTGCGCTGCGAACAAGTCCTTCCTCGTAAGGTGTGTAAAACAAATTGAGTTGAAGACGTGAAATCTTGTCACGCAAAGTCAACTTCAATGTCTCACCGCCGTTACGCAACTGAGGTAAATCTGTTGAAGGTTTGTTTTTTAAAATTTCGTACCCGCACAGTACAAATTCCGTTGATGCAAATGCGTTGCCTGTTATTTCCACCGACGCAATGCGGAAATCACCTCTGCCGAACTGTGCGTATTCACTGAGCGCCCAGTCACGGCCGATGTTGTCATGTCTTCCCAGAGCAAGCAAGGAAGTTGCCAGCCTTTCTTCCGAAATGTCAAGTTTGTTGCCAAAGTAGCTGTGTACAAGACGTCCGTCCTTTTCGTAAAATGCGTATGAGTAATTGCCTGCCGACAGGTGAAATACTCCCTCTTTGATGGTTATCATTTAAGTAATCTCCTGAATTCAATTGATTGCGCTTGCCATTTCGATGTCGCTTGCCGAAAGCATGTCCATAAACACGCCGTAGCCGTCGGCGTTGGGATGGATTCCGTCAGGCAAAATGTGCCAATACTTGATGTTGGGATTGGAATCAATGACTACAAGCCAGTCCTTACCCTGCGCCCAGTCAATCATTGCCTGATTAGCTTTTTCCACAATGGGATACAGTTCATCTGCGCCGTCATAGATACGATGTGTGATTGTAAACCAGTAAATCTTGGTATCGGGAAGTCTGTCATGCATCAGTGTAAACATGCGTTGCAATGATGAGATTGTTTCTTCCGCACTGCTTCTGTCGTCGTAGACGGTATTTGTACCACAGTGCATTACGATGTTTTTAGCCACACAGTCTTTAGGTAAACTGTCGGTAAGTACTTCCCAAGTATAGGTAGTTGTTGACCCGATACCCCAGCACAAGGCGTCGAAACTGCTGTAATCGTCGTAAAAAGTCTTCCAGAAAGACTGCGAATCGAAGAAGGAATCGCCTATAAACAACGTGGTACGTCCTTCGTGTCCATTGTCCTGCCACTCTTTCTTAAAGCCGTCCACACGATTCCACCACACGGAATCGACGGCGAACACCTCATTGGACCTGTCTACCCTTTCGCAATACACATTAAACGATGTGCTGAAATGCTCCGACTTCACTTCCACCTTGAAAGTGCCTGTCTTTAATGCCTTGACAGTGTTGTTTTCTTCGTCAATTTCAATTGCAGTGTTGTCGTAACTGTATGTCAGCGGTTCTGCCTTGTCGGGATTGTCAAATACAGCATTGAATTGCGTTGACGGATAGTCAATCCAGGCATACACGTCGGTGATGGACAGATTGCCGTAGCTGTCAACGGTCTGACAGCCTGACAACGCAACACTTCCTGAAAATATAATTGTCATGATCAAAATAAATACAAATTTTACACTCTTCATTCTACTTCACCCTTGTACCGCTTACTCCGTCAAACAGTCTCAACTTGTCCATGTCGAAACAAATGTCCAGTTTGTCACCTGTGTGAACGGTCTTTTGCAACGGTGCTTTCATGATGAGAGTTGTGCCGAACAGTTCGATGTAAATACAATATTCGCTGCCCAACAGTTCCACAAAATTCGCTTCTACGGTAAGAGTGTTGCTCTTGTTTCCGTTGAACGTGTCGCAAAAATGGATGTCTTCGGGACGTATTCCGACATACGCCTCAGAAGTTGCCCCATCTGCACTGTAGGCATTAAAAAACCTGTCGATTGTTTCAAGGTTTTTCTCCGTCAGCGTTTTGACTTGTTTGTTCTTCTTGGTCTTGCCTGCCGCAGGCATTTTTTCCACGTTGACAAACATTCCTGCCGAATCGTATTTTTTCAGTATGCCTTCCACGGTAAGGTCACATTCCTGCAACTGCTTTTTCAACTGTTGCAATTCAAGACGTAATCCTTCGGTGCTGTCACTGTCAAGTTCGGAAAGAACACGACTGCCGTCTTCTTCGGTAAAGTGAGTAAAACTTTCCTTTAAAGACAACATTTTTTCAACAACTTCACGAACAATTTGCTTGTATTGGTCGTCTTTTTTTCTGATAAAATTCAACGCTTTGTCAATTTCCGACAAGATGCACTGCTGTTCTTCCAGTGCGCCGGTCTTGGCAAACTGCTTGAAAAACTGCTGTTTTTCTTCAATGTATTTACGGTAGCCGCTGCTTGTACCTTGTGGAAGTTCAATCCTGTTGTTGCCGTCGGAAATGACGTCTCCTTGAATGTTCGCCTTAAACACGTTCATGGGCGGATTGCCTACAAATGTCGCAACAAAAACATTGTTGGGATTGTTGTAGATTTCCATGGGAGTACCTATCTGCTGAATTACGCCCTTGTTCATGACCACAATACGATCCGCCATTGTCATTGCTTCCGTCTGGTCATGCGTTACGTAAATTGTCGTTGCGTTGATACGTTTGTGCAGTTTTACTATTTCACTGCGCATCTGTACACGCAACTTAGCGTCAAGGTTGGAAAGAGGTTCGTCCAGCAAGAACAACTTGGAGTCTCTTACGATTGCTCTGCCCAATGCCACTCTTTGCATCTGACCGCCCGACAGTTCACGGGGGTAGCGGTCAAGATACTGTCCAAGGTCAAGGATTTCCGCCGCTTCGAACACCTTCTTACGGATTGTTTCCTTGTCGACACGTTTCGCCTTCAGACCGAACCCGATGTTGTCGTACACCGTCAGGTTGGGATACAATGCGTAGTTCTGAAAAACCATGGCAATGTCACGGTCCTTGCTTTCCAGATAGTTGGCAAGTACCTTGTCGATGTACAGATAGCCCTTGGTGATGTCTTCAAGACCTGCAATCATTCGCAAAGTTGTGGATTTGCCGCAACCGGACGGTCCTACAAGTACTATAAATTCGTTCTGATTTATAGAAAGGTTGAAATCAAACACCGCCTGTACCCTGTTCTGGTACACCTTGCCGATGTCTTTTAACACAACGAATCCGTCAACCGTACTGTCTACAACTCTCTTGTTGTTTTCTTTATACAGTTGTTTTGCTTGTTTAATGGTAATTTTTTCTTGCATATTTTCTCCTGAATCAGGCTTTTATACCTGTACCGCTTACGCCTTCGACAATCTTGTTTTGAGTGATGATGTACAATATCAACATGGGAATGGCACTGATTATTGCACTTGCAAGTCCAAGACCGATTGTATTTGCCGTCTTGCTTGATGAAATGTAGGCAATACCTACCTGCAATGTCCACAGTGATTTGTCGGCTGTGCCAAGTATGATCTGAGGCCACAGCAAATCATTCCACGAACCCATGAACGTGAACAGTCCCTGCACCAGAAACACCGATTTACCCAACGGAAGCACTATTTTTCTGAAAATACTGAAATCGCTCATTCCGTCCATGCGTGCCGATTCGATGAGTTCCTTAGGAATACCCAGAAAAAACTGTCTGATGAGATACAGTCCGCCTACACCGCCCAGTGAAGGTAATATCAATGCCCACAACGACCTTGCCATACCCAGATTGGAAATGTTGGCAAGCTGTGGCGTCATTGTAGCCACACCGGGAATTACCATTGTAAACAGCAGGAAGGCAAACAGCACGTTGCGGAACTTGAAACGCAAGAAAACAAATGCGTAGGCTGCAAGTCCGCCAATCAGTAATCCAAACAGCGTACAAGCGGTAGCAACAATGAAACTGTTTAAAACCCACCTTGCAATGGGATAGGCTTCGCCGGTTGACATGTCTATCTTGGTGAACAAATCTATGTAGTTCTGAAAGGTAAATCCGTCGGGAGGAATGAGTTGTCCCGGAGCGTTTTCGAAGGTGTACTGAGATGTAAAGGATCCCAACACCCCCACGATCAACGGGACAAGCCACACCGCACAGAATATAAACAAAATAACAAAGGCATTGAACTTCAACAAGTTTCTTGAAAAATACTGTCCAAGTTTGCCTGTCGGCATCATGCGACGTTTTTTAAGACTCATGACAACGCAATCCAACACCACCAGTGCAAGCAGTATTGCAACCACAACCGCAATTGCCCAAATCAAAGTGCTACTCATTGTCTTTCTCCTTGGTTACGTCCTGCGTATTCACAGTGACGGTCGTTGCAGACTGTGTTGCCGTAGACAACTTCTTCTCCGCAACATACTGACTGAATTGAGCGGAAATCTTGGTGCCGCTCTTCTTGTCACGGGTCAACCACAACTGTATTCCGGTGAGTATTCCGATAAATGCGCCCAGCAACAAACCCATTGCACTTACCATGCCGTAAACGTTGAAATTGCCGCCCTGAATACAGCTTTGCAGATACCACATGATTGTCATTGTCGCACCGTAAGCCTGACCGTTCACGTCAATGTTAGGACCGCCGTTGGTCAGGACGTAAACCTGTCCGTACAATCCGAAGTACCCTATAATTGTAGTAAATATACACAACACCAACTGTTGTTTGATTGCGGGCAACGTCACCGCAAGCGTTCGGCGGAAGCCCACACAACCGTCAACGCTTGCCGCTTCGTACAGCGACTTGTTGACGTTCTTCAATCCTGCGGAAAGAATGATGAAGTTTCCGCCCCATCCACCCCACATACACAGCAGGATGATGACCAGTTTAGCCGTTTCCACTCCGCCCAGCCAATCGATTGTCGTACCCATCCACTGGTTGAGGTAACCGAAATTGGTTCCGAACAGCGAAACGAAAATTACACCGCTTGCCGAAACGGGCAATATAGACGGAAGGTAAATTATTGCACGGAATATCTTGTAACCCTTAGGTTGTGCGTTGACAAGTATAGCCATTACCAACGGCACAACAATTGCAAGGGGAACAAGTATAACCACAAACCACAGGGTGTTCTTCATGGAATACCAGAAGTTCTGGTAGTAGGTATTGGAGTAACTGAACAGTAAGGTGATGAAGTTTTTCAAGCCACGCCATTCGTTTTGCGTGTAATCGGCAATGTTGAACTTGAACAACGACATCACGATACCGTAAAACAGAGGATAGACGCAAAACAGCAGGAAGAAAAACAGGAAGGGCGCAAGAAACACAAACGCCACGCCGTAACGCTTTAAAAATTCCCGTTTCTTTTCGGTATGTAATGCGTAATCGCTGATAGTAGTCAGTTTCTTCATTGTTTATCTCCACCAGGGAACGATTTACAGTTCCTCATCCGCTTCAATCAATGCAAGTGCAGTGTTGAATCTGTCTGTTACAATTTCTTGAGGTGTCTTATTGAGTTTACTTGCAGTAAAGATGTCGATGTAAACGCCCTTCAACTGTTCGTAAACTTCGGTGTAGTAGGCTGTATTGCCCAGTGTCACGTAGTTTTCGGGTGAACCGAAGGCTTGTAAATACTGTTGGTAGAAAGGTTGGCTCTTGAATTCTTCCGATTCGTAGATTGCCTTGTAAGCAGGAAGGTGTCCGCCTTGCAGGTAATCCATGGAGTGTTCCGTCATGTACTGAGCGTACAACGCAGCACCCACTGCCTTTGTCATGCTTGTTACAGTACGTGAAATGGAGAATGTGTGTCCTACTCCGTAAATCTTGCTTGCGTCTGCACTGTTCTCATCAAGTGCGTACAACTTGGACATGTTGAGTAATCCCAGAGGACTGTAAGTCTTGCCCTGTGAGTCTGTAAGACTTCCAAGCACTGCGTTGTATTCTTCAAGACGTTGTTCGGCGAACCACGGTCCTTCACAACTGAACACAGCCGCACCGCTTGACAACTTGGACCACACGGTCTGAGCGTCGTCGTTACCTTCTACGAATTTGCCTGCGTAAGGAGTACCGTTAAAGTCACCTTCTCCGGACTGCCAATTGCGGAACATTGTCATTACTTCAACCAGTGCGTCGGTGTTCCAGGCAGGTCTGCCGTTTTCGCCCACCAATTTACCGCCGTTTTGCAGCACTGCCGTTTGAGGAATCCAGCCGTTTTCGATACCTCCTTCATCACTCATTACCACGGGGTAGAAATGTTCGCCAAGGTCTTTAGCCTGAGTCCAGTTGCAGTTAGCAGGATTGGTCTTGTCCATTGCCCTGTGCCACAGACGTCCTTCTTCGTACAATGTGATGAGCTGATTGCACACTTCAACAAATTCTGACAATGAAGTGGGCATTTCCAGACCGTTCTTTTCAAGAATGTCTGTACGAACGTACCACATTCCGCCGTGAACATCCAGCGGAACACCGTACACCTTGCCGTCATACATACATTCCTGCATCAGCGACCGGTAGTAGTTGTCCGTTGAAAAATCATTGTTGGGAATAGCCTCGAAATACTCATCCATAGGAAGAATAATCTTGGAATTTGCAAGGTCTGTCAGTCGTTCGCTGTGGTAAATTACCACATCGGGCGCCGATTCGGGGTCGGTGTTGATTGTATTTGCAAGTTGTGTGTAGAAGTCGCCTACCGACAACGACACAATCTTAGCGGACAATCCGTTAGAAGCGTAGTAGTCATTGAACTGTTTGTTGACAACATCAAGGTAGGCATTGTCAGGTTCACCGATTACCGACCACACTGTAAGTTCGGTACCGTCAAAAATAATTTCGCCGTATTCGTCGAATTTCAGGTCGTTGACCATGCCGCTGCCCGAAGGGTTACACGCTGTCGCAAAGGACAACGAAAATACAAGCACCATACACAAGGCAACCACTCTAAAAAACATTTTTGCGTTTTTCATCATATCTTCTCCTTTCCGATGATTTCTATTTCGCCCAAGGCGAAGTCTTTGTCGCTTTCAAAGGTAATTACAATTCTGTCGGTGTACAACATTTCTTCCAGTTCGATGTTGTACGCAGAGTGTGGATATATCCACTTGGTGTCGAAATTCAGGTAACGTTGGTTGAAAAGCACGTTGACGATTCCACGTCCTTCGCCGAAATCAATCTGCGAAATGAAGTCTGTCTTCTTGTTGTAATCGTAGGAATTGTAAACGTTGACTGCCTTGACGTACACAGGGCTGTCGAACACTATTTCAATACTTCTTGTACCTGCTTCGAACTGAGTTTCCTTGCAAATCTCATCAGTGTTGAATGCACGGTTGGTGTACTGATCGTTGAGATACTGAGCGTCCTTGCCTTCCGCCTTGATTGTCGCCTTGGTTGCAAGATTTGTGTAACCGCTGACAACTTCGGGAAGATTTACCAAAGAATAGGTAGGTCCGTTGGTGTAGGGATTACCGTTGTCGTCAAACAACAGGTAGTCGTAACCCAGGGCACGCCATTCGGTCTTTCCAGGGTACTGATCTTCCAGTTCGCCCCACTTGTGTCTGTTGTAGTGAGCGTGGTACGCAAACATGTACTGTTCGCCTACCTTGCAGATTGAAGCGTGTCCTGTACCTGTGGTGAAACCAAGATATCTTGTATTGATGTAGGTTCCTGTCTGTCCCGGAACACCCAACAACATGTTTTCAAGATAGGTATCGTTTGGCTTGTCGTACTTGCCAAGGGGAGAATCGCTCACTGCGTAACCTACTGCATATTCGGTATCAACGTAACTATTTGCTGTGTAAGTAAGGAAGTACTTTCCGTCTCTCTTGATCATGTAAGGACCTTCGACACATTCCATACGTCCTGCAAAAGAGGGCGACCATGTTTCCCAATCGATCGACCTTGTTGTTTCGTCAAGGTTCTTGTAGCCTGCGCTGATAAGTCTTGTCAGTGTAGAAAAGTCCCAGGTTACGGGGTCTTTCATCTTGACACCGTAAATTTCCGATGTGCCTGTGTCGGGATTTTCCAACGGATCTTCTTCATGTGGTTTCTTGGCTGTGTTTGTATCATAACTGAAATACATGTACAATTGTCCGTCGTCATCCTGGAATACATGTGAATCCAATATTGTGTGTCCCTTCCAAGCAAATGCAGGATCAGCAAGAGTGATTGTTTCGCCGTTTGCATTTATCCCCGTGTACTGCACAAATGGTCCCATGGGACTGTCACCGATAGCAACGCCCATCTGACAGTTTTCCTCTCGTGTTTCGGGATCAACGTACTTTGCTGTGTAGTACAAGTACCACTTGTCCCCTATTTTCTGAATGTCTGGCGCCCACAAGTCGGTTGTTCCCCAACTGCCGGGTTGAGGGGTAAAACACACCTGTGAAGCCGTCCAATTGGTAAGATCCGTACTTGTGATTACTTGAAAATTAGTAACACCACGTGTGCCGTAGGCGTAAAACACTCCGTTGTCGTAAATCATCATGGGATCGCCCATGTCCTGATTTAAATCATTGCGGTAGTACAACTGCGTGTTGTAACTGTCGTCGTTTACATCGCTGTTGGCGTTGAACTGCACTGTGGATTGTTCGTACTTGGTGTACTCAATCTCAGGTGTTCCGTTGCACGCAACAAGAGAGGTTGCAACCGTCACAATGCACAGCACAAGACTGAATAATCTGAATAAATACTTCATCTGTAACTCCTGATTAGTTGTTTAGTGAAATTGTAGGATTGGTGATGGTCACTCCGCATCGGAAGGTACCGATACCGGGTGTTGCTACAGTAGACTGGTTCCACTCACCATTGTTCTGCATGAATGCTTCGCCTTGGAAACACTCCGTACCGTTGATAAACAACTGAACGTTGGTATCATTTCGTACAATCCTGATGTCCACATTACCGCTTGAAATGTCAATACCGCTTGGAAGCAGGTATTCTTCCCATGTTGCGTCGTCAAGGTTTGCAACGAAACTGTACACTGTTTTACCACCTGTTGAGGCGTTTTTCTTGATTACAAACTGCAAACTGCAGGTTGTACGTTCGCTCTTGAGATATACAAGTATTTTTGAGTCAATGTCGCCGTTTCCCAGCACGTAAGGCTTGATGTCGGACATTGTAAACTGTACTGTAAAGTTGCTGTTAAGTGAAGTTGCAAGTTTCAGACCGTTGATGTAGTCGTTGTCGGGTGGCCAGTTCATGTTGTCTGCTTCACCGAAATCATGAGAAGCAATGATGTAGCTGTCACCTTGTTTGTCAACGTAAGAACCAACAAAGAAAGGATGTTCGTCCAATTTACTGTCCACTACTGCGTCATCTGTAGAAGCCTCAACAACTTCGATGGTTGCCGTTGCCGACTGCGTGTAAATTACGGGGAAGAATGTTCCTGACGACATGATGATACGCTTGTACATCTTGTCTCCTGCAAAAATCAGCAATTCGTTGCCGTCCTTTAACAACGAAATGTTGGTGACGGTTGCACCTGACAACGGACCGTCAACACCGTTGGCGATGGAATTGTCTTCACCCATTGCACCGTAGATTACAGGACAGGTTACATCCTTGCTGTAGGCAACTGCGAAGAAGTAGTAGTTCATGTAACCGTTGTCCGACGCCATGAGTCCTACAACAGACTTGTCAATGTCGGCAAAAGGTGTGTTGTTGGTGATGTTTACGCTGACATACCACCTGTCTGCTGCAAACTGTTGATTGAATGGAATGTAAGTTGTTCCGTTTGCTGAAACAGTGTTGTCTTGCAATGTAGTGTTTCCTACTACAAGTTCGCTGTCAAATACTTCCTCTTGTGTTTGGGGATCGGCAACTACGGTAAATGTAAATTCATCCGTTACACTGCTGTCGGAAAGTGCTGTTGCAATTACCGTAAAGCTCTTGCCCACAGCGTCAGCCGTTGCACTTACCACACCGTCGGGACTCAATGTAACGCCCTCAACATCTTCCTTCAAAGTGTAGGTAACATTCTTGTTGAATGTGATTTCAGGCAATACCTTCGTTGTGAGATTGTATGTTCTGCCCGCCACAATGCGGTTGTCCACTGCGTTGATTTCAATGCTTTCGGCAACCTGGAATGTTTCAAGTACCTTGTAAACTTCTTCGGCGTTGTTACTTGCCTTGTAGTTCGTGATTGTCAGTACTTGGTTTTGCCCGAAAACTCCGGGGAAGGTTTCCTGACCTTCGAAATAGGGAACGTCGAATCTGTCCTTGACAATGTTTGTGCCGTCGTCGACGATTATGTAATGACTGATACCGTCTCTGATGATTGTGATGTCAACACCGTTGGTTGTGTCAATTACCGTGTCACTTGCAAGCGATTCCTTGGAAGTGTTGAGACCTGCTTCGTATCTCCAACCGCTGTTGTACAACTTGACAGCATTGTCTCCTGCATTGCGGAATGCGTACCAGTACATGGTGTCTCCAATGGGATGAACGGCATCCACCCAGAAAGAGCCTACACCCCAGGCACCCCCATTGTCACCGCCGGTAAATCCCATGTGGTCAATGTGTGCGGAAAAATACCACACCTCGCCCATGGCATCGACAAGCAATTGGGCTTGTCCGTCCTTGACATACACGGCACTACCCGTTTCCTGACCGTTGAGATCAAGACTTCCGTTGCGGTAGTCGTTTTGCGTCATAAAGAAATTACGTGTAATTGTAAACTCTACCTTAGCAGTAATTTCGGGGTTGTCTTTCAATGACAGTGTGACTTCGGCACTACCTACACCTACGGCTTCCACCTTGATGTAGTCAAATACCGACTGCGCCACTACGACATTCTCATTACTTGATGTTGCGACAACTTCCGAATTACTGCCTACAACTGAGTAAACAAGGTTGACTGTTTCGCCCACCTTCAACTGCTGTTGCGCTTCACTGCGCAGACGGATGGCAGCCTGTGTGGGCTGTTGTGCAGGTTGACAAGCTACAAAAGCCGTCATCGTACCCAACAAAACTATACAAAGCAATGCAATAATTATTTTTTTCATGATGTCCTCTTGTTTTCCGCACCGATAAAAGCAGCGGATTGATTTATTTACATTGTAAAAACTTACAATTTCTTGACAATTTACTTGCGTTGTGCAGTGCCCGGATGCATTGCGCAACTTGAAAATTACGACGATTTTTCGTCCGCAGTTGTGTGTTGTGTTCAACTTGACGTCCTGATGAAGGACGTGTGAACAATTGTTGAAATGTAATTGATATATTTTTTAATGTCTTATTACTTCATTACCGCCATGCTGGGCGCATGGCGGTAACTATGTACAATGTGTTCAGGCTACTGTAAGGTTGCTTACAGTTACGGTGATGTCGCCGTCTTCAGCCTTTTCGTTGAATACGTAGAAGGAAAGGTCACTTGCTGTGCCTGCGTCCCCTGTGTATTCGGTGTTTACTGTGGTGTCAAGAATTGCAGTTTCGCTGCCGTTGACGTAAATCCTGATGTCACCGTCCACTCTTTCAATCTTGACATGAGTGAGAGTTGCGCCGATGGGGAACTTGCTTTCGCCCCAGTCAGAGCCCATGTCGTTGAGGTTGAGATAGAATCCGTCCGTCTTGCTGCACAGCATTACAGCCTTGCCGCCGATACGGATGATGAACTTGCCGTCCGTCATGTTTCTGCTGAACTGAATGTCAAATTCCACCGTTGCATTTGCAGCAATACCTGTACCGTAAACAATCTGATTACCGCTTGGGTTTTCACCGCCCCAACCCATGTTGTTTGCCGTGATGGTAAAGGATGTTTCAGTAACGTCTGTGATGTCGCCGTCAGCAATGTACCAGAAGTTTCTTACACTGCCGCTAGTAATACTAATGTCACTTACCGTACATGCAACACCCTTAGTGGAAATGCGCACAGGTTGTTCGGAATAGTAATCGTTGCGGTTTCTCTGAATGTTGTGCAATGTGCCGTCAACATTGAATGTTGAAGTTATTTCAACGTCATCAACGTAAACTCTGTACAAACCGCCTTCCACTGCAATCCTGAATGTGTGAGGTTGTTGAGGATCGAAGTCCTGCAATCCTTCCACCGTGCGGAAGTCGGCACTGTTGCACCAGCTTCCTGCTTCCCAGTAGGATCCGCTTGCGTTTATTGTATTGGTAAATGTTTCAATGCGATAAACTGCGTTTTCTTCACCTATGTTATTGTAAACTACGTAAAACTGATTGTGACTGCCACCCAACGAAATCATCAATTTGGGGTAATCGGCATTTTCACTGTATCCGCTGACTGTAAATTCAATTGTAAAGTCACCCTTGACAACTTGTTTCAGATTAGCGCTGTAAGTCTGATTGGAGTAGTTCTGTTCGTCACCCACGCCGTCTGTGTCGATATTTTCAGTGGGGAATGTCACCGAACCGTCATCGTTTAAGATTGCACCGCCGTTTACCGACAAGATGTCATTTTCGGTAGGTCTTGAATAAACGGTGAAACGTACTTCAATGGATTTCATCACATTTCCTTCGCTGTCCACAAGATTTACCACTACCAACGCTCCGCCTTCGGCAATTGCAGTTACTGTGCCGTCGTCGGAAAGAGTCACCATTCCTTCACCTTCTTTCAACTCGAATGTAAACAGTGCATCCTCATAAGGCTGTCCGTTGAGTGTTGCTGTGGGAAGGATTGTCATCGTCTTGCCTTCGGTGATGGAAACATCATTGTTGTCCACCGAAATTTCGTAGATTGCGAGTTGACTGTATTCGCCCAATGTGAAGTCGGACATTGTTACCGTCGAATTGGCAAGTTGTTCGTTGCCGTTAAATGCGTAGAATTCCAAAACAGTAGATGTGTCGGCACCGCTGTATTCGCCAACGACAATTCCGTTGACTATAAGTCGGATGCTGTCGCCTGTGCGTTCAAGTCTTACATGTGCTTTCAGCATTTCGGAAATCTGCTTGTTGGTTACATCCACTTCAGGACCACCCCAAGCATTTTTATAAATAAATGCGTTGATTGTACCGTTGGCGCTTATCTTGTTGTTGATGTGGTATTCCCAGTTACCGATACGCATTACAAACTTAGCGTCATCCATTGCGTTAGAGAACATTACGTCGTACTCAATGGTGAAATCACCGGGCAACTGTTGTGTGTAAAGCACACGTGAAGCCCACTGATCACGGTTGTTCCAACCAAATGCAGGCATGTCGAACACCAATGTTTGTCCGTCAATTTCAACATTTTCGTTGTACTTCCACCAATCTGCATTGTCGGCAGGTTGTCCTTCGGTAATTGTGATTGCGGAAACTACAGCCGAAACGCCCTTGGTAGCAATCTTGATGGGCAGTTCTGTTGTAAGGGATTGGTAATCTCTTACCAGTGTACCCTGAACGCCGTCCATGCTGAATGTCAATGGCTGACCGTTGACTGTCACTGTGTAAACGCCGTTTGTTGCAATAGAAATCTTGAATGTGTTAGAACCTGACGGGTCAAATGACTGGAATGCTTCGCTGTTCCACCAACCTTCGTAGTAAGTTCCGTTTGCCGTTACAGCACGTCCGTAACTTTCGATACGGCATGTGCCGTCAGGTTTGTAGGCTACGTAGAAGTTGTTAGCGTAGGAACCCAACGCAATCTGCAACTTGGGGAACTGTTCGGTTGTAAAGTATTCGCTTACGGTAAATTCAATAGAAAATGCGCCGCTGTACCTCTTGTTGGATATGATGTTGTACAGCACTTCGCTGTAATCCTGTTCGTTGGAAACGCCGTCAACGTTGCGGAAATCGTAGGGGAATGTGTAAGATTGACTTTCCTTATCCAACTGAACGCCACCCGTTGCCGTGAACAGGTCGCCGACATAAACTTCGTTTTCCTGCAGGATTGTGATGGTAAGAGTATCTTTCTTGGTATTTGTTTCATCGGAACAAATGAGCGTCAGTGTGCCTGCCGCATTTTCCGAAAGAGTCAACAGACCGTTGCCGTCCACCGATGTGCCCTGCTGACCGTCCGTCATTGCCGATGTGTCAATACTCCACACAACGTTACCACCCGATACGGGGAATGTTGTTGCCGTAAACTGGTAACTTGCACCCTTTACAAGACGGTTCTTGTCCACTTCGTTGATACGAACAGAACCGATACCCTTGTCGGCGTAACCGTCAATGGCGTTGTCTACTTCCGCCTGGTCGTAAGATACGCTGAAATTACTTACCGTCAACGCAATTTCCTGTGAATATATACCGGGATAGGTTGCGCTGTCTTCGGTGGATGTGTACTTGCCGTACATTCCGTTGATGTCGTAGTAGTAATCGTTTCCGTTGCGGATGATTTCAAAGTTAATTGTGTTGCCTGTGTTACTGTTTTTGTAACCGCTGACAATTTCTTCAGATGAACCTGCACCGCCCCATCCCGAAAGGAAGTCCAGACGTGCAACGGAAAACACACCGTCATTCAGTCCGTCGCTGTTACGCAATCCAAACCACAATGCGTTGTCGCCGTTGTTCAGGAAAGAACCCACACCGAAAGACTGAGTTGTGCTGATAGATGCCGTCTCAGGTACGGTAATTGTTGCCTTGAAGATATACTTGGTATCAGCTTGCTTAGCAACCAATGTCGCTTGACCGCCGCTGATGGTAACTGTTCCTTGCGCTTCAGTGGAAAGATCGAAGGAACCACGGTAAATTTCTCTTGAGAAGAAGTAATTTACTACCGTGTAGTTGATTGTCTTGGACTCCGCACCTTCGTAAGACAACACCACACTTGCACTGCCTTCCTTGACAGCAGTTACCTTTTGAGTTGATTTGTCGAAAGTTACAGCGTCACCTGTAACAGTCACTTCCGCAACAGCGTCTGCGATAGCAGTACCGTTTTTAGTGATGGTATAAGTGAGCTTTTCACTTTGTCCCAAGTCCAAGGTCTTGTTACTGCTTCCGCTTGTTACAATTTCGTATTTGTCCTCCGTCGGATGTCCGGGACACTTGTCGGAACATGCTTCCTCCGTACAATCTGCGTCCATACAACCACCGCATACCGGACATACGCTTTCGCACTTGTGCGGTGTCTTGGGACTACATCCTGCCACAATACCGACTACAAGTACCAGACACAACAATACAATGGCTAGTCTTTTCATGGTTTTTAGCTCCTTTTGATTAAGTTAATTTATCTCTTTACGCATTGACATGCGAACATTCTACTGGTATAATAACTGTAATATAAATTTGTTTCACTTTCCATAGATAAGCGTTGCATCTTTATGGACAATTGTTACATTGTGGACTGAAAAAAGGTAACGAAATCGACAAAACCCACCAACCGCTCAAAATATCCTAAAGCTGTTTGAATTAAATTTCGTCCTGTGGTTGCCAGAGCAAAGTACCCTGACTAACCAAGGCATTTCAAACAAGAAAAGAGGTTAAAATGAAAAATTACGACGACTTGCGACTTATTTTCGCAGGAGAAGAATACAAGACGGTAGGATCAAGTTACGGGCCTGCCGTGCGTATGGAATACATAATACATTACGTTGTAGAAGGCGTAGGATACGTCGAAACCAACGGCAAGACGGTAAAGGTAAGTCAAGGACAGTCATTCATACTGTTTCCCTACGAATTAGCCTATTACTACGCTGACGATAAAGACCCATGGCACTACGTATGGGTAAACTTCAAGGGGGAAAAAGCCGATTACCTGATTTCACAGACTTCCTTTACGCAAAAAAACAGAGTTTCACCTCCAATTGACAAAGAGGTGCTGTACCCCCTGTTTAAAAATGCAGTACAATCCTACTTTAAATCCAATTCTTTTGTAAAAAGTGCCAATCTTGACCTGTTGCTTGCGACATACACGGAGCAATTCCCCAACGAAGCGGAAAAGACAACCAAACAAAGCGACATACTGTTTCTCATTACCGACTACATCGAAGGAAACCTGCACGACAAACTGACAGTACAGATGATAGCCGACGCATGTTACATCTCAAGAGTACAATTGTTCCGCATTTGCAAAAACGCCTACGGCTGTTCGCCGCTGGAATTGTTGAACGATCTCAGACTCAAGCGTGCACAGTACCTGTTGACTTACACCGACTACTCAATAAACAACATTGCCAACTCCGTGGGAATGAACGACCCATTGTACTTTTCAAGATTTTTCCACAAACAAACGGGAATGCGCCCTACCGAATTTCGCAAAATTACCACATCAACTGTTTTGACCAAAGAGTAACGGCAACGTGAACCGCAGCAATTTTGATAATTTCGTATAATATCAGTAAAGACTTGTACAACTAAAGGCTGACGAAATAGTTATTATTTAAAACTTTATAAATAAAAATATAGAAACACTGTTTATAAACGCCGTAAATTTAATGACGTTGTGGCAAAAATCGTAAATTTAGAACACTAAATGGCACAAGAAAACGCCCCTGAAATGTGATTTTCAAGGGCGTTTTTTAATTGATGTTTAATTTACCATTTAACACTCAACGATTGTAGTACACACGCTTGGATGCATACACAGGTTCGCTGGTTGCCTCTATTCCCAACTTACGGAAGATCTTTTCATCTACGTGAGGGGGGATTACGGTTGAGTGGAACTGACAACCTCTCAGATTGGGCAACTGTTCAAGTGCTTTTTGCGCAAGTTGATGTTCCGACGCCGACACGGACAAGGCAATCAACACTTCGTCGGTGTGAAGCTGTGCCGTGAAGTCCCCGAAACTTTCCGTCTTGAGTTTTTGTATAGGTTCTATTGCGTTGGGGGCAATCAGTTTGACATGGTCGGGAATACCCGCAAGCACCTTCAACGCATTGAGCAACAACGCCGACGCACAACCCATGAGGTCGGATGTCTTACCCAACACGATTGTTCCGTCGTTGAGTTGCATTGCTGCAGAGGGAACATTGTATTTTCTGCTGTGATACAACGCTTCCACCACCACATTGCGGTCGGTACTCTTGATACCCAACTTACTCATGATGATGGAAATCTTTTCCAGTTCGTTGCCGTTGTCGGCACCTTTACGCTGCGCCACCAGTGCCTGGTAGTATCTGCGAATTATTTCCTGACAGCTTGCCTTACAACAAACTTCGTCGTCACTTATACAGAATCCTGCCATGTTGACCCCCATGTCTGTGGGTGACTTGTAGGGGGATTCTCCCAACAACTTTTCAAACAGATTGTTGAGCACAGGGAAAACCTCAATGTCACGGTTGTAGTTGACTGCCGAACTGCCGTAAGCCTGCAAGTGCCACGGGTCAATCATGTTGACGTCGTTGAGGTCGGCGGTTGCCGCTTCGTAGGCAATGTTTACAGGGTGATTCAATGGAAGATTCCAGATGGGGAATGTCTCGTACTTGGCGTATCCTGCCTTTACCCCACGCTTTCCTTCGTGATAAAGCTGTGACAGACAGGTTGCCATCTTGCCGCTTCCCGGTCCCGGTGCGGTGACAACAATCAATTCTCTTGTTGTTTCGATGTATTCGTTCTTGCCCAGCCCTTCTTCGCTGACAACGTGTTGCAGATTGTACGGGTAACCTTCGATTGTGTAATGATGGTACACCTTGATGCCGTTTTTCTTCAACTTCTTTTCAAACGCAACAGCCGCAGTGTTGGTTTTGTTAAACTGCGAAATTACGACGCTTCCGACGTACAGTCCCCTTTGCGTCAATATGTCCACAATACGGAAACAGTCTTCGTCGTAGGTGATTCCTATGTCGGAACGCAGCTTGTTTTTAGCAATGTCTGCAGCGTTGATTACGATGATGACTTCCACCTTGTCCTTGATGGTGGACAGCATCCTAACCTTGCTGTCAGGCTCAAATCCCGGCAAAACTCTTGATGCGTGATTGTCGTCAAACAGTTTTCCGCCAAATTCAAGGTAAAGTTTTCCGCCAAATTCCTCAATGCGTTCCATGATTTTTTGCGATTGAAGTTGCAGATACTTTTCGTTGTCAAACCCCAGTTGTCTCATATTTTCCCCCCTTCTTTTGTGCCATCTACCCCGTAGATGTGATCGTAATAAAAATCAAGCATATATTGTGCGTCAGGTAAACCCGACTTCAACATCTGTGTGACGTATTTTTCCCTGTTGTAAGGTGCCGATACACGTTGGTAGTTCCAGCCGTCACGTGTTACCGTCAATATGATTCCTTTGGCAACGGCATCGGGATGACATGCAATGGACCCCACATCAACGTAGGTGCTTCTTCCCACAATGTCGCAGGCCTCATGCTTGTGTCCGAAAAACACACCGTCGGCATTGTACTGAAACATTCTGTCAAATGATTCCGCCGTAGGGTAGCTGTCAATCTTGTCAAAAATCCAGCCGGTCTTCGAAAAGTTGTGCTCCGCCGAAGCGTAATGAGTAAAAACAAATGTCTTACCGTACCAACTGCGCACCACGGCAATGGGGAAACGCTCAACAAACTTGCGGTAATCTTCGCCAATACTGTCAAAGACAAACGCCTTGTGCTCCGCCGAAACGTGTGACATGGGCAAGTGTTGCCGCCTGTCGATAAGGTAGTCGTAATCATGATTGCCAAGAGTCAGTGTGCAATTGGGCAAACCCAATAAAAAATCAAGGCATTGCTTGCTCTGAAATCCTATATCCACCACGTCGCCCGTGTGGAAAATTTCCTCAACGCCCTGTTCGTTGAACAACCCGACAATTGCCTGCAATGCTTCTACATTGCCGTGACAATCAGTAATAATGCCGACTTTTTTCACTGCACTCCCCCTGTTCTACTGTGTTTTTACTCAATCTCTTTAAACAAATACCTAAACATTATACATATTTAATGTGCAAAAAGCAAGATTTTACCGCAATGAAATACACACTCTCTCAACTTTTTTAAGCCTGTGCCTCTGCAATTGTATGCAAGTTATCCACATTTTACCGATTTTGGTAACGTTTTCGACAAATTTCAAGCTGGCAATGTATGTTTTTTCACTTAAATTGAGGTTTATGCACAAAGTTATCCACATTTCCACACTCTTGTGTGCATAACTTGTTTAAATATACACATGAACTATTTTTCATTATTACCACAATGTATAAAACCGCTTTCGCTCATTAAACTAACCGAACAAAAACACTGCCCAGCAGTGCCTCTACTGCTTGTCTTGGCGGACAAATTACCAAATTTTAATGTTGTGTATTGAAAAACGGTCACAATGTGGTATAATCATACTAGACAAAAGGGGGATAAACATGATATCCGTTAAAAACAATGTTTTTCACATCAACACACCTAATACAAGCTACATCTTTACAGTGCTGCCAACAGGACACCTTGCCACGCTGCACTACGGCAAGCGTATTGAAGTTACCGACGACTACGCATTTATTTACCCCAAGCAGGGAACAGGACAGGGAACCAGCATTTGCATTACCTCAGGCGGCGTAAGCGTATGGCCGGACAGTCTGGACACGGAAGCATCCACGTTGGGACGGGGCGACTTCCGTGAGCCAATGTTCGTGGTGCGTGACGGTAACAATGACGCAGTAATGCAACTGCAATTTGACAGCTGGTACATGGTAGAAGATCATGCAATTCCCGATCTTCCCAACACCAACAACAAGGAAGAAACGCTGTGCGTTGTCATGAAAGACCAGGCACGTGGCGTAAAAATACAATTGTTCTATTCGACATTCAAGGACAGCGACGTCATTGTAAAAAGCACAGCCATCACCAACCAATCACAAGAAGTGCTGTACGTTGAACGTGCAATGAGCAGTCAGATTGACATACAGGATGAAGGTTGGCTGTTGGATACGTTAGACGGAGCATGGGCAAGGGAACGTTACATCAACACACGACCCGTGCAGGACGGAGTGACGCTGGTAGACAGTAAACGTGGAATTTCTTCCAATACCCACAATCCCTACATTGTGGTGCGAAGTTCGGAAAGTACATTTGACCACGGCGACTGCTACGGAATAAACCTTGTATATTCCGGAAACCACGCAGAAATCGTGGAAAAAACCCCCATAGGCAACATCCGCATTTTAAACGGAATAAACCCCTTCAACTTTTCGTGGAAACTTGGTGCAGAAGAAACCTTCTACACTCCCGAAAGCACAGTGTGTTACTCTGCAGACGGAACAAACGGACTCACACAACAATACCACTGTTTCATCAACGACAATGTTGTGCGTGGAAGTTGGCAGTACAAGGAACGTCCCATACTGGTAAACAATTGGGAAGCAACCTACTTCAACTTCACCGAAAAGAAACTGCTTGACATTGCACGCACGGCAAAAGACCTTGGAGCGGAACTCTTTGTCCTGGATGACGGTTGGTTTGGCAACCGCACCAACGACACCCGTGGACTGGGAGACTGGACAGTCAACAAAAAACGTCTGCCCGACGGCTTGAAAGGTCTTGCCGACAAGGTTAAAAAACTTGGTCTGATATTTGGCGTGTGGGTAGAGCCTGAAATGGTCAACCCCGACAGCGACCTGTACCGCAAACATCCCGACTGGGCAGTGACTAACAAGAGATATGAGCCCTGTCTCAGCCGAAACCAGTTGTTGTTGGACTTCTGCAACGACGAAGTGTGTCAGTACATCATTGACAGCATGACGGAAGTCTTTTCGTCGGCGGACATTTCCTACGTCAAGTGGGATTTCAACCGCCCCATGTCGGACTTCACTTCCAATGTCATTGAAAACCAGGGGGAATTTTTCCACCGTTACATATTGGGACTTTACCGTGTAATGGACACACTGACAAAAAGATTCCCCGAAATTCTGTTTGAAAGTTGTGCCAGCGGTGGCAACCGTGCCGATCTTGGCATGCTGTGTTACATGCCGCAGTTCTGGGCAAGCGACAACACCGACAACTTCGACAGAGTACGGATTCAAGAAGGAACACTGACATGTTACCCACCCAGCACAATGGGAGCTCACGTGTCCACTTCCCCCAATCACCAGACATTCCGTCCAACCACAATCGACAACCGTTTCAACACGGCATGCATAGGAGCATTCGGATACGAACTTGACCTTTCGGCACTGAACCGTGTGGACAGAAATGCCGTAAAGCAACAAATCGAATGGTATAAGAAATACCGCAAAACATTGCAATTCGGCACCTACTACCGCTTAAAATCCATCTTTACCCACGGAAAAAGCAGTTGGATTGTGGTAAATTCCGACAAGACTCAAGCTGTCGCCAACGTTACAAACGGCATTGCAGTAACCATTCCGCCACAGGAGAAACTGGTTACACGTGGTTTAGACGACAATACAAACTACCTTGCCCAAACACGCCAGCAAAACTTCAACGTCAAGCTCTTCGGCACAATGATAAACCACATTTCACCCGTCAAGATCAAACAGGACGGAAAATTGCAGCAACTGATTGACAACAACATTGCAATTAAAAGTGAAGTACAAAGCTACACCGTCAGCGGCAGAGCCTTGAACAACAGCGGAATGAAACTCAACTGTCAATGGGGAAGCACCGGCTACAACAGCGACACACGCATAATGCTTGATTTCGGAAGCCGTCTGTACACCTTCGACAAGCAAGCAGATTAACCGATTTTAAGGGGACGTACTATGAAAACAGTGGCAATACTTGGATACGGCGGACGGGGCAGAATGTACGCACTTCTGCTGCGATTGTTTCACAGGAAACAAGCCCGTGTAGTTGCTGTAATTGACAACGACGTCAACAAACTGCAGCTTGCCAAAAAAGAAAACAAACTTCCCGACAACTGTCTTTACGACAGTTACAACACGTTTATAGAAGGAGACAAGATTGCCGACTGGCTGTTTGTCTGCACGCAAGACAGCGACCACTACGCTCACACCCTACCCGCATTGCGCAAAGGGTACGACATACTGCTGGAAAAACCAATTTCCGCAGACCTTAAGCAATGCAACGAAATTGCCGAAACGGCAACACGACTCAATCGCAAGGTTGCAGTGTGTCACGTGCTGAGATACACCTACTTCTACGACAAGGTAAAGCAGATTGTAGACAGCGGCGTACTAGGTGACATTGTAGCCATCGAAATGCAGGAAAATGTGGGTTACTGGCACCAGGCGCACAGCTACGTACGTGGAGACTGGCGAAACAGTGCACAATCCACCCCAATGATATTTGCAAAGTGTTGCCACGACCTTGACCTTGCTACTTACATTTTGTCTAGTCCATGCAATACAATCAGTTCGGTGGGCGAACTGCACCACTTCAAGGCGGAAAAAGCACCCGAAGGCAGCGCTGACAGATGTGTCGACTGCAAGTTAGACTGTCCCTACAATGCCGCAACGTGGTACATCAAACGGCTTAAAAAGTGGCCACTGTTGCTAAGAAAATACGCATGGCCGATGTCACGACTTGTGCCCGACAGCACACCCACTGTCAGAAAACTCAAGAAAGCCGTTGCCGAAGGGCAATTCGGCAGATGCGTTTACAAGTGCGACAATGACGTTGTGGATTACCAGACAGTCACAATGCAATTTGCAAACGGAGTTCAAGGTACCCTTACAATGACGGCATTTTCACACGACTGTTTCCGCACAATACAAGTTCGCGGAACACGTGGAATGTTGACGGGCAACTTCGAAAAAAACGCACTGTATCTCAACATCTACGGCAAGAAACCACAAAAGATACGCCTGCCCAAAACTCTTGGCGGACATGGAGGCGGCGACACGGGACTGATCAGGGCATTTGCCGAAGGATACAGCAAGACAGACATCAACCTCAGCATACACAGTCATGTGATGGCATATGCCGCCGAAGCCAGCCGACTGAACAACGGAATTCCCGTAGACGTCAACAAGTATCTCGACGAAGTACTGTCACAACACTAAACACCACATACTAAAAGACTGCCCGTCGTCGGCAGTCTTTTGCCTTTTCAACACCTACCGAAACAATTAGAAATCCCATTCACCCCAAAACAAAAGAGCATCCGAATTGCAAGAACAAATCGGATGCTCTAAAATTTTCAATTAAAACTTCAAATGCCTTTATTTGAAATCAATCGTCGTACAGTGTCATCAGTTCGGAAATGTCGGTAACACCGTTCATTACAAGACGTTTACCGCTGTCCCACAAGTTGACCATGCCTTCTTCCTTGGAGATTTCACGCAATTCGTCAAGCGGTCTGCCCTGTGTTACTGCGCTACGCAGTCTTTCGCTCATGTACATGATTTCATGCACTGCTACTCTGCCACGGTAACCGGTGTGGTTACAGAACTGACAGCCTTGAGGACGGTGAACCGTCACCGGTTCGGACAATCCCAACAGCTTGGTTTCGGCATCGTTGGTCTTGCTACGTTTCTTACAAGCGGGGCACAGACGTTTTACAAGACGTTGAGCGATTACCCCTACCAAAGCATCGGCAACGAGGTAGTCTGAAACCTTCATGTCTTCAAGACGGATGATAGCACCGGGTGCGTCATTGGTGTGCAGTGTCGAGAACACAAGGTGACCTGTGATAGCCGATCTTACTGCAATTTCCGCTGTATCTTCGTCACGAATTTCGCCCACCATGATGACGTCGGGGTCTTGACGCAAGATACTGCGCAATGCGTTAGCGAAGGTAAGGTCTGCCTTGGTGTTTACCTGAACCTGATTGATACCGTGCATTGTAAATTCGACGGGGTCTTCAACGGTGATGACGTTGACGGTAGGTTTGTTGATTTCCTTCAAGAAAGAGTACAACGTTGTGGACTTACCGCAACCTGTCGGACCGGTCAGCAACACGATACCGTAGGAATGTGCCAGAATCTTGTCAATTACAAGATTTTCTTCAGCTGTAAAACCGAGGTCGGTACGAGTGAAGTTGAATGATGTCTTGTCCAGAATACGAATAACGAACTTTTCGCCGTAAACCGTAGGCAATGTGGACACACGGAAGTCGTATTCCGTGCCGTTGATTGACATACTGATACGGCCGTCTTGAGGGATACGACGTTCGGCGATGTTGATACCCGACAAAATCTTCAGTCTTGCGCACACAGCGGAGTAGGATTCGATGGGGAATTCTACACGTTGTTGCAAGTCGCCGTCGATACGGTATCTTACCTTTACGGTGCGTTCGAAAGGTTCGATGTGAATATCCGATGCCTTGAAAGGAATTGCCTCACGAATGATTGAGTCAACAAGTCGAACTGACGGATTGTTGATTACGTCTTCGGCGTCGTCGATTACCGCAACACCGCCCGTTGCAACACGATTGATTACTTCCCTGTCGCCTGCGTCCTGAAGGTCGTCCAGCGCCTTGGTTGTGGACAGCACTGCCACAATGGAGTCGATGTAGATGTCAATTTGTGTAGGCGGAACAAGCACAAAATCCATGTCGCAGGTAAATTCCGTAGCGATTACCGATCTTGCGTGCATGTCGAGAGGACGTCCGACAGCCACTAGCAACACACCGTTCTTGTTGATGGAAACGGGCAAGAACTTGTGTTTTTTCAAGAAGCCGAACTCGAACTTTTCCACCAAAGACTTGTCGATGTCCAGCATGCCCACTTCGACGTAGGGCAAGCAGTAGAACTCGCCCAACACGGGCAATGCTTCCAGCTCGGTGCAGTACGCCTTAGCCTGCATGTACGTGTCAACGGGAACATTGAGACGTTTACATTCCTCGTAAATCTGGTCAACTTCCCTACGCTTGATGATTTTTTTGTAGGCGTAGTAATTGAGTAATTCGTAGTTGATATCCATAATTTACACCCCGATATTTTCCATAACCTGCAACAATGGCGAGTAGATAGCGTAGAACAACACCCCAACCGAGCCACCGATGATGGCAAGAATGATGGGTTGAATGATTGTAGTCATAGAAGAAATGGTAACTTCCGCCTGATTGTCGAAGAACGAACACGATCTGATCAACACTTCGGCAAGCGAACCGGACTTCTCACCAACCGAGATCATCTGAATGATCAACGGCGGAAAAATCTTGTAGCCGTCCAGCGCTTCGGTGATACTCAAACCTTGCTTGACGTCGTTGATTGCCTGTTCGAATTTCTTTTCGACGTACTTGTTACCAAGGACGATCTTGGATGTTTCCATAGCATCGATTACGTCAAGACCGCCGTCGATAAGCAAACCGAAAGCACGAGCAAATCTTGCCGTAACAAGACTCTTTACAACCTTGCCGATGATGGGAGCTTTAAACTTGAACCCGTCCCAAGCCACCTTACCGCTTGCAGTACGTTTCCACAGCATGAACAACATCACAATGGCGAAGATTACCAAGAACAACATCTTCCAATTAGTCCTGAACCACACACTAGTGTTGTACAGAGCGATTGTCAACGGAGGCATCTCGACATCCAGCGAACCCAATGCTTCCATGAAGGTGGGAATGATGAAAGCCACCATCAGCACAATGATACCGATTGCCATAAAAATCAATATGACAGGGTAAATCATTGCGGACTTGGTCTTTTTCTTGATACTAGCATCCGTTTCGAAGTAGTCGGCAAGAGTGATCAAGATCTTGTCCAACGCACCTGAAATTTCGCCTACGTAAATCATTGACAACAAGAAACGTGGAAAAATCTTCTTGTGTTTTTCCAATGCCTGCGACAGCAATTGACCTGCCTTGACGTCTTCGTGCAAAAATTCCAGAGTCTTTTTCAGCAAACCCGAGTAGGATTGGTTTTTCAGTATCTCCAACGAATCGACGATGGAAATACCCGTGTTGAACATGATTGCAAACTGACGGCAGAAGGTTGCAAGTTCATTTGCACTAACCTTGCCCGTTGTGGAGAAAAAGGTGCTTGCCGTAGTTTGAGTAATTTGTTTGGCTTTTACCAAGTACAAATTTTGTTCGGCAAGACGCATTGCTAGTTCCTGTTCGTCTTCGGCAAGAAAGATACCTGTCACTTTTTTGCGTTGAAGATTGACAGCTGTGTACTTAAACTTTTTCACAGAACCCTCCTAAAAGAACATTGCGAGATACCACCCTACAATGTCATTGGTGAAAAACAGCGCAACTGCACCGCCCATTGCGAGGTAAGGAGCGAATGGGTACTCCGGTTTAGAGAAACTATTTCTTGTGACGGTAAAGGATTGTCTTGCGATATCCACAAGAGCGACAAAGACACCCACTATCACGGCAACGACAGCGCCCTTCCACCCTAGCAGAAATCCCAGCAAAGACATCAATTTGACATCGGCAAATCCCATGCCTTCCCTACCGAACATGACGAAAGCAAGTTGGTAGAATGCAACAAAGAATGCAGAAGTACCGAGAAGACCCCACAGTCTGTCCACAATTCCCACTGACGGGTCGGCAAAAGCGCCCAAGACTGCAACTACAGCAAGAGCCACCTGCAGACTGTCGGGAATGAACAGGTTGTCGAAATCGCACAGTGTCATTGTGAGCAAAACAGACAACGCAAGAGACGCCACCGAACACCAGAACAAATTTTGCCAAAATCTAAAGGCACAGCACAGCCACAAAAGACCGTTCATGAGTTCCACCCAGAAGTACCTTGACGAGTACTTTTGGTGACAGTATCTGCAACGTCCGCGAAGAAACAAGTAACTGAACAGCGGAATGTTGTCCAGCCAGCTCAACTTGTGGTTACAGCTTGTGCAGTGCGAAGGTGGATTGGCAAGACTCATTCCAAGCGGAAGGCGGTAGGCAACGACATTCAAGAAACTGCCCACGCACACACCCAACAGTGCGAACATGAAAGAGGTTGTGACAAATTGAAACATCATGCCACCCCCACCGAACCGTAGGAATACCTGACAACGGTGCCGTCGGACAGGATTTCCACCCAGAGCAGTACCGATCCGCTTTGTGAAGTGACTTGCAATGTATCGATGTTGGTAGAATTGTCGAAAGTTGTCGAAAATTGCAGTCCGTAGGAGTTGCCGTCGAGTTTTTCCGTCAGCAAACTGTCCACACTGTCAATGTCCGAGCCGTTGAAATTGTCGATGTAGGTTTGTCCCACGTCGTCGAGAAATGCTTTTCGTTCAACGTAGGTGCGGTAGCCGTTGGCAATTGTAGTGCCACGACCCACAGCAAACAGTATCACCACCACAAACAGCGCAACGACAACCATCATCAGCATGACGTATTCGATTGTAAGACCTTTCTTGCTGTACATCACACTACCCCCTTGATGTCCACCAACTTGTAACCGCCGTCGGTGTAGGCGTCAATTGTGTAGCTATATGGCGAGCCCACTTCCGCACTAGTTTCCACATTGATGTTCATTGTGTACTTGTCGGTGCGATAGATGTAGATTGTGCCGTTTTCCGTAGTGGTCTTGGAAATACCTGTGGTGTTTTCGAGATTTTCAACAAAATTACTTCCCACCAGATTGACCAAATCTTCGTCAAGTTGAGAAATTACATCCCCGCCTTGATTTACGGCAACACGAAGGCAGTCCACCGCCGAGTAGGCAACGGACCAAGCCGAAATGTGCTGATTGCGGTTGTCCGTCATGCGAACACTGACGGTGCAGGCAAGAAATCCCACCACCGACAACATCACGACAAGCGCCATCGACACTATGATTTCCGCAAGGGAAAATGCTTTGTTGAGATTGTTTTTCATGGTTTACAAATTACAATGTTTGTTGAACATACCTGTGAACAATGCGCCCACCAGATCCATGTTGCGAGAAACCGGTTGAGGCAATGTCAGTAATTCGAAAGTATTGAAGTTTTCCTTGTTAGCCATGTCGACGACAAATTGCAGATTGCTGTCGATGTTGACAACAACACTGTCGATACGAGGCAACGATTCAATTCTTTCCAGCTTGGATTTGTACAGCAATGCCCACTTCATTATCATGCGGAAGTTTTCGTACACAATGCCCTCCGCCGTTTCGGGGGTGGGACGCAACATAAACTTGGGCAGTTTCTTGGGTTGCTTACGCACAAATACCTTCTGTTTCTTGACGGGTTGAACGGGTTGAAGTTCTTCCGTTTCTTCCTCGTCTTGCTCGCCATCGGGGTTTACAATTTCGCTCACCGCCTGCTGAACCGTGTTGGCTTCGGCATGCGGATTGTCCGAAAGAACCTGCGTTACGGTGTCGTAAACAGACAATGCTTGTTCCATGTTGTTGAGATCGCCTTCCGCCGAAACAATCTGATTTTCGTCAACGTCTACCGTCAATGCCCTCATCTTGGCACGTTCCTTGGCATTCAAGATTGCAAGGTCGGCAACGTCGTGGTCGTAAAGAGTGTTTTCCTGCAACACTTCCTTGTCGGAAAGATGCTGTGTGCCCAACATCACCTGTGCAAAACTTGCCGTGTGTCCCTTTAAGACGTAGGCAATGTTGGTGCGATCTTCCTTGACGTCAAGCAAAATGAAGTTCTTCTTGCGCAACGATGACTTGAATTGCAGTGCACAGTTTACAGTACAGTTGGATGTAAAGGAAGTAAACTTGGGGTTGATTCTCTTGGCGGACAATGCCGAGTACATGTTGGAAAGATACTGCTTGCGTACAATTGTCATGCAGTACACGACATTTTGCTTGTTGGATGAGGCAACCATACTTCTGAATTGCAAGTCCTTGTAACTCTTGTAGAACTTTTGCAGTTCCGTAGCAAGTGTTTCCTGCAACTTGCGTTTGGAAAGAGCAGGCAAGGATATGTCATCCATTGCAACACAGTTGTCGGGCAATGCCAAATAGACGTTAGCACCGCCTAGTGACGTCAACTTGAGATAACGCGACAGAATGTCGGCAAATTCCGCCAGAAACTCGTCCGAAAGAAATTGACCGTTGTAGTCGAAACATTCCAAAGCGCCACTGTTCCAGTCCAATCCCTTCAATGCAAGAATACGAACCTGCTTGTTTACGGTGTCAAAGCCGATGACAACGTTCTTGCCACGTTTGGAAGGGGGAATCTGACGACTGCTTACTGAAAAATCCGTTGAAGAAGACTTGAACAATCCCATAAAAAACCTCACTTAAATACTAACTGACAAACAAATTGATTGCCCGAAACCTTGCAGTTGATTACAAAACGTACACTGTCACCCATTGGGTTGGGAACCGTTGTGCCGTACGTTGCCACAACAATGCTGTCCAGCAACGTTGCCGTCACGTCAACAGTACCTTCGGGGTAACTAAACTGTACCTTTAAATTTCCGTCCACTTCGGACATTCGAATGTTGTAGTCAATGCCTTGGTAGGTTGCGGTGGCTACTACATCAGTACCACCCAATGGAAATTCCGTGTCCGCAGTGTCGAAGTAACTAAACCACTTGTCAACCTCCCTGCGAAGTGCCAATGTCTGATTGTTTTGCTCCACCATCACTTCGTTTCTTGAAGTGTAATCACCAAGGAAAGAAACAAAGGACAGCACAACACCTGCCACTACCGCAAGCAGAGCAATGGCAATGATCAATTCGTACAATGTAAATGCGTTGCGTTTGTTTAGCATGATGACTCCCGAAACATTGGCGAAATGGCGCTCGAACACCCACCGCCTGAAAGTAAATCTACTGCCCCAATTGGCAATGAAGATACAACCTTTCCGAACAACTGCAATTTTGCACCTGTTTGGAAACATTGTACCACAAAAATGTAAAAAATGGAACAAATTTCGCACTTTTTGTACCTTTGGTACAAATTAAATCACTAGATGTAAGACAGTGCGGTTGAAGTGCGCAATGAAAGTCAAGCCATGAGCAAGCAATTGTGCTAGCTTGACACAGTATAGCTTGTGCAAAAATCCCCCACAAATTGCAAATCCGTCTGTCCTACCGTAGCAGAACAGACGGACTGTCATTATGTTTTAGGTTTTAATTAAGCACCAGCTTCTGTAGCTGTCAATTCGTAAATTGCAACATCTTTACCGTATGCACCGTCTTGGTTTACGTCGTTAGTACCAAGTGTAATTGCATTAAATCCATTGATAGTAACAGTAGTTGCACCATCTGTCAACTCAGTTGCAGTTACATTAAATTCACCATTCAAGTATGTGAAGTAGTAATTACCACTTACGAACAACAAATTGTCACTTTGCATATTTTCTTCTGTCAAAGCGTCTACAAGGTAGTTGTCCAATGCGGAACGAGCTGCTTGCATAGCCTTGGATTCGTTAGCCTTATCTACAACGTTGCTGAATGTTGGGATCAACACTGCTGCAAGGATTGCGATAACTGCGATTACAATTACCAATTCGGTGATGGTAAATGCGTTCTTCTTCTTGTTGTTGAGCATTTTTTGTTTCTCCTTTTCTTTGTTTTTTATACCCGGTCTTGCGACCGAATTTCGTGTTGGGTAGTCCCGAATTGCAATGCACGTTAGATGTTTTTGGTACATTACAATCAATTTGACCATTGCAACTTCAACAGTGAACATGTGTTTTTTATTACACCATTGTCACCAAATTGACACTGTTTTGTTGCAAAAAAGCACTAATGTAACACCCCACCCAGATTGCTCGTAAAATGGGGTGTTGATTAGGTAATTTCTTGTCCGAACTGTCAACGAAACATCACAAAGCTCATTCGGCTTTTTCCGCTTGTTCCGCTTCTTTCTTGGCAAGACGAAGTTCCTTCTTACGAAGCTTGCGGTACAGTTGTTCTTGCTTGATGTTTTCAACAGTAAGGTCTACTGTTTGTTTAGCAAGCGAAAGATCTTCCGCTGTTTCAAGACGAATTACAACGGGGTTGATCTTGATGTTCTTGATACCTTCTTCCTTGACAAAGCGGTTCAAACTGCTGTTGGCAAGCATGAAGTTCAACACAACGACTTCACGGCGGATTACTGCACGCAGTACCTTGTCTGTGCCAACCTTGAATGTTTCGGCACTTGACGAACGGGACACCTTCGACTTGGGTGTTGCAAGTATGTATTGAGAAAGTTCGTCGTACATCTTGCGAGCTTCTTCCGTCAAGGTTTCGTACTTGTCGGCAAAAGTCTTGCTTTCCTTACCGGTAGCTTGGAACACTACACTGTCTTCGTCGATTGCAACAAGTTCGGTGTTGTCCGACGGTTCTTCGGCAGGGGCAGGAGCAGGTTGTTCTTCCTGTTGAACAGGCATTGCAACCGTTGCTACAGGCGCGTCAACGATTTCAACCTTGCCGTCGCTGATCTTCAGGAACAAGTCACCTTCGGCAACAATTGTGTTTACTTGTTGTTTTTTAGCTTCGATTTCCTCCAAGAGGCTCTTCTTCTTGCGGTTGAATGTAACCATCAATACGATGGACAGGATGAGCAATACAGCAAGAACGGGAACAATTACCAGAAAAAATGTGTCTAACATATCACTTTACCCCCTTACTTGTTGCAACCGTCACAGTGATGCTTGGAAATGTGGATTGTTTCCTCGCCACTTACAACGTCCATCAATCTGTCGTTTGTTCTTGCAAGACATTTCTTGTAATGTCTGATTGCAGACCTGCACTGTGCAAACTTGTACGCAAGACCTGCAAACAAGATTGCTGCCAATACAGTAAAAATTACAACTACCAAAATTTCGATACCTTGCATATGAGAAACCTCCCTCATACAACCGATTGCGCAGTGTTTCCAACACAATGAAGCCACACGTCGCAAGCAGTTCAACTCATATATATGTATTTTAGCACTTTAACAATGCAGTGTCAATACCCAAATGGGAAAAAGTTGTAATTTTGTTGTAAAAACATCGCTCGTTAGGGCATTTTCGAGAAATTTGCACCGTTGTTTTTAGTCACAATGACAGCTACTGTCACACACACAACAAATACGCATTGTGTTACACTGTTTGCAACACTCTAAAAACACTCCACAATCACACCTCAAGAGATTTTCATTGCCACACAAACGCACACACAAACTCTGTCACGTTACCCGAAATTCCCGTTCAGGCAATCGCGACGTCGGGCTGACAGTCAAACATTGCCAAAAACACCCCACGTCACCCCAAATACACGTTGAAATGTCCGCCCAATTGCCATCTTTTCACCTTGTTTACCTCGAAATTGCCCCACGTCACCCCAAATTCAAGCAAACCACAAAAAATTGCAAAAATCGGCATTTTCTCGAATTTCCCGCGCAACGCACAAATTCCCCCAATTTCGAAGAAACGTACCACGGTTTTCACCCATTTTAAAGAAACGGACTGTAATTTTTGCCCAATTCACTCAACACATCCAACCCCAACCGCATTTGTAAGTGGTAATATCTAAAATTTACCAACATCCACAAACACGAGTTTCATGTTCACCGTTTCCGTGCTCAACTTGTTTATGTTTTGCCATTTTTGTTTTTTTTGGCTTTTTAATGTTTCGTTTTTAGTTTTCTTTTTTTTGTTTTCCTTCTTTGTTTTTTTATTTTGCAACAAAAAAAAGCTCGGCGATTTCTCGCCGAGCTTTTGTGAGTTAATTTAAGTATGCTCTCATTCTTGAGTGGAGGTAACAGTGTAAGTGTTGTCAGGTCTATCCTTAGCAAGTTCATTGTCCAAAGTGCAACATTCTTCCAAAATAGCCTTGGTTCTGCCACCGCCTGCATATACTTGAACAGTACCTGTATGTGTGCAATTTTCAATCAAGATACCATTTACTACTTTGTCGCCAAAAGTATTTTCGGATATGAAGTTTGCCGTTTTACTTTGAAGTATACCGATCAACCCCGATGCGGACGGACGCATTGTTGAATAGGTTGTCGCAAGATTTTCAACACCGTCAAATCTGGAAGTAATTGTACCACTGTTGGTGCAATTGTGCATGTAGATAGAACCGTTAGTGGAAACGTAAGCAATCATACCTGCACCGTGCATACCTGTTACTGCACCGGTGTTTGTACAGTTGTCGAATTCAAGACCAAATGATGTTTGTGTTTGAATTACGATGGAAGCAATTCCGCCAGCTGTACTGAAATCGCTCTTGTTGTAGTTTTCGGATGTAACAGTTGCATTGTTTGTAAGGTTACGCAATGTAACTTTACCGGTAGCTTGTTTTCCAGTTTCAGGATGTCCACCGATGTAACCGATTACCCCACTTACTCTGCTGTGTCCGACAATCGTTCCGTTTACGGTAACATTTTCAACAACAACCTCTTCTGCTGTTTCCTTTAAAATTCCACCAATAGCACCTGCTACAGTGTGATTTCCAAATGGCTTGTACTTATCATCATCGTTGCCTACAAATCCGCCCGAAACACCGGGTGTTTGAATGTCGACATCAATTGTAACGTTTTTAAAGCTTGTTCCCTTTAAAATGCCAATGAATCCGTAGAAAGTATAAACATTACTGCTACCACCAACTACTGTATCACTTGCTGTTGTGGGATTGCTCATTTGCAAGTTAGTGATCTTGAAATTGTTACCGTCGAAATTACCATTCAATGTTCTGATTGGTTGCCATTCAGCACCTTGCAAGTCGATGTCAGCACCGAGGTAGAGGTCAACATCCTTGCTCTTGTTTTTGTTGTCGTTGAGATATTCCACAACGGAAACAAGTCTTGGTGCTGTGTCTACCTTGACAGCTTTAATTTCGTCACCGTTCTTGACTACGCCGAACTTAACTTCACTGTTGGTGAGACCGTCAGTTGTAATTTCAGTTGTTTCCCAACTGTCGTCACCCTTGATTGCTCCCTCAAGAGTCATCCACGTTTCGTTTGTGGGAAGATAGGTCATGTGTACGTATTCTTCAGGATAAACAACCTTGTTAGTAGCTTTTTCCACATACAGCACTCTGTTGATTGACTTAACCCACACGAAGTCGTAGCCTGAAGCAAGAGCCTTGTAATCCTTGGCATCCATTCCTGCTTCTTCCAAAACTTCAAGAGCATCGGACAAAACTTCCACACTGCCATCAATATTTGCATTGATGAGAGCAATGTTCATGTTTCTAACAGCTTGTTGGTCTACGGACATGTTAGCTTTCTTGATCACATTGCTGAATGTAGGAATCAGCACTGCAGCAAGAATAGCTACTACCGCAATTACAATTACAAGTTCGGTAATTGTAAATGCTCTTTTCTTACCTTTGTTCCTCTAGATACCTCCTCCCTATATTTAGTATACAACAATCATACAACAACAAGCACCTTTTGTCAATATGTAATAAAAAATAAACAATGCTCCAATTTTAAAAAAATTGACTTTGTACAAAATGTTTTCCTTGAGCATGTCCGCAATTGACAGTTGCAGTGACACTGATTGACAGTTCCGCACGTTTGACGAATTGCCCAACTTAAACGCAACATGCAACCAGGTGGAAACACATTGCACCCACTTGCAACTTGCACACCGCACAAATTTAGTCTTTGCACACACATGCAAATCAATATGAAAGTACAGGTCAGATTTCCCCTGCCCTTCTACGATTGACAAACAGAGAACTTCCTAAAAAAGTGCAAAGGAATGCCTTGTTTGTTTTAATCAAGTTTACTACGTTGTACACTCATTGTCAATACCCTAAATTGCCGAACTTGCCCTAAAATAGGGCATTTTCACAAAACAGCGAATGAAGTTTTTCGCTATTGAGAAATGATGTGACGATTAGTGAACACTAATGCACAAATGTGTTGATTTTGTTGTAAATGCGATTGAATTTGTCCTTTTGGAATAACACCGACATCCACTGACAAAGGCTGTCAGCAACACTAAAGCAAAAGGACAGCGAAAGTTGTGAGCTCCGCTGTCCTTGACAATGTAATTTATTCGGTTGATTGCAAGTGGCACATCCTTACCACTGAATGTTGCAGACTGTCGCAACCGCACATCACAAAGGGTTTGACACTCGTCCCCAAATCACTCCCATTCGATGGTTGCAGGTGGTTTACCTGTAATGTCGAACACTACACGACTTACTCCCTTGACTTCGTTTACAATCCTGCTTGTGACAATCCTCAATACGTTGTAGGGAATTTCCTGCGCTTCACAGGTCATGAAGTCATTGGTCTTGACAGCTCTCAGCGCAACAACGTAGTCGTAGGTACGGTAATCGCCCATTACTCCCACCGTTCGGATGGGCGTCAGCACTGCAAAGCTCTGGTCGGACTTGACCTTGTGAGCGTTGAGTTCGCTGTTGAAGATGTAATCCACTTCACGCAGGATGTCCAGCTTGTCCTTGGTGATTTCGCCAAGGCAACGCACAGCCAATCCGGGTCCGGGGAAGGGTTGACGGTTTACAAGGTAATCGGGCATGTTGAGGATACGTCCGAGCTTGCGAACTTCGTCCTTGAACAATCCGCGCAGAGGTTCGACGATACCCAAAAATCTTGTTTCCTTGGGAAGTCCGCCAACGTTGTGGTGACTCTTGATTACTGCGGAGTTGTTTGCACCGCTTTCGATGACGTCGGGATAGATTGTTCCCTGCGCAAGGAAACAATCACCAAACTTGCCACTTTCCTCTTCGAACACCTTGACGAATTCCGCACCGATTATCTTGCGCTTTTGTTCGGGATCGGTGACACCTTCGAGCGCTTTTAAAAATCTTTGTTCGGCATTGACCCTTACGAAGGTAAGGTTCTTGTTAAGAAAAGCCTTTTCTATACTGTCGCCTTCGTCCTTGCGCATCAGTCCGTGGTCAACAAATATACACACAACCTGTCCCGGAATGATTCGTTCCAGCATGGTGGCAACAACCGAACTGTCAACGCCACCCGACAATCCCAGGATTACCTTGTGATCGCCCACCTGCTTTTTGACAAGTTCGGTCTGTTCCTTGATGACCTTGGTCAATGAATATCCCTTGCGTGCGTGCGCTACCTTGAATAGAAAGTTGGAAATCAGTTTCTTTCCCTGTTTGGTGCGATTTACTTCGGGGTGAAATTGTACCACGTAGATGTTTTTTTCAACATCTTCCGCCGACGCAATGGGACAATCGGCAGTACTGCTTGTAACGGTAAATCCTTCAGGAAGTTCCGTCACCCTGTCGGAGTGACTCATCAGTACGGCACTGTCACCGATACCGTCAAACAACATGCTGTCCGTTGTGCGGTGTATTGTCACCGTACCGTATTCACCGGTTGTTGCAGGCTCAACTCTACCGCCCAGTGTGTAACACACCAGTTGCATGCCGTAGCAGATTCCCAGAACGGGGATGCCCAGTTTAAGCACGTTTTCATCCATCTTCGGAGATGATTGTTCGTAAACACTGTGCGGTCCACCCGTAAGAATGATGGCTACAGGCGATATTTCACGCAGTTTTTCCGCTGTTGTATTTCCCGGCAGAATTTCGCTGTAAACGCCCAGTTGTCTTACCGTTCGTGCAATAAGTTCCTTGTACTGCCCTCCAAAGTCAAGTACCACTACCTTGTCTTGCTTCATTGTTTCCCCCCTGGGTAGTAATGTCTACCATCTAACAATACAGTAGGCAATAAATATTGTCAAGTTTTTTAAGTACAGCCAACGCAGGCTGAACAATACTTGAAAAGACAACTTTCCGCAATGTTACAACAACGACAATGAACAGTAACAACAACACCCCTAAAGCCACAAACAAATACAAATTGAAGAAGTTTTAGAAGATAACTCATGCGGAAAATTCACCACATTTTCGCCTACCGTACAGCAAAAAAACTCGGCACAAAGCCGAGTTTTTTCAAATATTGTTTATTTAGATTACTGTTGAGAAATTGTAAATGTTCCGTTGCTTTCGGTTGCAGTGCTACCTTCAGCAAGATAGCCGTTTACTTGTTCCAAAGTTAATCCGGAATTTTGAAGAACACCTGAATAGATGTTTACTACACTATTTTTTGCCAATTGCCATTTACCTGTTATCGTTGAATTATACACACTCATGTTTATCTTAGCATTAGGATAACTTGAACTATCAATATCACCCTTAATAGCAGGCAAATCACCGGTTACTTCAATTTCAGCATCGTAAATATTGAATGTACCGCCACTACTGTATACATACAATCCGTAAGCAACCGAGTAGTAATTTCCACCCTTTATAGTAGTTTCACCATTACCGGAAACAGCAATACAGTTTGCTTGATATCCATAGGATTGTCCAGGTTTACCCAATTGGTTTACATTACAGTTGATGAGCGTAGCCCTACCACCTGCATTTTCAAGCAATGACGAACTGGAAAGGTTTGAAGTTATATTTTCCATGATAAGTTCGCTACCGCTATATGTCTTGAAAGAGTTCCACCAAGTGTTAGTAGAAGGCGTGATGTTGATATCACCACTTACCGCCGAGTCAGTAACTTCCATATAGCCACTGTTTACTACTGCAAGATAATACGTTACAAAATTAGCTCCGTAAATATACGCTTTGCTATTAGCTTGGTTGTTTATGCAACATGCGACCATATTTCCAGACGGACTGCCTGTCACATAGAAACTTCCACCGTATACATACAATGTTGCGGGATTTTCTAAATCATCTGTTTCATTCCAAACGCAAGCACCACCGCCATTGCTATCAATAGTATACAAATTACCACTCTCAATGGTCATGAGATTGTAATTTTGCAAGCCACGGGCACGAATTGCACCTGTTTGACTGTCGGAAGTATCTTTCAATGTAAATACTCCGTAGTTGTTAAACAAGTAGTAATGGGCTGCACTATTTTCTGAATTTACAGCTGTTTCAATGCTGTAACCATTGAGGTCAAATTCAATATCGGTTTCTTCCAAAACGATGTTGTTTACATCATTTAAATTTGCACCCAACTGATAGTGGTATTTAATTCCCTTATAGTTAGCAATTGCTTCAAGTTGTGCATTTGTTGTTACAATGTAAGGTTCTGCTTGTGTACCTTTACCGCCAGCAAAAACGGAAGCGTCGGGAACATCAACATCGTTGATTTCATTTACACTAGCACTTGCATTGTTAGTAATCATTCCTTCTGTAATTGTTGCACCGTTTACACCGAAAACTGAAATGTCGGTTTCACTTGAATTGATTTCAACTGTAATTGTTTCAGTGCCTGATACAACAATACGGGGAACAACTGCTGTATTTTCAATTACAACATTGCCCTTGCTGATTGTCATGTTGGACAAAACTTCGCCATATTCATGGTAAGAATGTGGTGCAACTTGCTCAATTGCGATATCATGAATTGTTCCGTAGTGACTTACGGTGTCAAGCTCGCCGTTGACTATAAATGTTCCGCCGTTTGTGCGGAATACAACATCTTGTGCTTCAGAGGTTGTGTTTGTGTAGTTGATGGAAATGTCGCTGTTGTTACCAACATCAATACCGCCCGATACTGCCAATGCTCCTTCGGTTGTAAAGCCGTCAGCAAGATACAAGCTGTAGTTGTTGGCGTTTTCGGTGGGCATTTCCTTGACGATCTTCCAATAGGTGTAGCCAAGGTTTGCTGTTGTGCTTGCATCACCAAATACAATTGCATTGTCTTTAACCAATACAAAACGGTTAGATGTCTGTTCCCACAAGATTTCGCCACTTGATCTTGGTGTAAGTTTTTCTACCAAGAAACCTTCTTCGGCTACAGCTGTCAAAGCTTCGTGCATTGTGGAAGGCTTACCGTTCAATGCTTCGTAAGATGACAATGCCGTGTTCAGGTTCTTGACCAACACTGTGTCATTGGATTGATTAGCCTTTTCGATTACATTACTGAACGTAGGTATCAACACTGCAGCGAGTATCGCAACTACTGCAATGACAATGACAAGCTCGGTAATGGTAAATGCTTTGTTGTTTTTTCTTTTCATTTGCACAAGCATCCTCCTAATTTTTTGACGCATAAAGTATACCCCCCCCCCGCATTTTGTCAATATAAAATTGAAATTTTACTAACATTTTTTCTTCAATGCGTCCTTGCCATGGGTCTTTTCTCAAATTCAAGAGTGACACTCGCTGTCGCAATTTTACAGGTTTTTGAACCACGTCCATCGGTTTTGCATGGCGGATTTCAATCGCTGTCAGTTGTCCACATCGGCAATCGGCACAATTGTTTAAACCGTAAAAAGTGTGCACGTATTCCGCAAAAAGCAGTGCAATTGTCTTTAACATGATGTGGCTTTGTTGCAGGTCGCAATTTTTTGCATTGATGTTACTTCAATTTCTTGACAGCTGTAATTCGCTTATCTATAATACCCACATGCTGAACGTTGCTTTGGCTGAATTGACTTAGGAGGGGTTTGTCTGTGGAAATCACCGGTTTGTTTGGAAGTCTTGTGTTTGATGACAAAACAATGGCAGAGCGCCTGCCTGACTGGGCGTATCAGCAGTTTAAGCAATGTTGTGACAACGGCACTTCACTGTCACTTGAAACAGCAAACGTCATTGCAAATGCAATGAAAAACTGGGCGTTGGAAAAGGGCGTAACACACTTTACACACTGGTTTCAACCAATGACAGGCATCACCGCCGAAAAGCACGAAAGTTTTGTTTCCCGTGGAACAAAGGGACTTGAACTGGAATTCGACGGCAAGAACCTCATCAAGGGCGAACCCGACGCAAGCAGTTTTCCGTCGGGCGGATTGCGTGCCACCTTCGAAGCAAGAGGTTACACCGCTTGGGATCCCACTTCACCGGCATTTATCAAGGACGGCGTTTTGTGTATTCCCACCGCTTTTTGCAGTTACAACGGCGACGCACTGGACAAGAAGACTCCGTTACTGCGCAGCATGCAGGCACTGGAAAAACAAGCCGTGCGCCTGCTCAGACTGTTGGGGCGTGACACCAAACACGTCAGCGCAAGCGTGGGAGCGGAACAGGAGTATTTCCTTATCGACAGCAAGATGTATCACCAACGCAAGGATCTGATGTACTGCGGACGCACACTGTTTGGTTGCAAGCCTCCCAAGGGACAACAACTTGACGACCACTACTTCGGTCCCATCAAGCCAAAGGTTGTAGCCTTCATGAAGGAACTTGATGAGGAACTGTGGAAACTGGGTGTATTTGCTAAGACCAAACACAACGAAGTTGCTCCGGCACAGCACGAACTTGCACCCATTTTCGACACCGTAAACGTTGCATCCGATCAGAACCAACTTATAATGGAACTGATGAAAAAGATCGCTTCCAGACACGGCATGACCTGTCTGTTGCACGAAAAACCATTTAACGGCGTGAACGGAAGCGGCAAACACAACAACTTCTCTCTTGTTGCAGACAACAAGTACAATCTGTTTGACCCGGGCAAAAATCCTCAGGACAGCGCACAATTTCTGCTGATACTTTCAGCAATGATTGCTGCCGTTGACAAACACCAGGATCTGCTCAGAATCAGTTCCGCAAGTGCCTCCAACGACCATCGTCTGGGCGCTAACGAAGCTCCGCCGGCAATTGTGTCAATGTTTATAGGCGAAGAACTTACAGGCATTTTACAGGCTGTGGCAGAAGACCGCAGTTATTCCAAGCGTGCAAAGTGCAGCGTCGAAGTAGGCGTAAGCGTGCTTCCCACCTTCCCGATGGACAGCACCGACCGCAACCGCACTTCGCCCATGGCATTTACCAACAACAAGTTCGAATTCCGTATGCTGGGTTCGTCCTTCTCTATCGCAGCAACTAACATTGTGCTGAACACCGCACTTGCCGAAGAATTCGACATCATCAGCGGTAAACTTGAACAATCCACCGACCAGACAGCCACAATCAAGCAAATCATCAAGGAAACAATGCGTGATCACAGCAAGATCATCTTCAACGGAAACAACTACTCCGATGAATGGGTGGAAGAAGCTAAACGCCGTGGATTACTCAATCTGCCTTCCACAATGGACTGTCTGCCCTTGTACGCAAGCGACAAGAACATCGCTCTGTTTACAAAACACAAGGTTTTCACCGAACGTGAACTGCACAGCCGTCAGGAAATACTCATTGAAAACTACGTCAAGACATTGAACATCGAAGCGTCTACAATGGTACAAATGGTATCAAGAGACATTCTTCCTGCCGTTACAAGTTACTTGGGTGAGCTGTCCGATACCGTATTGCATCTTGACAAGTGCCATATCACCAACAACAGTTTGCTTGACACGGCTAACCTGCTGTCACAACTGCTGGACATGGCACATCAACGCAACGACAAACTGCAACAGTTGATTGACGCAGCGTCAAAACTGGGCGAAGACCTCAACGCAGGTTTGTTCTACCGTGACAACGTAGTACCCGCAATGCAGGAACTGAGGGAAGTCTGCGACAAGCTGGAAAGCATTACCGCTGCACGCTGCTGGCCCTTCCCCACCTACGGTGATCTGCTGTTCAGCGTGTAATCTAAAACATTTAAAAATGCTGCAACGCAACTGCAAAATACAGCAAAATTGCTTTTGTTTTACAAGACGAATTGTAAAACCAAGCGCAACATTTAAAGTTTTAAATAATCCACAACACAAAAAGCGGACAATCGATATTGTCCGCTTTTCTCATATTACGTTTATTCTCATTCAAAACTAACAGTTGCAGCAAACAACCTCTAACAAGTACATGATTGCCATTTCAATCAGGAGTTTGTACACCACATTGCAAATTGGTGTCAGTTACAACCTATTACGCTTGCCAACTCATTACTCATTACATCAATGCAAGCGATTTACCGCTAATTCCTCACAAGGGAGTACGGCTGCACCTTCTGTTTACGCAACGCAAAACACTGTAACCAGAAAAATCCTGCCAGCAACGGCAACATGGGATAAAGATAGAAGTAAGGGTAAGGTATCAGTTTGTAGAACAACTCAAACAACGCAATTCCGTCGGTGCTGTAAAGGAATGAGTGAGTTTGTTCGATTGTAATTGTTCCGTTGTCCAGCAATACCTTTGTAATTACAGCCGACACGGTAAAGTAGGCAAATACGCACGCAAGCACTGGAATGATGTATTTCTTTTGAGGCTTGAGTCTTCCTGACGCCCACATCAGCACGGGCAATGCCACCGCCATCGTGTGATTTAACCAGAAATTGACAATAACAATGTCGTTCCACTCTAATGCCGACCAACTTTTAGGAATGGACAAGTAGGTCGTCATTGCTCCCCACATGGAAAACATGAAGGAATACTGTCGTGCAAGTTCGTTCTTAGGAATCAACATCAGCGGCAATAAAATCATGTTGAAGTTGCACACCTGCATCATCTGTTCGGCAAGCGTAAACCATTGAAAATCCGCCGTCCACTTTAGGGACATTGCGTAGCGGAAAAATATACCAAGACTGCCTACCAACGTCACAAGGATAAACACCGCATTTTGCCAGCGTCTGTTCAGTTTTCGTATGACTACGCAGGCAACGGCCAACACCGCAAAAGTTATGACCACCGCCAGTATGTGATAAATTGAAAATCTTACCATTTTACCCTCTTGATTGTTAGCATTTGTCTTTAGTGCAATGATTATACCATCTGTATTACTTCTTTGCAACCGTAAAGCGGAAAAATGCCCTTGGGAAGTTCCAAGGGCATTTTGATTTATTGGTTATTTTTGTTCATTTCCGTTGTCAGAAGGATTAACGTCTGCAACGTTGTCCTGCTTGTCTTCAGCAAAAGGTTGCGCTACAGGCTGTGGCTGAACTTCAACGTCCTTTGCCATGTGCTTTGCCTTGAACAATCTGTCCTGTTCGTCAATGTAGGCAATTACTTCTTCTGCGCTCTTGCCTTCCATCAACAACTGCACTTCTTCAGTGTGGATTGTTTCACGCTCGAACAAAACCTTGGCCATGTTGTGCAATACGGAAATTTTTTCCGTAAGGATTTCCGTTGCACGTTTGTGACAGGATTCAACAATGGCACGCACTTCTTCGTCGATTGTGTTGGCAATTTCGTCAGAGTAGCTGTGCTGCGATTGGTAACTTCTTCCCACGAAAACTTCACCTTCGCTACCGTAGAACAATGGTCCTATACGATCGCTCATACCCAGTTCCGTTACCATAGTGTGCGCAATCTGCGTCAGCGCCTTGATGTCACCCACTGCACCCGATGAGATGTTTTTGATGACAAGTTCTTCTGCGACACGTCCGCCCAGATATTCGGTGATACGGTCAATGAGTTTCAACTTTGTTTCGTAGTTGTTGTCGTTGTCGGGACGGGTCATTGTGTAACCGCCTGCCTGACCACGTGGAATTATCGTAACTTCGTGTACGGGGTCGCAATACTTGAGACTGCATGCCAATATTGCGTGTCCGCTTTCATGGTAAGCAGTGATACGCTTGTCGGGTTCGGTGACAAGACGACTCTTTTTCTGCGGTCCCATGATTACCTTTGTAATACCTTCGTTGACGTCAGCCATTGTGATGACGTTGTGCTTGCTTCTTACGGCAAGAATTGCCGCTTCATTCAACAGGTTTTCAAGGTCGGCACCTGTAAATCCCGCAGTAATACGTGCAACTGTGCGGAAGTCTACGTCGGGACCGATGGGCTTTTTGCGGGCGTGTACTCTCAGGATTTCCTCTCTGCCTCTGACGTCGGGTCTGTTTACGTAGATCTGACGGTCAAATCTGCCCGGACGCAACAATGCAGGGTCAAGAATGTCTGCACGGTTGGTCGCTGCCATGACGATAATGCTTGCATTTGTTTCGAAACCGTCCATTTCAACCAGCAACTGGTTCAATGTCTGTTCACGTTCGTCGTGACCACCGCCAAGACCTGCGCCACGCTGACGTCCTACGGCGTCGATTTCGTCAATAAAGATGATACAAGGCATGTTGCGTTTAGCCTGATCAAATACGTCTCTTACACGGCTTGCACCCACGCCGACAAACATTTCTACGAAGTCACTACCACTCATTGAGAAGAATGGTACACCCGCCTCACCGGCTACTGCCTTTGCAAACAATGTCTTACCTGTTCCCGGAGGGCCCACCAACAGTACGCCCTTGGGGATACGTGCGCCCATGTTTGTAAACTTTTGAGGATCTTTCAAAAAGTCTACAATTTCACGCAGTTCTTCCTTTTCTTCTTCGGCACCCGCCACATCACTGAAACGTACCTTTACATTTTGTACCGCTCTTGCACGGGATTTACCGAAATCCATGTTCTGATTGTTTTGCTTTGAAATCTGCTTGAATACAAATATCAATCCTACAATGGCAAGACCCATCATGATTACAGGCCACAGCATAGACCAGATGTTTCCCTGCGCAATGTTTGTTGCCACATACTTGGTGTCAGCCGCAAGTCCGCTGTTGTTAGACAACACCCACTGTTCAAAGCCGTTTCTGTCTGCTACGTTGAACGTGTACAGCTTGCCGTCTACACCTTTGGCTGTTACAACGTATCCGTCCAGTTTGACTACGCTGTACGCACCTTTTACAAACTGCGTTCTGAATTCCGAATAAGTGATTTCAGTGGCCTGGTTGCCCAGCATCTGCCACACCATCACAACCAGCAATATTACCAGTATCGCTGTTATTACAGAAGAAATAATGTTTCTTTTTTTAGCGTTCAATTTGTTCTCCTTTGCCACATACAGTGTCTGTGGTCGATTTACTTGGATTTAGCCCCAAACATTTGTTACAGTTTACCACAATTGCCCCTTTACTGTCAATATTTTGACTGTTCTGTTTGTTCCTTTCTGTGACCGGGACACATTGTAAAGATGACTGTATTCACAGTATATGTGCTCTGTATTTAAATCTTTTCATTTTAAGTTTACAGCACAATTTTACTGGGATTGGGTTAAAATAGACTTAAATTGACACTTTTTGTTACAAATTTGATTTACCAAGTAAACATTCATTTCTTTTTGCTATACGTGTAATCATTTTAACCCGTTTTCTTTGGCGCTTTCAGCCAGCTGACTGTGAGCGGAAAGTATCATTCGCACTATCTTGTGCGCTGTTTTTTGCACCAGATTCTGTTTATCCGCACTGTCACTGTAGAAATCCTGCATGTCCTTGTGCGAAACAATCCCCACCAATGTCACATCCCCAACGGCACACAGACTTTTGTCTGTTGCTGCGCCGGGCACTATCTTGCCGTCAGTAAGCTGAATCGACCCTATCTGATCAGCTTCGCCCACTCCGGCATCTATCACCACCAATGTGCAATCAGGATGTAGTTTGCGTATAAACCGGTGACAACTTTCAACATTTTGAGCAGTGATGTTGTAACCGTAAATTCCGTATACAAAAACAGGACTTTCCATATTGTCATTTAACATCTGACCAACCAACGGACCAAGACTGTCTGCGCACACTTTTTCCGTACCGATACACATGTACACCGCCTTTTTAACCATGGTAGACAGTTGCTGCGCCATACTTTCAAGCTGTTTGTTGTCTTTTATATTCGCTTGTGAAATCATATTTACCCCCTTGCGGTTTTTTATTAAGTATTGACACAGCTTTTCCATTTAATTGCATAGTTTATACAAAAATACTTTTATTTTGTCGTATTTTGTGTTATAATTGCAGATGTATCTACGTTACACTGCAATAAGCTAAGGTCTTATCAAATAGTTTAGCTGCGTGTGAACTTAAGCGAACACTGTTCACAATTGGGGGAGATTTTCATGGGAATAATTGATTTTGTGGTATTGGCCATATTTTTAGTAGCCTTGATTGTAGGCACTGTCAAGGGCTTCTCACGTCAGTTTTCTGTAGGAGTTTGTGTGCTATTGGGATGTATCGGAGCCACAGCCGCAACATGGTTGCTGTCGGACATTGTGATGAACATTCCTTTCGTAAATTCATTGCACACCACCTTCGCAGGATGGTTTAAGGCTGAACAACTAAACACCGTTGTTGACACATCACTGTCTGTACAGGAAGGTACTGCAGCCGTATCGGCACTTTTAGGTGAAACCACCTTCAAGTGGGGTGTACCCCAAAAGTTGGACAAAAATTAAATAATTAAATTGTTACTTGCGACTGAGTTCGGTACTGTACCGGACTCAGTCCTTTTAGTTTTATGGATATTCTTTCATTGTTATAGTAGGCTATGTA
>DVLO01000020.1 GCA_018715495.1 Candidatus Limihabitans stercoravium | reverse complement strand
CCCAAATGCAGACTTTCCGAATACGTTACATTGGGATTATCTTTCAACAGATCATTGACTTTTCCTTCGGCATATTCCGGCTCGGTGAGCTTAGGCGATATGTAGACGTTCCAATGGGGAAACTTCTCGTTAAGCGCCTTGATCCATTCGGAAATACCTGCCTCGCCCGTATTGATTTCCTGTCCGCCGCCGACGAGACAGACAATCGTTGCCCAGTCTTCTCGCTGATCGAGCGACCAGATCAAAAATGCCGCTTCCGACAACGGAAAGTTCGGAACCTTAAGCTTATTTCCGTATGTTCCGCCTCGCTTTAGATAATCGGCGAGCCGCTTATGCGTCCACGAGCGCTGCGCCTCATCGAAAATCGCCACATGCTCGACCTCGCCAAAACCCGCTTGTTCCATTCTGACCGCCTTGTGCGGATCGATTTCCAAAACGCCGTTTTCGACGGGATTCTTAATCTTCGCCAGCATATTATCGCGATAGCGGTGTATCATCTGAATGGATTTGCTCACTTCGCGGCGAGCGTCTGTCAACTTTTTGGGCTCACCCTTCTCTCTACATTTTTTGTAATTGTCCTGAGCGAGTGCCTCATTCAGTACCGCAACCAGCGGACCGTTGCCGGAAAGATAAACGGCGCCCTCATCCTTTACTGGTTCGTCATTACCTTGATACGTCTGTTTAATTGCAACTTCCAATCCTACAAGCGTCTTTCCCGCTCCGGGCACGCCTGTAACAAAACAAATGCTTTTTTTGTTTTCGCGCTTACTGTCCTGCACCACCTTCAAAATATAGGCAATCGTCTGATCGGTCGAAACTTTATCCGCCTCATGCCGCGTGATATTTTCCACCGAGTGATTTTCATACAAGGTTTTAGCCGCCTCAATGACCGTCGGCGTAGGCGCTTAAGGACTGATAATCCAATTCTTGTCGATCGGAGGCTCATCCGGGAATTTTCGCAGCACTTCGGAAAGCAAACCGGAAAGCCCGGCCGCACCCGAAACGATCGGGTTCACCACCTTATCGTCATAGACGGACATCTGAATGAGTTTAGAAGAACTGCGATAATTTGTAGCGATCAAGACAGGAACGATAATATGATCTTCGCTGAACTTATGGAAGTTCTTCAAGTCAAGCGCATAGTCGAGCACCTGATCGATATCGCCCTCCAGAATTCTCGATTCCCCTACCTTAAATTCCAGACAAAAGATAATCCCTTGTAGCAGCAATACCACGTCCACTCTCTTGCCGAGACGGGGAATATCATACTCAAAGACGATCTCGCCGTTATCATCAAAACCACGCAAAACGTTCTTTAAGATCGAAATTTCTCCCAGCCACGCTTCCCGTGTTGTGGTAAGTGCCTCGCCGTGATAGTTCTCACATAAAGTGCCGAATATGGAGTTGTTGTCCGCTTTCATAAAATTTTGAAAGCTGTTATGATACAAACAACGTGCCATAAGTATCCTCCCCTTGCGTTAACTCAAACTTCTTCTCGTTTTTTATTCAAATCTTATAATATCTCTGATTGCGGCTTGTAGGCAATTCTGGCTCGGTCATAGCGATAAGTCCCGCTTCGAGCGCTGGTTGCAGATAATTTTTACGGAAGGACGCACGCGATTTTAATCCGAGCTTTTCCATCAGTTCTGCAGCGGTCATGGGATACGATTGCACAACGGACATAAGCGCTTTGATCTGACTTGTAATATGGTTTTGATGTCCACGCGTATCTCTCGCAAGTTCCGAGACTGCCTTTTGAATGACTCTGAGCATAAACAAGATAAAGTAATTTGATTTTCCCTCCGCCGTAGAAAGACCGATCGCGCGGTAATATTCGTCTTGATTGTCCTTGATGATATTTTCGATCGGGATCCATTCAAAAACGGGTTTCCAACTCGCAAGCAGAACCGTTTGCCAAAACCTGCCCATTCTGCCGTTTCCGTCCGCAAAGGGATGAATAAACTCAAATTCGTAGTGGAAGATACTGGAACGGATCAGCATCTGCGTTTTGCTCGTTTTCACCCAGTCGAAGAGCTGTTCCATGAGCTCTTTTACCATATCATGCGGCGGGGCGACGTGGATGACTTTCCCCTGCGCATTAATGACGCCGACCGAGCTTGTACGCAGTTCCCCCACTCCTTCAACCAATCCGTGCATCATTGTACCGTGCGCTTTCAGTAAATCTTCCAAAGAAAACGGATCAAGTTCCGGCAACATCTTATAGACAGAAAAGGCGTTCTTGACGGCAATGATATCGTCCTGCGGCCCTAACACATGCTTCCCGTCAATGACATCCGTCACTTGCTCCAAAGAAAGCGTATTGTTTTCAATGGCGAGGGATGACTGAATTGATCTTATACGATTGACTCGTCTGAGCCTCGGAAGTCGCTCTAAATCGTTCATACTGCTCAGTTTTCCAAGATCTTCCGTTATTTCCGATACCAATTCCAGCATCTCATCGGTAATATCATAGGGTGGAATGTATTTATCCATACCTTACCTCGTTTCTTATTTACTGCTATTATACCATATCTCTGTTTCCTCGTCAATACTTAGATGTTTTCTTAGTCGTTTTCTTAGTCGTTATGATGTGAAGGCTATGTTTTCAATCTTACTTTACTTTAAGAATTCCTTCATCTTCTTTTGGTGGGTGACGATATCGTCCCAGTTCCATTCGGCACAAGACTCACGCTTACCGATATTGTCCTTGCACGCCTGCAGCATGATCATGAATTTCAGCGAAGCAACAGCCACCAATTTGATTTTCCCCGACAGCGTATCGAGATAATGGTCGAGCTTCACCTTAGGGGCATAGTTGGATCCGGAGCTATTCGCGTCCGCACCGATCATACCGTAATTGCCAAAACAGTTGATTTGGCTTTCCGTAAGGTTTACGGGCGGCTTATTTATATCTGCCTGCGGGAAGAAATGCTCTAAGCTTCGGCGCGTTCTGGAAAAATAAAACTGCTTGAAGATTTCCAAACCGAAATCACAGCAACCAAACTTATCAAATAATTTCTGCCTATCCGCCGCCCCTTCTTTGCTACCCTTTACAGACAAATATTCCTTCCAAAGCCTGTAATCGAGATAGTTGAAAACAAACAGTGGGATTCCCTTCGACAAAGCAGTGCCGTCTCCGTAAATATTGTCAAAATTATCAACCGCTTTTCTGTTTCCAATGATTATATTGACATCACCCTGCTTTAATATCTGTGCGTCAAAGCTGCGCGGCAGCGGCGTATTGATCTCATTCAGGCACTCCTTCACGAGGTATACATCCTTGAAGTATTTGGTAGCAAGTCCCTCCAAAAATCTGCAATACGTCTTCGGGAAAGTTTGCCACGGCTTCGCGTTCTTGAACAAATACAACAGGCAGTAGAAGAGATAATTCTTGCGTTGACGTGCTGTGAACGCAACTTCAAACATCGACAAAAGCTGTACCAAAGCATCCTGCACTGTATCGTCCGAGCACAAATTTTTAACGTATGCCTTTTTCTTGCCCGGTTCCTTTTGCCAATACTGGAGCTTCCAAGGATTATTTTCGATGGTAATTCCATCTATCTCTTGTAATACTGCTCCAATTTCAAATCACAGACATTTAAAATGTGTTTTTTGTCTTCCTCTGTAAGGCGCTTCCAGACGGTAGGTTCAACTTCAATGATCCCAATTGTCTTCGTATGGCGCATCATATTCATGTCCTCAAAGCGCTTGAACGGGTTGGATAATATATTTCGCGCCGCCTCTTTATCCGTGTAATTTCCCTTTGCGAAGATACTGTTCTGTTTTTCGACGACCTCTCCGCGCGCTCGCCTGTCTTCGTAAAACGCTTTGAAATATGCAACGAGATCGTCGATCTTCACTCGCCCCTGTTTGTCTGCGTTTTGCAAAATTGCTTTGAGAAGAACGGGCTTATAGGAATAGCTCATATCCATCTCTTCGACCATTTCCATAAACAGGTTTTTACGGTTTTGATCATCGATCAGCGTCCACCCGAACTCTTTTGCATAACATTCCAAGGATGCTTCTGTGAAATACTTAAACACCCTGTGCTCACTCATCGGCACGATCAGATCAGGAATCAGTTTTCCTTCGCGAACATACCCTTCAATCGTCTCCGACTGCACGTCCACGCGCCGAACAAACTCCATTTGACTGATCATGCCCGCCGCCTCTTCCTGCCAATTAAAGATGTCGATCGCCTCATAATCGGTTGCATCGACAGGATAATCAATGACAGCATCCGGGCGTTCCCCTTTTGCATAGAGGTCATTCTCGGCTTCCCGCTCCCCCTTTTTGCCTAACACGAGCCCGCCGGCGCGGTAATCCTTCAAACGGAAAAGTCTGTGCATGGAATATGGCGCGTTGTATTGTCCGGCATTATCCACGAAATCAAACACCATCAAATACTCTTTCCCTTCGCTTAGGCGCATGCCCCTTCCTAACTGCTGCGTATAGAGCACTTTCGACATTGTGGGACGAGCCATAAACAAAACTTCCGTCTCGGGGCAATCCCAGCCTTCGTTGAGAAGATCGCAGGCACATAATACCTTTAACTCTCCCTTTGAGAATTTTGCGAGCAATTCATTCCTTTCCGAAGTTTTCATACTGCCCGAAACGGCTTCGGCGGATACCCCTTTTTCTTTGAAGAGTGCCGCAATCTGTTCCGCGTGCTTTACGGATGCGCAGAAAACCACCGTTCGCTTGTCCTTGACGTAATCCAGCCACGTTTTGACGATCAGTGCGTTCCGTTCAGTTACACAAATCTTGACGTCGAGATCCCGAACATTATACTGCACGCTGTTAAAGCGTACCTGCGTCATATCGATATTCGTATGAATTCGGATGCACCGCACGTCCACAAGCGCACCGATCTCGACCGCCGTCTGAATATCCAGTTTGTGCGCCGTGTTTTTGAAGATCTCGAGAATATTCGTATCGTCCGCACGCTCAGGCGTTGCGGTAAGTCCCAATAAAAACTTCGGTTTGAAGTATGCCAACACCTTCTGGTAAGTGTCCGCCGTGACGTGGTGCGCCTCGTCGATAATGATATAATCGAAGTCGTCCTCTTTGAACATGTCCAAGTTCAAAGCAATACTCTGAATGCTTCCACACACGATATCTTTATCGAGCTCCTTGACACTGTCGGCGAATTTTCCGACACTCGCCCCTTTCCAAAGGGCTTGAAACGTCTGATATGCCTGGTTGACGAGCTCCATCGTATGCGCAACGAAGAGGGTTCGCCCGCCCACGCTCTTTGCGTCCATTACGGCGGTGACCGTCTTTCCCGTTCCCGTCGCCTGATATAAAAGGGCGATGGACTCCTTGTTTTCACGCATCATTTGGAGATTTCGGAGTGCTTCCTGTTGGTACTCACGAAGTTCGAGTTTCTCTCCGTCAAAAGATTGTCCTCGCTGCGTCGGCAGATAATCCTCAATTTCGCGGAATCCCCTTTCCGAACCCAAAAACAGGCGCATTTCGTCCTTGACCGTATCCGGCTGCTTTTGCATCTGCCGCACCGTCCAGCGATACACGTCCCATCCGAGATGGATCATGCTGTTCTGTTTTAATAAGTCGTCTGTAAATTTATCTTGAGATACAAGTTTCGGATTGTGCGAAGCCTCGTCGTCTATCTCGACGGCGATCCTTTTTGCTCCGCTTTCACAGACAAAATCGGCAAAACGGGCGTTCTGATAGATATCGAAAAACGGGTATTGTGAATACAGATACCCCGCCTTCTCCGCGCCGAACGTATCGGTAAAGAGGTCGATAAACAAATCTTCCGCCCTGCTGCCGGAAACAGATTTCAACTCCCCCATTTTAATCCTCGATCACTTTTGTAAGTAAAATTTTCTTTTCAAAGCCGCCGCGCGTTTCTCTTTTCTTTATCCGCGACTGCTCCAATTCCTCTATCGAATACCCGCGCGCCGAAGCAGCCGCATAGAGTACTTCCAATAAGTCGGCAAGTTCCTCCAAATTCTTATCCTTATGATATTCGGCAAGCTCCTCGTCGAGCTTTTTATCCAGCATTTCCAAATATTCCGTGTCGGACAAAATTTTCGTCTCGCATTGCTTCCCCGCTTCCTCTATAATTTGCGGAATCTTGTCCCGTACGAGTTTATTGTAAAGTATTTCTTTCATCATTCTCCTCCTTGATCCGCCGCTATTATTCATCGTCCAACGTTTCTGCTTCTTGCTCTAACTTGCAGTTCTCCTTTATCATAAAGGCAATCACTTCCTGGAAGATTGGACTTTTAATTTTCTGTAGACGCGAAACATCGTTTTTCGTAAGCTCTTTCCAATACGGTTTATATTTGCGAAGTGTATCCACATTCATCATCAGCGGCGCAAACGGTATACCCGTTGTCGTCCGCAAATGCTCGAAGATGTAAAATCCTCCAGCATCGATATCACCATAGTGAAAATACTCCTTTGCAGATTCTGACTCATACACTTTCATTAAAAATTCCCGGCGCAAGTGGTTACAAAATCCACCCAAATACACGGCGCATACGTTCGGTTCAGAAAAGGAAAAGTACGAAGTCAGATTTTCTATCGTAACAATTTTCTCATCCTGCACCTTTACGGAGGCAATCTTTTTAACATCGGCGGTCGATATGCCGATGCCGCCGTCCAATCCACCGACGTCCAGCCACTTTCCGTCTTGCCAATAAATTGTTGCGTTTCCTTTAATATGAATATACGATGGCGTTTTTACTAAGCCCAACTCGTCGAATACGCTTTCCTTATCAGAAAACTCTCCGTACTTGAACAGCAAAGAACTTATTTTCCCCTGTAGCTGTTCAAACCTTTTAGAATCGCCGAACTGCTTGACGGAAAAATTCCGATAATACATTTCCTGTGAAAGATTTTTAAGGGCAATACAACATTCAAGAATGGCCTTCAACTCGTCGTAATCGCCGTCGAAATACTCCACTGTTTTACTCTGTTCAAGGTTTTCAAGCTGCTTTTGGCAGTATTTTGCAACAGTTTCATTCCCTTTACCAACATAAGTCGTTAAAATTTGTGTCAGCTTCTGACGGCGATCGGATTTCTTTTCCCTACCTAAAAGAGCATAAACTTCGGACAAAACTTTTTCGTCCTGTACAAGCGTTATTTTGGGATAGGTATGATTGGAAGAGCATTTAGCCTCTATCCGACCCTTCGACAACAATTCTTCGATGGCATCGTTAACTTTTTCGCGCAACTCAAACGCTTCGTTATCAAGATATTTTGAGAATATTTTTTGCGTAGCAATACTAACGGAAACATGGATTTGATTCTTCCCGTCTGAAACCTTGCTCCGCTCGTACTTATCGATAAGCTCTGTTAAAATTTCTTTTTTGTACTGTTTCATACTCTTTCGTTATAATAAGGCAATATCACGCTTTGCTCTCCTTGCCGCACCGTCATAAAAACGCTTTTGACGCTTTCCGAGATGATTGGAACCTTTTGTGGCGGCGTTGCCAAAATCATTTGAAAGCCAAGTTTCGTAAAGAAATGCAACATGGAATCGATACGAAAATCATCCATCTTATCGAATGCTTCATCTAACATTATGAGTTTTACCGTATCATCTTTGTAAATTTGACTAAATGACGCTGCGATAATCACATAATAAGGCACCTGCGTTTCCCCACCGCTGCTTTCTGCCCCGACGGACGAAAAGCGGACGATCTTTTCTCCCTCTTTGATCTCTATATCGTAGTCAAGGTAATTGCGATAGTCGGAATATTCGTCTAAAACCTGCGCGCCGTTTGCATCTTGCGCCCGAAGTTTTCCAAACAGATCCTCCATTTCTTCCCGGTAGCTGCTCTCAAAAGAATCGGTAAACAAGGTATATCCGCCCAAATTGCTGTTATCCATGATCATATCATAAAGACGTTTTTTGTTCTTATTCGCCGAATACAAAAAGCGATAGAAAACCCCGTTATAATCAATCCCCTTCAATACCTTATTGAGATCGTCAAACGTCCTGCGCGCCATCTCGATATTTTCCTTCATCTTTGAAAGAAATGCCGAACGGAATTCCTCTTCGCATTCTTTTTTGCGTCGGTCGAGTTTTCCCTCATACTCGGCGAGCCGACTTCGTACCAGCAAATCGAGTTGTTCCTCGTACTTTTGCATTTCTTCCGCATCGCTGCCGCGAACGTAATCACTTTCGTTTATCCTGTTAAAGTCGGATTGCAATGCCACCAGTTGCTGAATGAGCTTATCCTGCTGATTTTTCAATGTCGCCAAACGCGGTGAAAAATTATCTCTGACCCTCTCAATCCCGATACGGTTTTTCTCCTGCACAAGTTTTTCCTGTGCCTCTTCCAGTAGCTGCGCCTGACGTTCCCTATATACTTCGATTTTTTCTATGTAATCGGAATCTCTTTGAATATTAATCTCCTGTCCTTTTTTAAGGCTTCGGATCTGTTCTTCGTATCCGCCCTGTTCCTTTTGTATCTCGCCGATCTGCGCTCTGATTTTCTTCAGCTTCTTGTTGTATTTTTCGATCTGTTCGTCAAAAGCAAGAAACGAAGTATCTTTGCTCGCTTTTTTAATTTCCTTTTCTAAGGCAGCAATCTGCTCGTTCAGCTCTTTTATTTCTTGCGCCGCCCTGTAATTCTCGCGCAAAGGGCGGATATCCAAATTATTAAAGCGTACTTTCAGCCCTTCCGCCTTTTGTAACCGTTCTTTTAGGTCCTGAAGCTGATATGCGATTTCTTCTGCTTCCGCCTCTTTCTGCTGTAATTGAACGCGCGCGGCGTTTTTCCCGATAAACGGTACTCGATATGCTTCACGCGAGATCCTCCTTACCGCATAGCCTTGGTACAACATGCAGTCGGAAGTAATAGCGATTTTATGCGAAATCAGTTCGTCCTCACTTTGCGCTGTATAGACGCGCTGCAAGAGATAGTTAGCATAGCGGCGTGCATATATATTCTCCGACGAAACGTAATATGCGAGCGTATCGGACGGTACTTCCTCGTCGTTTAAAAACTTTGTCGTATCGACGACAAAGACGCCGCTAACCTCTCTGCTCATTCCCCTGTAAACGCGCACTGCCATTTTGAAATATTGCGGCGGAACAAGAAGCGCAAATTTTTGGGTGTTCAGATACCCCTCGATCGCATCGCGCCACGTTTCGTCCGTGATCTCCAATGCTTCGCAAAGCACCGTGACAGGACAGTCTATTTCTTCCTCTCGAAACGTCTTTTCGATGGCGGCACGCACTTTTAAGACGGAATCGTCATAGGAGAGTTTATTTTTCTTTAAGTTTGCGATTTCACCGTTGATTGCTCCGAGCTTACGCTGAACGTCCTCCTTTTCGCTTGAAAACTCGTAATAATCGCGCTCATTCTTCCCCTTGATTTCCGTAAAAAGTTGCTCAGCCTGCGTGAGAGAAAAAATTTTCTCTTCCTCCGTTTGCGAATTTTCCAGCGCTTCTGCAAGATTAATAGAAAGCTTCAAATCGTAAAACAAGCGTTGCAGCGCTTTACGGCACTCCTCAAATTTTTCATAGTTCGCCTTTGCTGCATTCAGGCGGTATTCTCTCTCTTCTTTTTCCTTCGTGCTGTTTTTTATCAGCTGATATGTGTCGCTCTTTTCTTTTGCAATATATGCCTGTGTACGGTACTGATCAATCTCCTCCCATTCTTTTTCAAGCGCTCCGCTCTTTTCTTGAAGCTCTGAAAGCGTCCGCTCTTTGGTCGAAATCTCCGTCCGCCCAGCCTTGATCTTATCTTTCAAACTCTCGTGTTCGGCAAGTGCCAACATGATGTCGATTTTTTCGGCTTCCTTCCTGCTGTCACAAATTTTACTGTACGCATCACAAATTTCGGTTAACTTTGCAATCTTTTCCTTCGTCTGAACAATCAGATCCTCCATCTCTCGAACGGAATCGATATCCTGCCGCAATCGCTGCACGTCCACCTTATTTTCCGGCAACAAGAACCTTGTAATGAATTCCTTGATATCTTTCATGGGCTTAAACGCCAAGGATTTTGGAATCAATTCTTGTATCTTATAATCGAGGTTACCGAGCCGCTGCCAAATACGCGCCCGCGCATCCTCATCTGTTTTGATGCACTGAATTTTTTTGCCACGTGCCGTAAAATCGGCGGCATCAGAAACGGGTTTGTTGTCCTTTGTAAATACAATATCTTCCAGCCTGCAATTTTCAATAAACCAACCGCGACGAATTTGTCCCTCCTCACTCGGTGAATCCAATTTTACTCCGACAACAAAATGTTGCTTTTTCGACTCTTCGTAAAATTCGAGCGCGACAAAGGAAGTAACCTTTCCATTCCTCTTATATATCTTTCCCTCGCCGCCCGTTTTACAACGAACGTATCCCTTCAGATCGCGACGGCTGTTTTCGTTTGCGGCCTTATTAAAGGACTTTCCGCCGCCCGTCAGTACATATTGCAGCGCATCCAAAACAGTGGATTTTCCGGAGCCGTTGTCCCCGAAGAACAGAGCGGAATCCTCCACCTCCAATTCCACGTTTTCAAAATAATGCCAATTGATCAGTTTAATTTTCTTTAGGATCTTCCTGCTCATCGGCGGCCCCTCCTTTTTTCAAATCCCCCAACATACTTTCCGTTTCCGAATAAAGCTGATCGATCGAGCTATTCGGCAGTGCAAATAAGATTGTCGGATAAATCTCGATTTGCGCTTCATCAGGCCTCTCCTGCGAGTATACCTTCGCAAGCTTGTATTTTTTGAACATACGCAAGATCTCGTCCCGTCGCACTTTGTCGATCCTTGGCTTTTGCAAAATTTTGAGCAGGGCGTATTTGTTCGCAAACTCCTCCCACGTGACGCGGACTTCGGTATTTTCGCTCAGGGATTTTTTCTTTTCGATATATAGTAATCGCAACAACAGAATCATTACGGAATCGTCTTTTTTTAAGCGGATACGCCCGTTCCCGTCTGTATTTACAAGCTGGACAACTCCGTTATGCTCATAAATATTCACTTCATATCCGATTGTTCCAAAAAAATCCGAAAACTTTTCTCGGTTCTGAATGACAAACAAATAGTCATCCGTCTCCCGTTTTTTAATCAAGAAACATTCGGTCAAAAGCTTATTAGCAACCTCACTAAATATTCGATTGTTACGATCCGATTCAAACAGTTTCATCATTTACCTCACCACACAAAAATCCGGAAAGCGGAATCCGTTTACCAGTATCATCTTCCCCGTAGGCTCCACACGATAGCCGGATCCCCTTTTCCCCGCAAAAAATCGCACAAAGATCAATTTTACAAAATCCTCATTCTTGTCCAAAGGAAAAGCTGACGCTAACATCGTCTTTTTATCACTCATTACCGTATCGACATATTCACAGATATTCTTTTGCGTCACCAGCGATTTGAGCTTTTGATCCATTTGTTCACGTTTCTGCTCCAATTTCGAAGCATCTAATTCCACCCCGCTGAATTCTTCACCGCCGTCATCGCCTTTATTTTCACGCGGACTATAAAAAGATTCCCCATCCAAAAAACCGCTTTGAAATATATTAAAAATTTGCAAAAACGCTTCCTCTTCCTTCCAAAGTTCCTCTTGTCCCGCATTCCACTTGCGGACGTACATTTCTAAAATCTTATTCAGCTTCCCTTCAATGTTTTTATCCGTCGATAATAAGAATTTCGCACGTTCAATAGCGCTGTTGATGTATCGAAAATTCTTTTCTTCTATTTCTTGGATAATAGCATCATAGTTCTTTAATTCGCCTTTCAGATAATGTACTATTCCTATGATTTCCGCTTCAGCCTTGACAGAATCCTGCTCGCCTTGGATCTCCATATATCCCCGCACTGTACGCGAGAGAATATCCTCATCCTCCGTAAAGCGGTTCAATCGATCCAGAATTTGGGGACGGTAACGAGAAATATTATCACTTGTCTTTAACCTGTGATACGCCTTCGAGCCGATATCCTTATGATAGGTAAAATAATCTTCGATAATCTCTGCCGCCTCTTTATTTTCCGTAGCTTTATCGATATATTTTTTGATCGACGTATTCAACTTTTTCAACTCTCTAATAAGGCGCTCTATATTTTCCCTTAATCCGATCAATACGTTCTCATATGGCTTTTGACGGTACGCATCTTCGTTGACGGCGATACTGTATATTATCTGTATGATGCTCTGGTACTCAGCCTCCTCCTCTGAAACAATCTTGCGGAAACTCTCTAACAGCGTTATCGCATAATCGTTGAAATAGATCCGACTTATATAGTTCTTTCCGATCTCTTCATCGATCCACCCAAAGTTCTTCAACTTTCTTATAAACTCAAACGCGACCGCTCGGCTATCGGCAAAGTTTTCTTCCCCTTCCTCATCAAAAACGAATTTCTTTTGATTACGATCTTCAAAATAATCCGCAAGATGCTCCACGACGACGCCCTTTTCTTCGCTGTTGCTCATCTGATACTTGCAGAGATCGTAGATCATATTCAGACAATCAAAGTAAACTTCTTTATAGGAGCTTGTCAACGGCTTAAAAAAAGACGCTCCGACAATATCGAAAAAACTCATAATACATATCCCCTATTAAATTTAGAATAATTCATTCTTATTTTAACATATAAAATCGGCATACGTCTGTCATGATAAAAAATATTTTTTAATCTAAAACGTACAAATACTCATCCAGCCGTTTATTCAGGTACTCCGCGAAGAGTTTTGTCATTTCTTTTTTATCGTCAAAGGCGTTATAATAGCGCATTCTGTCGGTAAACTTGATATCGATCGGAGGGTAACCTGCTTTCATTAACTCTAAATTGACAATGAGTCTGCCCGTCCTGCCGTTTCCGTCTATAAACGGATGAATGGACTCAAATTCGATATGAAACTCTGCCAGTTTTTCAACGATATTCTGCTTGCTTTCCGAATATCGAATCAGCAAGTCGTTCATTTTCGGCTCGATGAGATACGGCTGTACCGGCTCGTTTTTTGCTCCGATGATACGGACGGGAACTCGCCTGTAAACCCCGCGATCCATAGGTTTATCCACCAAAACGAGCGATTGTATTTGCTTGATCACAGTCTCGGTAAGGGAAGCTTTTGACTTCACAAGCTCGCTCACATAATCAAAGGCCTCTTTATGTCCCACTGCTTCCATGTGATCTTTCAAAGGTTTTTGATCGATCGTAAGACCTTTGAGCACCATGTCCGTTTCGCGCAATGTAAGAGTATTGCCCTCGATCGCATTGGAGTTATATGTGTACTCGATCGCAAAATCCTGATTCAGCCGCTCCAACTCTCCCGCTGTAAGAGGACATCTCTTATCAAGCTCTGCCTTCTTTGTGATAATTTGCTCAATCAAAGATTCTTCTCTTTTATACCGACCGTCGCTCGGCTTCGGCGCAGAGTCCGGTATGAACCAGATTTTCCCCTCTCGCCATGCGCCGTCTATTTTCCCTTGCAAACAAAGAACGCGTACCCGCCGATCGCTGATACCCCACTTTTCGGAAGCCTGTTTAGTAGTCATTGCCATTAGAAATTCCTCGCTATACGATACTTTCGCATATAAATACAACAAGAATAGTATACCACCAAATCGGCATAATGTCAACAGTAAGGAATAATATTTCTATGTTTTCGGAATAATAGAATTGAACATTAGCCAACTTAAAGAAAATAAAAGAGACTGTAACCGGAATGGTAACAGTCTCTTCGTTTTTATTAAGTTATATACACCACCATCGTCAAAGGTTGATAGCGAGTGGGGAAAAACTTTATCCCCAGACGCTTGTAATACTTTTTCGCGGTGTCCGCGTCTACCGTCAGGGTAAAGAGCGGATCTTCGGGTGTAAATCCCCGATTAGCCCCTCGGGTGTTTAATGTTCGCCTGCGCAGCAGCAAGACGAGCGATGGGTACACGGAAAGGTGAACAACTTACGTATGTCAAGTTGATGTTGTGAGCAAATTCGATACTGCTGGGATCACCACCGTGTTCACCACAGATACCGCATTGCAAATCGGGACGAGTTTCTCTACCCAATGTTACAGCCATCTTCATGAGCTTACCAACACCTACTGTATCCAATCTTGCGAAAGGATCGCTTTCGTAAATCTTTGCAGCGTAGTAGCTGGGCAGGAATTTGCTTGCGTCGTCACGGCTGAAACCGAATGTCATCTGAGTAAGGTCGTTAGTACCGAATGAGAAGAATTCAGCTTCCTTAGCGATTTCGTCAGCAGTCAGAGCAGCTCTGGGGATTTCGATCATTGTACCAACCATGTACTTGAGGTCGGACTTAGCTTCAGCGATCAAAGCGTCAGCTGTAGCCACAACTGTCTTCTTGACGTAAGCAAGTTCCTTAACTTCGCCAACAAGAGGAATCATGATTTCAGGAACAACGTGCCAATCGGGGTGACGTTTCTGAACGTTCAAAGCAGCCTTGATAACAGCCTTAGTCTGCATTACTGCGATTTCGGGATAAGTTACAGCAAGACGGCAACCACGGTGACCCATCATGGGGTTGAATTCGTGGAGACTGTCGCACAGTTGCTTTACGTATTCGATGCTCTTGCCCTTGGTTTTAGCGAGCAAAGCGATGTCCTTTTCTTCTGTAGGAACGAATTCGTGCAGAGGCGGATCCAGGAAACGAATGATAACGGGTTGTCCCTTAAGAGCTTCCATAAGACCTTCGAAGTCTTGTTGTTGAAGAGGTTCGATCTTAGCAAGAGCAGCTTCACGTTCTTCAACTGTTTCGGAAACGATCATTTCACGGAATCTGTCGATACGTCCTTCACCGAAGAACATGTGTTCTGTACGGCACAGACCGATACCTTGTGCGCCAAGTTCAGCAGCACGTTGAGCATCAGCAGGAGTGTCGGCGTTAGTACGAACGTCCAAAGCCTTGTACTTGTCAGCCAACTTCATGATACGGCCGAAGTAACCGCTGTTGGGGTCTGCAGGAACAGTCTTGATTTCGCAATCGTAAATCTTACCTGTAGAACCGTCCAAAGAAATGTAATCGCCTTCGTGGAATGTCTTGCCACCAAGTTCGAACTTCTTGTTAGCTTCGTCCATCTTGATGTCGCCGCAACCGGATACGCAGCATGTTCCCATACCACGAGCAACAACGGCAGCGTGAGATGTTTGTCCGCCACGAACTGTCAGGATACCTTGAGCGTACTTCATACCTTCGATGTCTTCAGGAGAAGTTTCAAGACGAACAAGAACTACCTTCTTCTTAGCCTTGCCAAGAGTTACAGCATCTTCGGGACTGAATACAACTGCACCTGTAGCTGCACCGGGGCTTGCTGCAATACCCTTACCTACAACGTTGTTCTTGTCAGCAGCGGCAAGAGCGTTTACGTCGAATGTGGGGTGAAGAAGCATGTCCAAAGACTTAGCGTCGATTTGCATCAAAGCTTCCTGTTCGGAAATCATGCCTTCGTCGATAAGGTCGCAAGCGATCTTGATAGCTGCAGCGGCTGTACGCTTACCGTTACGTGTTTGCAACATGTAGAGTTTACCTTGTTCGATGGTAAATTCCATGTCCTGCATGTCTCTGTAGTGGCTTTCAAGAGTATCGCACACCTTAAGGAATTGTTGGTAAACGTCAGGCAAAACTTCTGCCATCTTGGAGATGGGCATAGGAGTACGAACGCCTGCAACAACGTCTTCGCCTTGTGCGTTCATAAGGAATTCGCCCATAAGACCCTTTTCGCCTGTAGCGGGGTTACGTGTGAATGCAACACCTGTACCGCAATCGTCACCCATGTTACCGAATGCCATCATCTGTACGTTTACTGCTGTACCCCAGCTGTAAGGAATGTCGTGGTCCATACGGTAGATGTTTGCACGGGGGTTATCCCATGAACGGAAAACTGCTTCAACTGCAGCGAACAGTTGTTCCTTAGGATCGGAGGGGAAGTCCTTACCGATTTTTTCTTTATATTCTGCTTTAAATTCAGTAGCAAGTTCCTTGAGGTCGTCAGCTGTGAGTTCAACGTCGAAAGTAACGCCCTTCTTTTCCTTCATTTCGTCGATAAGAACTTCGAAATACTTCTTACCAACTTCCATTACTACGTCAGAGAACATCTGGATGAATCTTCTGTAGCAGTCCCAAGCCCAACGAGGGTTACCGGACTTAGCGGAAAGAACTTCTACTACTTCTTCATTAAGACCAAGGTTCAAGATTGTGTCCATCATACCGGGCATGGATGCACGAGCGCCGGAACGAACGGATACCAAGAGAGGATTTTCCTTGTCACCGAATTTCTTGCCGGTGATTTCCTCCATTTGAGAGATAGCATTCATGATCTGAGACTTGATTTCGTCGTTGATCTTTCTGCCGTCTTCGTAATACTGTGTGCAAGCTTCTGTTGTAATGGTGAAACCTTGAGGTACGGGCAAACCGATGTTTGTCATTTCGGCAAGGTTGGCACCCTTACCACCCAGCAATTCACGCATTTTAGCATTGCCTTCGCTAAATAAATAGGTGTACTTTTTAGCCACTTTTTTATTCCTCCTGAATAATATTGTACAGTTGCAACGAGTGTTTGTAAATACACTCTAACCTATATCATTTTACATTAAATTTACTTTTTAGACAAGTGTTTTTGCAGATAGTTAAAGACTTTTTTACAAAGATTTTTTAACAAAATCGGCTTTAAAACACTCTACCGACGACAATTGAGTACATTTACCCGCACAGACAAGAAAAAATCCTCCGTTTTAACAGAGGATTACAGTCTGATGAGTTCGTTTACGCTCTTTAAAGGCAACAATATGCGGGATATGTATACGGACAAAGCATGAATTGCGTCCTTACTTACCGATTGAGGCACTCTTACATTGGACATCTTTTCAACCGTCATACCGTCGGCAAGTTTTAACAGATTCAATACACCTGCACTTAGCATTACCGAACCTTCGCCCCTGCAATCGGCACAGGATACACCACCCTTTTCCGCATCAAGATACAGTTTGTCCCATCTTCCGCACACGTTGCAGCCTGAGAAGTCCAGTCGGTAACCTGCAAGCCTCAGGTAGTTGAACAAGAAATGCAACACTACCACGTAAACGTCTTCACATTCGGTAAGACATTGCAATGTCTTCAACGTTCCGACAAACAGCTGACTGTTGGGTTGACCGTCAGTTTCCAGTTGCGCAAGACATTCCAGCACAACGCAACCTGCGTAAAAGCGCACAATGTCTTCACGCAAGGGATAGAAACTTTCCAGTTGGTCGCACGTCTTCAATACAAAGTGTCCTTCATTGCCCGCAAGATGATAAGTTCCGAAACAAAAAGGTTCCTGAGCAAATTTCAACTTGGCTTTAGCTTTCTTTATACCCTTTGCACGCACGGAAATCTTGCCGTATTCCAATGAGTACAGCAGGATTATCTTGTCATTTTCACCGTAATCAATGCTTTTCAGCACTACTGCTTTTGTGCTTGTGTCCATCATCCAACCGCTTGTAAAGTAAGTAATAGGACGGATTTCCCGTCAACTGAAACATTTTCCATGCAGTATCTTTCATACACAGCACCTCCGATTGAGGTTAGAATGTGCAGTGCATCAAAAAATATTACACTTGTTTCTAAATTTTGTAGCCCAGTTCATTCAACACAGAGGGACGGTTACGCCAGTCTTCCTTGACCTTTACCCACAACGTAAGGTAAACGTGACTTTCCAACATTTTTTCGATGTCACGGCGTGCGTCCATGCCGATCTTTCTTATCATTGCGCCGTGCTTGCCCAACACAATGGGTTTGTGCGAAGCCTTTTCAACAATAACATTGGCGTCAATTTCCCATTCGTCGTTGTCGGTGTACTGCATCTTGTTGAGCTGTACCCCCACTCCGTGAGGAATTTCTTCATCACAGTTCAACAGTACCTTTTCACGGATGATTTCCGCAACAAGGTAGGCACGACTCTTGTCGGTAACGTCGTCTTCGTCGAAGTACATTTCGGTACCTGTAAGATACTTTTTCAATGCGTTACGCAACAGCTTTATATTACGACCCTTACGTGCAGACACGCAGAACACTTCCTTGACAAAAGAATACTGATTGAGTTTAGCAAGTTCCGGCATTACCTTTTCGGGCTGGCTGATGTCCGTCTTGGTGATTGCCACCACAATGGGAATGTCCTTTCTGCCGTACCTTTCAAGAATACTGAATGCCCTGTCGTTGATGCCGTCATGAGCATCGATTACAAAAAGCAAACAGTCCACGTCCGCAGTTGCACTGTCAATGCTCTTGAGCATGAAGTCACCCAAAGCGTTTTTGCTTGTAAGATACCCGGGAGTGTCCACGAATACAATCTGACTGTCCTCATCCGTCCAAATACCAAGAATGTTGTCACGTGTTGTCTGTGGTTTCGGGGAAACGATAGCTATCTTCTGTTCAATAAGTGCATTCAGCAATGTGGATTTGCCCGCATTGGCAAGTCCCGCAATTGCAATAAAACCTGTCTTTCTCATATACTAATCACGAACAATTCCGTAATTGTTCAAAATCTCCTCTTGTTTGGCAATCATTCTTGATTCTTCTTCCGAATCCATGTGGTCGTATCCCAACAGATGCAACAATCCGTGCAGACACAAAAAACACAGTTCACGTTCCAACGAATGTCCGTACTCTTCCGCCTGTGCCTTGGCTACGTTTCTGCACACCACGATGTCACCCAAGAACAATGTTCCGTCCTCTTCGACATCAGCAACAAAATTGCTGTCGTTGACGTCCACTATCTGACCTTCTTCAAGGTCGAATGAAGGGAAACTCAACACATCCGTCACCCTGTCGATATTTCTGAAACGGTTGTTCAGATCCTTGATCGTGCGTGACGAAACAAAGGACACAGCAACTTTCAGGTCGTGCTGACCTGTAATTTTTTCTGCAGTACGAAACAATCCCTTTATCAACGGACGTTCGCCCTTCTGTGTTCCGCTGAATACAATCTTCATCTGTAGTTTCCTCTTTACTTCAGGTTTATTTCGGGATACTTGACACGCTTGTGACGTATTCCCAGATAAGTTGTAATGATGGTACTCTTGATTGCGTCAATTTCCTTCATTGTGATATCGCAATCGCTGAACTGGTCAAGCATGAGTCTTTCATTGACGATGTTGTCCACGATTTCTTCTGCCCTGCTTCTGTCGTTGGATGCACGCAGTGCCGCTTCGCAGGCGTCACAAATCATCAGCAATGCCGAAATCTTGGATGTCGGTTTAGGACCGTCGTAGCTATACTGCGTAGGGTCAAGTTTACCGTCAGTGTACTTCTGTGCCTTGAAATAGAAATACTTGACGGGCATTGTTCCGTGGTGTTCCATGATAGCACGTTGAATTTCCACAGGCATGCCGTATTCCTTGGCTATAGCAAGACCGTTTGCAGTGTGCGACTTAATGATTGCCACACTGGCTTCGGGAGTCAAGTGATCGTGAAGGTTTACGCCGTCCATCTGGTTTTCTGCAAAGTAGGACGGATTCTTAATCTTGCCTATGTCGTGGTAATACGCACAAGCACGTGCAAGAACGGTACTTTCACCGATAACTGCCGCACATGCTTCAACGTAGTTGGCAACTGTAAGACTGTGATTGTAAGTACCGGGAGCTTTTTCAAAAAGTTTGCGCATAAGCGGAGTGTTGCTTGTTGCAATTTCCGAAAATCGAAAAACGCTAACGACATTGAAAATACGTTCAAACAACGGAACAACGATAAACATTATCATTATTCCCAAAATACCGCTCAGAAAAGCCAGTACAACACTGGTAAAGAAATACTCATTTTCAAATACCGAAAGAAACATAAAATAGCAGATGACACGACACAGCGCAGCAATCACACCAAGTATCAGACCTACCCTTATGTAGATGATACGGCGGTAATGTTTACCAAGTACGTAGGTGGAGTACACTGCTGTAATTACACCTGCAAGCAACAGATAAATACTCTGGTCGCTTACAAAGAAGATGTCCTGTTCAAGTTCGAAGTTGATGATCTTGACAAAGTACATCATGATGATTGCGAAGTTGGCGAAAAATCCCAACTTGCTGGACACAATCAAAGACAGCACCAGCGAACACAATGCAAAGGGAGCAAGGTCCAGTCCGAACTGCCAGAAGGTATCCATTACCATCAGTATGGAGTAACACAACAACATTGTCGTGTACAGTGCAAATACCTTGCGTGTTTCCGCCATTGTCTGCTTGTCTGCAAAAAAGCCGTACAGTGCCACACTGCCCAACAGCAACAGAATACTGCTGACTTCAACAGATGCCGTGCGAATGTTCAGTGACTTGATGTGTGGCAACAGACCGACAAGACAAAAGCACACAAATGCCAGTATAAATATGGCAACGTTTATCCAGATTGTCTTTCTGCTTGTGAGAGTAGTTGTTTTAGTCATTGTTTTTCCTCATGTGTCTGGTACGCCTTTACGATAAGCTGAACCAGCGGATGCCTTACAACATCCTTTTCGCCAAAGCGCATGATGCCTATTTCATCAATGCCCTGCAAAATGCGTGTTGCGTGTTTCAGACCGCTGACCTTGCCGTCGGGAAGGTCAATCTGAGTAAGGTCACCTGTGATTACCATTTTACTGTTTTCGCCCAATCTAGTCAAGAACATTTTAATCTGTTCCTTGGTGGTATTCTGCGCTTCGTCAAGGATGATAAATGCGTTGTTCAATGTACGTCCACGCATGTAAGCCAGAGGAGCGATTTCAATTACGCCCTTTTCCATCATCTTGGAATAGCTGTCAATACCCAACATTTCCTGTAAAGCGTCGTACAAGGGGCGAAGATAGGGATTGACCTTTTCCTGAAGATCTCCGGGCAGGAAACCAAGTTTTTCCCCCGCTTCAACGGCAGGACGTGTCAGGATGATCTTTTCCACCTGCTTAGCCTTGAAACTGTTGACCGCCATTGCCACTGCAAGATAGGTTTTGCCTGTTCCGGCAGGTCCGATACCGAATGTAATGGTCTTTTTCTTTATAAAATTGACGTACTTGCGCTGTCCGACTGTCTTACTGCGGATGGGCTTACCTCTGTAAGTGATTGCAACGACGTCATGCAACAGTTGATCCACTTCGTCGATACTGCCGTCCTTTACGCAATCGCACAGATACTTTACCCTACCGATGTCAACGGATTGTCCGTCAGTGATGCACTCCGAAAGTTTGTCAATGACCTTCATTGCGTCGGCAACGGCTTTTTCTTCACCTTGCAGTGCGTTTCCTCCGTCCAACATTACAACCTTGACATTGAAACTGTCGCAGATAGCCTTGATGTTTTCGTCAAATGTGCCAAACAACCTGATGAGCATTTCCATGCTGTCCGTCTTGATTTTACTTGTAACCGTAGAAATTTACCTCCGTTGTGTTTTTAAAAGTAAACATTTTTAATGCCACGTGGCAATAAAAACCTATTTGTATAAATTTAATTTAACCTCTGTCGTCCGTTGAGCGGGCTATTTCCAGCTGGCCGCTGAGTATTGCCGTCACGCCGTCATCAAGCACACGGTAATTTACCTCATTGTAGGCAAAGTCGCAATTTTTTTCAGCGCCTTCCAACGCCTTGACCTTCAGATATTCAAGACAATCATCAATGTCAGCCGCCTTGACCTGATACACCTTTTCAAAATATACCGAATGTATCAGCGTGAAGCCAAATGGATAGAGAGTTTCCGTTGTCTGCTCCACATCGAATTGTTCGAAAGGCACATTGACGGAAGAAGTAAACTTTCCCAATACAACTTGCGTCGTCCTGTAAACGTTGCCTGTGCGTACATACTCTCTGATATAGCCGTCAAATGGCTCAGTGTAACTACATTCAACTGTGGCAAAAACCTGTCCTACAGCTCTTACCGGTTGACTTGTACCGTCATTGAAAACCCTTTCGCCCTTGATGAGCACTTGCCCTTCCTTGACAAAATCGCCGACATTCACCATCGCAACGCCTTGCACAAGTACAATCCTGCTGACGACACCCGAACGTGTGGCTACTATATCGCAAGGACTGTCCAGATCAATGGGATCATCCGCTTGGTTTTTGGGTACCACTTCCACAAACAATGTGCTTCCACGTCTTGAAACGGTGACGAAGGACGCCCCCACAGTATTTGTCAGGTAATTTTCCAGTTTGTCGTAACTGATACCCACAAGACTGCGTCCCACACTTACACCGTAATTTCCCAATGCGTCCAGAACAACCTGTCTGTCCGCTCCTTCTACATGTATGTCGAAACACACCCCGCTCAGAAGTGCCAGCAACGGAATCAGCAAAACCATTGCAACTACAAACGCAATGTGCCGTTTGACCGTTTCCCAAACCGAAGACATGCCTATGTATCGTATTTTTTGTACATTATAGCACTTTTTCTCTAATAAATCAACAACCTTACTCACATTGCGGTAGTCCACCACAATCACGGCATTGAGCCTGTCCACACGTCTGACACCGTACAGCGTGATGTTTTGTCTTGAAATGCACTGTAACATGTGTTGAAGATTCAATCCGTCAACAAAAATTTCCGCTCTACACACCATGATAATCCACCCCTGAAATTTCGCCTTTAACAACGGCTGACGACTTGGTGAGCATTGCAATTTCAAGCCCCTTTCCAACCACAGAAACACTACTACGTCCTAGTGAAAACCGTACATTTTCACGACTGAATTCCAGCAATCCCTTGTGCCCTTCCACCAACACTGTGTGATTGCCATACATGCAGCACTTGTACCCCATCACCGACATTGTTTCAAGATCTGCTATTTCCAATGATAAATCCGTCAATTTTTTCATATTTTAGTATATGCCCGGCAGGACGGTTTTACCCAGAAACAGTAAAAAAAGAACAGCGGTTTTTAGCCGCTGTCCCTTAAACTCACTTCAACAATTTGTCCAGTACAGATGAAATTTCGTCCATCTTCTGTGTGGCGTCCCCCGTTTCAATGGAACTCAACACACAGTTGTGCAAGTGTGCATTCAACACTTCCTTGTTGACCTTGGACAGGATTGCCTGACTTGCCATGATCTGATTGCTGACGTCAATGCAGTACTGACCTTCTTCAATCATGCGGATAATTCCGTCAATCTGTCCTCTTGCTGTCTTTAACAAACGTATGATTTTCTCGTCATCTCTTTTCACATTGCACCACCTTGTAACCGCATTGTGTAACGGCATCAACCAACAACTGACTGTCCACATCGCCTTCTACCGTTGCAAGACCCTTTTCCAGCGAAACGTCAACATTTGTCACACCCTCCACTGCTGAAAGTGCTTCATGAACGTGATTCTGACAGTGTTGACACATCATTCCGGAAATAGTGATTTCCGTAATCACAGGCTTAGTAACGTGTTGCACTGTGGGAATTTCGCAACTGTTGTCATTGCATTCACATGCGACAGGTGTAGGCTTGAAGAACCTGAGTCTCAATGCATTGGTAACTACAAACAAACTGGAAACACTCATTGCAAGCGCACCTATCATAGGGTTGAGTTTCAACGCCAAAGCTGTGTAGTAGAACACGCCTGTTGCAATGGGGATTCCCAGACAGTTGTAGAAGAATGCCCAGAACAGATTTTGCTTGATATTTGAAATAGTTGCTCTTGACAGTCTGTACGCATCTGCAACGTCCGTCAGCTGGTTTTTTACAAGTATGACGTCGGCGCTGTCCACCGCAATGTCACTACCGCTACCTATTGCTATACCTACATCCGCTCTTGCAAGGGCAGGTGCGTCGTTTATTCCGTCGCCCACCATTACTACCTTGTGATGTTGTTTAAGTTCGCCAACAATTCTTTCCTTGTCGGAAGGTAACACTTCGGCGTACACCTTGTCCACACCCACCTGACGGGCAATTGCATCGGCTGTCAGTTTGTTGTCACCGGTCAGCATTGCAACCTTGAGTCCTTGCTTTTTAAACATTTCAACAGCCTGAACACTTGTTGGCTTTACTTCGTCAAGTATTGCTATTGCGCCGATATACTTGCCGTTTTCCGAAACAAACAACACCGTCTTGCCCTCATTGGACAACTGCTCCGAATGAACGATACTTTCCTTTAAAACTCCGTTGTCCGTAAGCAATGCAACATTTCCCACACAGTAACTGTTGCCATTGACAACGGCCGTTACTCCCTTGCCGGCAATGGTTTTGTAACTGTCAACGTCCACAAACTCAATGCCCTGCTGCTGTGCGTACTGCACAACTGCAACGCCAAGAGGATGTTCGCTCTTGTTTTCAATGGAAGCAACTATTTGAAGAAAATCCGCTTTATCGGAAATGACATCCGTAACATGCGGTTTGCCGTAGGTGATTGTTCCCGTCTTGTCCAATACAATGTAGGTGGACTTAGCAAGTTGTTCCAACGCTTCACCGCTTTTTATCAATATTCCGTTTTCAGCACCTTTACCAGTTGCAACCATCAGCGCAACGGGAGTTGCAAGCCCCAATGCACACGGACAGGAAATTACCAATACCGACACAGCGCATGACAGCGCAAAGCCAACGCTTTCGCCCACTGCCAACCAGACAATGAATGTGACCAATGCAATTCCCATTACAACAGGCACAAAAATTCCCGAAACCTTGTCGGCAATTCGTGCAATGGGAGCCTTCGTTGAACCTGCGTTTTCCACCAACTGTATGATACCGTGAAGTACGCTTTTTTCACCCACGTCCGTCACTTTTACTACAAGATAACCGTTTGTATTGATTGTGCCGCCAACAACCTTGTCGCCTTCAACTTTTTCGACGGCAATGCTTTCGCCCGTCAGTGCGCTTTCGTCCACAAAGGAATGTCCTTCAACTACAACGCCGTCTGCGGGAACAGACATTCCTGCCTTCAACACCACAAGATCGCCACTTACCAATGTACTGCTGTCAACGGTGATTTCTTTGCCGTCCTTGAGTAAAATCGCCTTGTCGGGAACAAGTTTCTTCAACTTATCCAATGCGTCCCCTGTGCGTCTTTCCGACAGTTTTTCAAGATACTTGCCCACTGTCACAAGAGCAAGAATCATGCCCGCCGATTCGAAATACAGCTGGTGCATGTAGTTGCCAACACTATTGAGGTCGCCCTGTCCCAAAGAGTAACTCATCAAAAACATTACCACAAGACCGTACACCAGTGAGACAAAAGATCCTACCGCAATTAGCGAATCCATGTTGGGCGAACCCTTGAACAGTCTCTTGAAACCGTTGGTGTAGTAGCTGAAATTGACGTACACAATGGGCAGACACAACAACAACTGAACCAATGCAAATGAAACTGCGTTTTCCGTTCCCATCAAAAAGAAGGGCAGCGGAAGCCCCACCATGTGTCCCATTGCTACATACATCAATAGCACCATGAACACCAAGGATACAACAAGTCTTGTCTTCATTGAATCAGATTTAGTTTGATTTGTTTGTTCACCTTCTGCGGATGCGCTGTACCCTGCAGAGGTAACAGCCTTTACAATGTCATCAGACTTCACCGCATTGCTGTCGAAGTCAACAAGCATTGTTCCTCTCATCAGGTTGACGGAAACACTATTTACGCCGTTGAGCTTTGCAACAGCTTTTTCAACGTGTGCCGAACAGGCAGCGCACGTCATTCCGTAAACATTGAATTTCTGTTTCATATCTCACTTTGCATACACCCCCTGGGGGTGTCCTCCATAGTGAATAATAGCACAAATTTATTCCATTTGTCAACTGCATTTAAAGGGTAGGCATTTGTTTTTCGTACTGTTTATTGCAACTTACTCAATTTTACCAATCAAGCTACTTCAAGTAAGTACAACCAAGTAATTAAAGCCCCAATCGAAACAACTGAAAAGCCGCACAAAAAAAAAACAGGAAACGCTTGTTTGCGTTTCCTGTTACGTTTTCTGTCACAATTAAAATTCCACTACAAATGTCGTACCGACATCTACCTTGCTGTCAACGGACAACTTCCAGCCCTGTTTGTAGCAGATGCGTTTGACGGAGGCAAGTCCCAATCCGAAACCTGCGTTCTTGCTGTTGTGAGAACGATCTACCGTAAAGAATCTGTCAAATATTCTTGGAAGATTTTCTTCCGAAATACCCACGCCGCTGTCGGATACAGTGAGTGAAGGTTTAAAGCCGCCAACCAACTTGACGGTGACATTACCGTTGTCCTTGTTGTACTTGATGGCGTTTCGTATGAGATTGTTTACAACCTGCATTACTCTGTCGGGTGTACTGCTGACGGTTACATCTTCGGCAACGACAGAGATTGTTATATTGCGTGCCTGAGCCGACGGTTGCAGCGTTGACACTGCGTCATTGACAGCCGATGTTACGGAAACCTTTTCGTAAGGCTGATTGTCGCTGTCCAACTTACTGTAATTAATGATGCAGGAAATGAGATTACTCAGTCTGTCGCTCTGAGTGACAATTTGTTTAGTGAACTTTTCCACTTGTTCATCACTCAACTTGCCCTGTCCGATAAGTTCGGCGTACCCCTTTATACTTGTCAGAGGGGTGTTCATTTCGTGCGTTACATTGGAAATGAATTCATCCTTGGATTGCTGTGCGCTTTCGGCAAGTTGTTTTTCGCTCTTCAACTGTTCCATCTTTAAAGAGATGTCCAGTTTCATGTTGTTTAGAATTTCAGCCATGGGCTGAAGTTCAGGATATACAGTATCGATGTGCGGATACAGTGTTGCATCGTGCGTCAGCTGTTCGACAGGTTTCAATAGGAAGTGCACCATCAACATTGAAAAAGTCAACACAATTGCAACGTCAATCAACACAAACCACAACATTGTGGGCAGTACCTGCAAGAACAATCCTGTAGAGTTGTCAAACAACAACGAAATTCTGACAAGGCTACCGTCCGATTGTTTCTCGCAGTAGTAAGCCAGGTTTTCATTGACTGTATCACTTGTACGCACGGAAAAACCGCTGCCGGACTCAATTGCATCCACAACTTCCGGTCTGTTGATGTGCGTTGTGTCGATGATTGATTGATCGTGACTGTCCGCCACTACCGTTCCGTCACTTGCAATAAACGTCACCCTTGCACCGTTCAATTGTTGCGACAGTGTTTCGGCATATTGCTGGGTAAATCCCTGTGTACTGTCGTAACTCTTGATGTACACTTCCAGGTGTTTTTTCACGTCTTCAACATTGTGACTGTAGTATATGCTGTTGCACAACACTACAATTGCAACAATGCTCAAGATTGTTATTGCAAAGGTAATCCACAAAATGCGTCTTTTCATAAAAACCTCTCAAAGCAACTAGACAACAAACTTGTATCCTACGCCGAATACCGTTTCGAAACGAAATCCCAGCTTTCGCAATCTTGCAATGTGGTTGTCGACTGTTCGTGTTTCACCCACGTCATATCCCCACACCGCTTCAAGCATCTGTTCACGTGAAAGCACCTTGCCGATGTTTTCAACGCAATAACACAACAACTGGTATTCTTTCTTGTTGAGGTCCAGCACGTTGCCGTTCAGCTGCACCGCCATTGTGTCCTTGTCAATGACAAGGGACCCCACTGTCAGGATGTTTCCCGTTGACTGTTTCGACCGCAATTGAACATTGACACGTGCGACCAGTTCAAGCACGCCAAAGGGCTTGACAATGTAGTCGTCCGCACCAAGGTTCAAACCTTTTACTTTGTCAACTTCCTGTCCCAATGCCGTCAGCATGATGCATTTGACGCTGCTGTAATTTCTCTTGATATACTGCAATGCGTCAAGACCGCTGCCATCGGGCAACATGATGTCCAACAGACACACTTCGGGTACTGTTTCTTTCAGCGCCATGTACAGTTGCTTGATTTCGGTAAACACCCGACAACGAATGGAATTGATGTCCAGTGCGCACTGTACGACTTCGCCGATGTCCTGATCGTCTTCCAATAAAAATACTGTGTTAGATTTCATGATACTTTTATTTTACTACAAAAACCGAAAAATGCAACCAAACAACGGCTATTGCAATGAAGGGTGTTCACCCGTAATGGAAAACATTACCCACTCTGCAATATTTGTTGCGTGATCGCCGATACGTTCGAAGTACTTAGCAATGGTGAAGAGGTCAAGAGCCTTTTCGCTGTAATTTACATCGTGGCGTATGAGCTGAATGACGTCAATCTTCGCCTTTTGGAAAAGGTCGTCCACAACGTCGTCGTACCTGCCGATACTTTCGCACAGTGCAATGTCGCCTGACACGAATGCGTGTATGCTGTCTCTAACCATGGAAAGCACTGCCGACGCCATCTGGGAAATGTGACCGTAATCAAGCGCAAGTCCGTCTTCGGGACTTTCAAGGATGATTTCGCAGATGTCCTGTGCGTGGTCCCCGATGCGTTCCATGTCGGTGATCATCTTCATTGCCGAAGAAATTGTACGTAAATCCTGCGCAACGGGTTGCTCTGTCAGTATAAGACGAAAACACAGTTGCTGTATTTCTTCGTTCAAAATGTCAATGTCCTTGTCACGCAACACAACTTCTTTCGCCATTGTCTTGTTGCATGTAGCAATGCACTCTACTGTGTCTTTTATGGACTGTTCCATCAGGATGTACATTTCCGACATCTTGTTCTTCAAGGACAAGAGTTCTAAATCGTATTGTTTTCTCATCAACCAAATCTCCCTGTAATGTAGTCTTCCGTGCGTTTGTCACGTGGCATTGTAAACATTTCCTTGCTGTTGCCGTATTCCACAAGGTCACCCAAAAGGAAAAATGCCGTCTTGTCGGAAATTCTTACCGCCTGCTGCATGTTGTGCGTTACGATTACCACTGTAACCTGTTTTTTGAGTTCAGAACACAACTCCTCAATCTTGCTTGTCGAAATGGGGTCAAGAGCACTTGTCGGTTCGTCCATCAACAGTATCTTTGGTTCTACCGCCAATGCTCTTGCAATGCACAGACGTTGTTGTTGTCCGCCGCTCAGACCCAATGCCGACTTGTTCAGTCTGTCCTTCAATTCGTCCCACATTGCCGCCTGCGTCAGCGAACGCTCTACAATTTCATCCAACTGACTGCGTTTACGTATTCCGAAAGTACGTGGTCCGTAAGCAATGTTGTCGTACACGCTCATTGGGAAGGGATTGGGTTTCTGAAACACCATGCCGACGTTTTTACGCAATTCGTTGATGTCAACGTTGCCGTAGATGTCAGTATCGCCAATCTTAAATTCGCCGCTGATGTGACATCCTTCAACAAGGTCGTTCATGCGGTTGAAACACTTCAAAAACGTTGACTTACCGCAACCCGACGGTCCTATAAAAGCCGTAATCTGATTGGCAGGAATTTCAATGCTGATGTCCTTTAAAGCATGGAAATCGCCATAAAACAGGTTGGCTTTTTTTACGCTGATACTGTTGCCGAATTGAGGCAAAGATTTGACATCTGTTTTATTTTTTCTTTGAAACATTGTTTTCTCCTTGTAACTTCTTCTGCAAACGGGAAGAAATGATGTCGGCTACCGTGTTTAATATCAGAACGATTGCCATCAGTACACATGCCGTGGCATATGCCTGATTCATGTACTTATACTCACTTGCAAGGGCGTACAACGCAACCGCCAACGACGCACCACCGCTCAAAAAGCCTTCGGGCATGGGTTGAATTACCGACCCCATTGTCCACACCAAGGGTGCTGTTTCGCTGACCACCCTGCCTACCGCAAGAATTACGGCAGAGAAGATACCGGGCAATGCCGATGGAAGTACAACCTTAAATATTGTCCTGACTTTACCTGCACCCAATGCCAGCGAACCTTCACGGAAACTGTCGGGAACGGTCTTTAAACTTTCTTCGGTAGAACGCACCACAACGGGCAGTAACATTATACTGATGGTAAATCCACCTGCAAGAATGCTTGTTGCATTGCCGAACCACACAACGAATGTAAGAGATCCAAACAAACCGTAAACAATGGACGGAATACCGCTCAATACGTCAATTGCGCTGCGCACCAGCCGCACAAGCCTGCTGCCCTTCTGTGTGTACTCATTCAGATAGACCGCAGTTGCGATACCCAACGGTACGGAAATGACAATACTGATAACTATCAACATCAGCGTTGCTACAATTGCAGGACCGATGCTTGGTTCACCGCCGTAGCTATAATTGCTGAACAGAAAATCCCACTTGATGTGCGGAATTCCCTTTATAAAGATAAATCCAAGTATCAGCACAAGTACAATGGCAACAAACACAGCCGTTGCCCAGCTGATGTATTTTCCCGCCTTGGAAAAATCCTGTTTTATTTCAATTTTAGATGTACGTACTTTGTTTTTTTGTTTTCTTTTTTCGCTCATCACCAATCCGAAAAGAAGGTTGATGATTGCAATAAACACCAACAAAACCACGCCCGTAGAAAGTAACGCACCCATCTGCACTTCCCCTGCATATCCCATTTCCAACACTATGTTGGCTGTAAGTGTTCTGAAACTTCCGAACAATCCGCCCGGATACTCAGGACTGTTTCCGGCAATCATGATGACCGCCATTGTTTCTCCGATTGCTCTGCCCACGCCCAGGATAATGGATGCAGTGATACCTGATTTTGCAGCAGGCACTACCGTGCGGAATACGGCTTGTTCGTGCGTTGCGCCCAATGCCCTTGCGCCTTCGTAGTAACTTTGGGGAACGGCGTCAAGACTGGTCTTGGACAATGCAACGACTGTGGGCAAAATCATGATGCCCAGAACAAGTGATGTCACCAACAATCCGCTGCCGTCTGCGGTGGGAGAAATACCCGAAAACAGCGGAATCATCACATACATTCCGAAAAAGCCGTACACTACCGACGGTATGCCTGCAAGCAGATTGATTACAGTCCCGAAGATCTTCTTGACCTTCTTGGAACTGAATCTTGAAAGAAATACGGCAGTAAAAAATCCCAATGTGCCACCAACCAATACTGCGCCCACTGTTGAGTATATTGACCCAACAATCATTGTCAGTATGCCGTATTTACCGCTGATGGCCTGGTCGTAAACGTCATCACCGTTGGGATTCCACACATCGCCGAAGATGAAGTCGAAAACGCCTATCTTGCTCAATGCGGGAATACTCTTTGCCACAATAAATACAAATATAGTTACAACGGCGATGATACAAATCACCGCCGCCGTCATGAAAAGTACTTTACTGAGGCATTCTTTTACCTTAGCACCAGTCACTGTCTCAACCTACCAATTCCGAATACTTTGTGATTGCACCTGTGTAGATGTCAAACAGTTGTTCAAGTGTGATATTTGTAAGAGTGCTGTCTTTGTTTACAATTACTGCAACTGCGTCAAGTGCTATGTTGAAGTAATTTCTGGGGGTATCGGACTTTTCAGCAGAACTTGCCATACCGATTACGTTACCTACTGTGTCAGCGTCAACTGCACTTCTGCCCGTAGAAGAACCTTGAAGGTCAATCTGGAAGTTACTTTGCTTCATCCAGGGGTTGAGTTCGATGTACTTACCAACAAGAGCGTCCATAAGATCTGCCATTGATGTTGAACCTCTTACCTTGATTGTAAGGTCGCCTTCTGGAGCTGTAGTCAAGGGAGAGTATTCTGTTACGGGAGCGTTACGTTGTGTTTCATCTGTCAATGAAACAGCCTTTTCTTCTGTAACGATTTCCTGTGCAGTGCTGCTCTTCAAGAAGTTCAGGAAGTCTGCTGTTACTGCTGTCAATGTTGTTGTCTTGTTTGTCATGATTACAAAGGGTCTTTGAATTGAGTACTCACCGCTGATTACTGTTTCGGCAGAGGGAGCAACACCGTTTACGGACAATGACTTGATTGTGTCGTCAACCGATCCCAATGAAATGTAACCGATTGCATTTTTACTTGTTGCAACCTTACTTGCAACACCGGATGTTCCTGTGAAATACAATGCGCCTTCCTTGTAACCGCCTTCAGCGTCTC
>DVLO01000019.1 GCA_018715495.1 Candidatus Limihabitans stercoravium | reverse complement strand
GCCCTGCAACTCTGAAAAAGAACCTGGCGTTGATCAACGCCAGGCCCAAGAAAGTTTTAAATTACCATACACCGCAAGATTTGTTTCTTGAAAATCTCTCTAACTGTTGCACTTGATTTGACAATTCATCTTGCAAACAGAAATTTACTGTAAATTTCCTACATATATATACATCTGTTAAAACGTCCATTCCACCATTTAACATTCGACAAAAAAAATTGTGATTTGACGTCACAATTGTCTTGACTTTTAAAAAATATAGGGTATAATATAGTTAGCACTCTGAAAGAGAGAGTGCTAAATTTCCGCAGATTATACAGGAGGTATGATATACAATGAAGTTGAAACCGTTGTTTGACAAGGTAGTTGTCAAGGAATTGGAAGAAAAGGAAACCGTACAAAACGGTATTTTCCTGCCCTCACAGGCTAAGGAAAAGCAGGAAATCGCTGTTGTTGTTGCTGTCGGCGAAGGCGGCAATGTTGACGGCGTTGAAGTAAAGATGATTGTAAAACCCGGCGACAAGGTTTTGTACAGCAAGTATTCGGGCAGTCAGTTCAAGCTGGACGGCGAAACAGTGACAATCATCCGCCAGAGCGATATTTTGGCAATAGTAGAATAACAAGGAGATGTTGAAAAATGGCTAAACAAATCAAGTACGCCGAAGACGCAAGAAAGAGTCTTGAAGAAGGCGTAAACAAACTTGCAAATACAGTAAAGATCACAATCGGCCCCAAGGGCAGAAACGTTGTATTGGAAAAGAAGTTCGGCTCTCCGTTGATTACTAACGACGGAGTAACCATCGCTAAGGAAATCGAACTGGAAGACAGCTTCGAAAACATGGGTGCACAAATCATAAAGGAAGTTTCCACCAAGACTAACGACGTTGTAGGTGACGGCACTACCACCGCTGTTGTGCTTGCACAGGCAATCATCAACGAAGGCAGCAAGAACGTTGCAGCAGGTGCAAATCCCATCATTTTGCGTAAAGGTATTGACAAGGCTGTTGATGTGTGCGTTGAACAATTGAAGAACCTGTCCACTCCTGTACAGGGCAAACAATCAATTGCACAGGTTGCAAGCATTTCCGCAGGTGACGAAAACATCGGTCAGCTCATCTCCGACGCAATGGAAAAGGTAGGAAACGACGGCGTCATCACCGTAGAAGAAAGCAAGACAATGCGTACCGAACTCAACATTGTTGAAGGTATGCAATTCGACAGAGGCTACGCTTCCCCTTACATGGCAACTGACCTTGACAAGATGGTAGCCGATCTTGACAATCCTTACATCCTGATCACAGACAAGAAGATCTCCACCATTCAGGAAATCCTGCCCGTACTTGAACAGGTTGTAAAAATGGGAGCTAAACTGCTCATCATCGCTGAAGACGTTGAAGGCGAAGCTCTTACAACACTTATCCTGAACAAACTTCGTGGTTCCTTCACATGCGTTGCCGTCAAGGCTCCGGGATTCGGTGACAGAAGAAAGGCAATGCTTGAAGACATCGCTATCCTTACAGGCGGTCAGGTAATCACCGAAGAAGTCGGTCTTGAACTGAAGAGTGCTACAATCGACATGCTTGGTCGTGCTAAACAAGTCAAGGTTGACAAGGATAACACCATCATCGTTGAGGGCGCAGGCTCAGTCGAAGCAATTCAGCACCGTGTAGGACAGATCCGCAACCAGATGGCTGAAACAACAAGCGATTACGAAAAGGAAAAGTACCAGGAACGTCTTGCTAAACTTGCAGGCGGCGTTGCAGTAATCAATGTAGGTGCTGCTACCGAAATTGAAATGAAGGAAAGAAAACTTCGTATCGAAGACGCATTGAACGCTACACGTGCAGCTGTTGAAGAAGGTATCGTTCCCGGCGGCGGCGTTGCACTGCTGTGCGCTGTAAATGCTGTCAAGAAACTGGCTAACTCCTTGAAGGGCGACGAAAAGACAGGCGCTAACATCATCCTTCACGCATTGCAAGCCCCCATCAAGCAAATTGCTGAAAACGCAGGCGTAAACGGCGGAGTTGTTGTAAACAACGTCATGAGCAAGAAGTCCCCCACATACGGCTACGACGCATTGAACGACCGTTACTGCGACATGATGGCTGCAGGTATCATCGACCCCACCAAGGTTACACGTTCGGCATTGCAAAATGCTGCAAGCGTTGCAGGTACACTGCTTACAACTGAAGGTGCCGTTTGCGATATTCCGCAACCTCCTCAACCGGTTGCTCCCCAGGGCGGAGACATGTATTAATTAAAGCCTGAAAACAAAAAGACGCTTTCACTTCTGAAAGCGTCTTTTTTACTGTCAAAAATCATCCTTTCACGTGTTGTACTTAGTGTTTACCCATTCAACATACAACCGACTTTGAACGCTGGACTGCGTCGTAGAATCCACCGTTTTTACTGATGCTGACAAGATTCGTTCATAGTTTCAACCAAATCATCAGTTAATAAAGATAGCGCACAGAGTCACTACTCTGTGCGACTTGTGTCAAATAATCAATGTCCACAACAACCCGATAACAACACCTGCTACGTACATTGCAACGGTAATCAACAGGGCTTCCTTTATCTTCGTTGTCTTGCGGAAAAGCACAGTCAACGCAATACCGCTGTTGGTCACCAATCCGCTGATCATTGCCCCCATTGTGATGATGCCTGAAGAATACAACTGTGTTATTACCACACTTGATGCACAATTGGGAATCAATCCCACAAGGGAACACACAACGGGCTGAAGATACCTTGCCTGTGCCATAAATTGGGCAATCTGCTGTTCGTACAGGTGCATCAAAGCACCGAACACAATGTTGATCACAATCAGATACACTGTAATCTTGACTGTGTGTATTACAGGGTGTTTGAAAAACGCCCACACGCCGCCCTTCTTGCTGTCGTCCATTTCGTGATGACAACAGCCCTGATGACTTTCATGACTGTCATCGGCAGGAATGTCAAGTTGTCGTTTATCAAAAATATTTATTGCGTATCCAAGAATGCAAGCGTACACAATCTTGACTGCCACCACTATCCAACCGTCAACGAAAGTTTCGGGATTGGCAAGAAGCAAAGGCAACGCTTCGTCGCTTGTTGCCACGAACACTGCAATCAGCGTACCTACCCTGATGTAGTTTCTTAAATACAAGTCGCTTGCCATGACGGAAAACCCGCACTGCGGAACTACACCCACTGCACTTGCCATTGCTACACCGTACCTGCCGTTCAAAAGCCTGATTGTGCGACTGCGTGCCTTGCTATTTGTTTCCAGCAACTCTATCAGCACATACAACACAAAAAGGAAGGGCAACATCTTCAATGTGTCAAGCAATGCATGTTCAACAATTTCCCACATAAAACTCCTTTAAAAAGTCCAAGGGAACAGCAACGCTGTTCCCGTTGTTAATCAGATCAGATAAGACCCAAATCCTTGCACAAGTCTTCCAGAGACTGTTCGGGCTTCAATATTTCCTTCAGGTCGATTGCCTCTCCCGAAGCCGCCTCAACCTTTTTCACAGGGTTCTTGAAGTTTTCCTGACTGTCACTATTTCCTTGATTGTTGCTGTCTATACAGTGCATTGTTGCGTCGGAAGGCAATGTTTCTTCCACTTTCTCATGTGCCATTACCAATGTTGCGTCAGTTGCTACGTTTGCACCTTCAAAGGCATTGATTATGTTTTCCATGCGCTTGTGAAGGGCGGTAAACTGTTTCATTTCTTCATCGGACAGCGTTGACAACAATGTCATTGCGTATGCTTGCCACGTTGCGTAAAAAACCTTGGCACGATTTAATGCTATCTGCGAAAACTTTTCAGCGTCGTTTTTCAATTCGTCGGCAAGTTTCTGCGATTCAACAAGCGACTTGGTGATTGCCTGTTCGTCAATCTTGTACTGCTTGAGTTGATCGGAAAGTTGCTGATTTTCTTCTACAAGGGAAAAAATACGTTCTTTCTGTTCGGCAAAGTTCTGATCGTACTTGTCCGTCAGTTGTTGAATGTAGTTATCCACTTGTTCTTTGTCATATCCAAAAAATACCGAATTGAATTTCATTTTACCACACTTTTGCGAGATTCGCTTATCAGATTTTGTCTTAATTGATACAGTCGGTCGGACAGGTCCACCTTGTAGATGTGGGGACGTTGAAGACGCTTGTATTCTTCCCAGAAACCGTCAAGGTTTTGCTTTGTCCTTGCCTGCGACTGCATTGCGGTAGGACAGGTGTACACCAACTTTCCGTCGACAAATATGTCGGTGTACAGGTCTTTAGCGTAGAAATCGGTCAACACCATTGACTTCCATCTTTCAACGGGGTGAGTGATTGTGTAACTCTTGCTGTTGTCGATTTCTTCATCGGCAAGGCAGATGACATCGGCAATTGCCTTGTTTGTGCTGTTTTCAAACAGACGGTAAACCGTCTTGACGCCGGGATTAGTAATTTTGACAGGGTTGTCGGAAATCTTCATTTTGGGATAATCCACACCGTCGCTGTGGATGTTGCAGATCTTGTAAACACCGCCAAGACTGGGCGTTGTGTGACTGGTGATCATCTTGGTTCCCACCCCGAACACGTCGATTTTAGCGTCCTGTTCACGCAAGGACATCAATACGTATTCGTCAATGTCACTGCTTGCAAAAATCAGGCAATCGCTGTGTCCTGCCTCATCAAGCATCTTGCGTGCCTGTTTGGAAAGATAAGCAAGGTCGCCGCTGTCCAGACGAATTCCCATTGGTTTGTGTCCCTTGCTCTTCAAATAGTCGAACACCTTGATTGCGTTGGGTACACCGCTCTTCAATGTATCGTAGGTGTCAACAAGCAACAGACATCCGTCGGGATAGGTATCGGCATACGCCATGAATGCTTCAAGTTCCGACGGGAAGGACATAACCCAACTGTGAGCATGAGTGCCCTTAGGCTGGAAACCAAACATCTGTGCCGACAACACATTGCTTGTTGAAGAACATCCGCCTATAACTGCGGCTCTTGCACCGTAAATTGCAGCGTCAGGCCCCTGAGCACGGCGAAGTCCGAATTCCAGAACGCCCGCACCGTTTGCAGCAGCCGTCACACGGCGTGCCTTAGTTGCAATCAGCGTCTGAAAGTTGATGATGTTGAGCAATGCCGCTTCCATCAACTGCGCCTGACATATCGGCGCTGTTACAATCATCAGAGGTTCGTTGGGAAAAGCAATACTGCCCTCTTCCATAGCCCTGATAGAACCTGTAAACTTGAAATCTCTGAGCCATTTCAAAAATGCGTCGTTGAAAGCACCTGTACTGCGCAGATACTCTATGTCGTCATCGGTAAAGTGAAGATTTGTAATGTATTCAATTGCCTGTTCCAATCCTGCCACAACGCAGAAGTTGCTTTCCTCAAAGGGGCGGAAGAACAAATCGAATGTGGCAATTTCATCCTGCTTACCCTGCAAGAAATAGCCGTACATCATTGTCAGTTCGTAGAAATCGGTCATCAGAGTGAGATTTCGCATTAGTTTTTCCCCCTTCAATTATTGATTGTTCTTCTTTTGTTTGCGCTCAGCCTTTTTGCGTTTGCGTTCCTCAGCCTCAGGGTCAACGTATTCCGTCAGCCCCTCAATACCGTAACTGCGATAAACCTTGTACGGGAATATAAACAAAAGAAATTTGTTTAATTTAACTTGATACGTGTTGCCACATTCACATTGACATTCAAGAGTCTTAGCCTTGAGATCACACTTTGCCCCTTGCAGCTTGCCCGTTGTTGAGTAGAGAGATATCGAACAAGCAGCACACAATCCGGCAAAAGCAACGCCCAATACAATCTGGTTGGGAACATCCGTCACAATGCCGCTGACAATACATGCCAGTGCGCACACTGCCGTTACCGCAATTGCTGCAATGAGAACGTATTTCTTTATAGTAAGTTGTTCTGTTTCGGAAATAACACCTTCGGCAGGTTCGTTGCGTTTGCCGCATTTGTCACAATACAACTTCAACCTGTCATGCAGTGCAAATACACCCACAAAACTGTAAAGAGCAATCAGGCTGAACAGCAATCCGATAAGGAAACGTGTTTCGCCTCCCAACACAAACATCACAACCGCAATTGCTACACTTACCGCACAAACTACCGCCACAATGTAGCGTGAAACGGAAACTTCCTGGCGCTCACTCTTGAACAGTTTAGAATACAGGCTGTGCAACTCCTTGCGGTAAATGACCGAAAGGGTGAAGAATCCAAGCAGAATTGCCACCACTGACACCAGCTGTGAAATCTTGATGTCTGTCATGGTTGAACCTATCCACAAGTACAAACTGTCGGTACGCAGACCTTCTACAAAAAGTCTTACAATACCGTAGTAAATTCCGTAAAACGCCGAAAGCCAACCAAGTTTATAGTGTTTACTTCTGACAATAAACAGGCAGGCAACAAATCCTATAAACGTGCCAAGACTTTCGTAGAAGAATGTTGCGTAATGCCATGTCCCGTTGATGTTTACGCCAAACGGGAACCACTGCAAATCGGGATTGGTGATCACGGGACCGTAGGCTTCCTGATTGACGAAGTTGCCCCAACGACCGATACTTTGCGCAATAAACAACCCCGGCATAATGCTGTCGGCAACAATTCGCATGTCTTGTTTCTTGATCTTTACAACGATGTAACCTGCAATGTAACCGAAGATGACACCACCGTAAATACCCAATCCGCCGTTGCGGAAATCGGTAAAGAATCCCGACCAGTCCCCAATTGCAGAGCCATCCCACGGGAACACAAATACGTACAGTCTTGCACCAAGAATAGCAAACGGAATGATTGCCAATGCGTATTCGCACACGTCATATGGATCGTAACCACGCTTTTTGAAAAAATACGCAGTCAGAGCAATTGCAATGGACATACCTGTCACAATGATTATTGCGTAAAGGTAAATCGGGTAATTGAAAATAAATACAGCAGGTCTTCCGCCTTCGTATCCGAAGCCGAACAACTCACTGCCGAATAAAATATTCGCTAAAAATAGATTGTTCATCTGTCATCCTTTGTAGTACTGCAACTGAGCAATACTCCTCATTTTGTCACTATCTAATTTTACTCTTTTAAGGACAATGTGTCAAATATATAGACAGTGTAAAAATTGGCTGATTTTGTAGTAAAGTGTACAACGCCAAGTGATATCCCATTTGCAAAAATATCATGGCTTGTATTCAACTTTTTTTAAATAAACTGTGTTATTTTTTCACCGTGTGTGATATAATTTAATTTAACACAAAACATTTACGTGGTGCTTCAATGAATAAAGAACAAAAAGAAATGAAAAAACTGCAAAAAACACAAAGAATTGAACAGAAACGTGTTGACAAAGCAACACGCCTTGAAGCACGCAGATCGGCAAAAGAACAGAAAAAACAAAACAAAGCACTACAAAAACAGCAAAAGAAGACAAAGAAACTGTACGACAGCGCAATTGCACGCCGCAGAAAGCAAAGGGAACAGTACAAAAACAGTACCCAGTACAAACTTTACCAGCTTGCAAAAAAGCAACTGAACAAATCTATTGACTGGTACAAACTGGACAACGACGCACTGCTTTACCCGATGATTGCAACTTCCGAAGGGCGAAGCAACTTCCGTCTGTCGGTACAACTTAAAGAACGTGTACAACCTTTTGTACTGCAGGAAGCCGTAAACGATATTTTCAACCGCTTCCCCACAATGACGGGCTGTGTAAAATGGGGATTTTTCTGGCCGTACATTGACAAGCCGCTGTATCCCATTGTAGTGACGCAACGCAGTCAACTTCCCTGTCGTCCGATGAACATTGACAACAAACACAGTCAGGTGCGTGTAATGTACTACAACAACGCAATTTCGGTAGAATTTTTCCACAGCGCAACAGACGGTTCGGGCGGGGTTATATTTTTCAATACCCTACTGACAAGATATTTCGAACGCCTGGGATACAATGTTCAACGCACGGAAAATTGTCTTGAATACCGTGACAAACCAAAGTTTGATGAACTTGCCGACAACATTCCTAAAATTGCCGACAAATCAGCCATAGGCAAAGCGCCCAAAACAGTAAAGGCAAGAAAAATTGTCGGACAAAAATTGCAGGACAACGACTTTATACCCTACCGTGGAATCTGTGACGCAAGTCAACTCAAGTCAGTTGCTAAAAGCATGGGAGCAACAGTCAATCAACTGTTGTGCGCAGCTGCCTTAATTGCTCTCAACAAGTATTCGGAGGTTGTCTGCCCCAAGGACAAACGTCCCATTGTGCTGATGGTTCCGGTAAATCTGCGAAAGATTTTTTCCATGCACACACTTCGTAACTTCACAAACTACCTGACATTTACTTACCACAATCAACAGACATTGCAGGAAGTTGTAGAAGATATCAAGAGTCAGGAACAACAGCAACTCAACAAGGAAAACTTTGTTTCCATTGTAAGTCAAAACTACTTTTCCGCACACCACCCCTTGCTTAAAGCCGTGCCACTTGGAATCAAGAAACTGGCAATACAGGCAGTTTGCTCACAACGTGGAGGCGGAGTCATCAACAGTTCAACATTCTCAAATCTTGGCGTTGTTACTGCACCTGAAATGTTCAAGGAACACATCTACCGCTACGAATTTCAGCTAGGTCAGGAAAGCCTGCCATCACTCAGTTTTTCCTGTTCAACATTTAACAACGTGTGTACGATAGTTGTAACCAACGGCAACAAGGACAGTCTGTGTCCGCAGTTTTTCTACCGCACTTTGTCAGAGGAAGGAATTGACCTTGCGATAGAAACGGAATTGATAGAGGAACAAAAATGAAATACTGTAAAGACTGCCATGTAAACGTTCACAACGCAATGACAAACTGTCCGTTGTGCGGAAGTTACCTTGACAGCGCAAACGATAACGACAACTGCGCCGCATACAAAGAAATGGACACAAAGGTTGCTTTACCCAAAATCAGCGTAATACACAAGGTAAACTTTCTTAAAACGAAAATAAACAAAATACTGATGTCGGCAATAATACTGTGCGTTGTGCTTAACCTGTTGTTGTCGCCCTCTTCCAATTGGTCGTCCTACGTCATAATGGGCGGGATGATCACCATTTTCTGTGTACTTGCCCCCATTGCCGAAAAAGCAAAACTGATTTCACAAATCAAGACAGACATTGTTGTACTGACAATTGTAGCTTTCGGAATGGAACTTGCCGTCACACGAATGAACTACCAATGGTTTGTGCTGACCTACGTACTACCCTGGATTTACGTTGCCGGGGTCGTGCTTGTAGATGTACTGATTGCCGTGAGACGTTACGAAGACAAGGGATTGTTCAGTACGCTTGCTTTTGTCACGTTCTGGGCACTGTTGCCACAGATTGTATTCTGGATTGCCGGCAGCATGGGCGTTGAAATTCAGGATACTCACACTGTTGTAATCTTTTTCGCCGCACTGTTAAATCTTGCCGTTGTGCTGATTGTCTGCACACGTTCACTAAAAGAAGAAATCGAACGCAATTTCAATTTTTAACAGAAAAACATGCCACGTACATCAAAAAAATTAACAAAAGGACTTGCTTAAAAAACAAAAGCAAGTCTTTTTTTTCTGTATAAAGTGCACCGCAAATGGAAACACTAGTAACAGACGCAGCAACCGATACATAATATAATACAAGGAATGTACTGCGTATTCTAACTCAACAAAGGAGCAATCGCATGATTAGACGTGGCGAACTTTACTACGCAGATCTCAATCCCGTGATAGGTAGCGAACAGGGAGGAATACGCCCTGTACTTGTGTTGCAAAACGACGTGGGCAACAAATACAGCCCTACCATCATTGCGGCGGCAACTACCAGCAAACTGGAAAAAGCAAAGTTGCCCACACACATTGAACTGCCAAAGGACGAATGTTGCCTGCCAAAGACATCCATTGTACTGCTGGAACAGATACGTACCATTGACAAAAGCCGAATCAAGGACAAGATAGGCGAACTTCCGCCTCAGCTCATGCAAAAGATAAACAATGCCCTGCTGATCAGTCTGGGATTTGTCATCTGAACATTGCGGTGTTGTTTCAACACCGCTTTTTTTGTTAAGTCACACTTGCATATTGAAACACTTTAAAAGACAATTTACACAGCGGTTAAAATGTAGTTAATTCGATTTTTCTCAACAACAGCAATTTCACTTTACCGCACATATGCACAAGCAGACATGTAATCGGGAAAACAATACCACCGACTAAGTCAATGATCTTTTAAATTCACCTTAACAGTTGTAAGCTATCGTAATTTAAAAAGCTTACTGCACACATACAAATCAAAAACGCACCGAAAGTAGTTGATGTGTACCCCAAAAGTTAGACACTTTTGGAGGTACACATTTTTTATGGCAAGAAAACAGAGATTTAACAGAAAGTATAGTCCAGAATTCAAACTTTGTGTTATACTGGATATGCGTAAAAACCATCT
>DVLO01000018.1 GCA_018715495.1 Candidatus Limihabitans stercoravium | reverse complement strand
TGCGCCTGCTTAACAGAGCTATTCATGAACACGGTGCAGCGGCTGCCCAGCTCTACGGGATGCTTGGCGAACAGGCCGAGCTTGGAAAATTCGTCTATCTCCATGCCCATCGCCCTGGCGAAGGTCTGGATGAAGGAGCCGCAGCCGGAAGAGCAGGCCTCGTTGAGCATGATATTGTCGATGGCGCCGTTTTTGATCTTGAAGCACTTGATGTCCTGCCCGCCGATATCGATGATGAAATCGACCTTCGGATTAAAATACAGCGCCGCCTTGAAGTGCGCGACCGTTTCAACGATGCCGAAATCTGCCTTGATGGCGGCCTTGATCAGGTCCTCCCCGTAGCCGGTGGTCGCCGCGCCAGCAATGCGGATGCGCCCCTCACCCAGCGCATAGATCTCGCGCAGCCGTTCGACGACGATATCGAGAGGCTGGCCGTTATTGGACTGATAATGCTGGTATAAGAGCTTGCTGTCGGGCGTGACGAGGACGAGCTTGGTCGTCGTCGACCCGCTGTCGATGCCGAGGTAAGCGTCGCCGCGATAGGTGCGGATGTCCTCGAAGGCGAGGTCGTGCGCCTTGTGACGGGCAACAAAGGCGTCATATTCGGCCTGATCGCGGAAGAGCGGTTCGCCTGTCACGATGTCGTCGCTGTTCTGCGCGCTTTCAATGCGCCCGATGATCTCATCGATGGGCATCGCCTCTACGTTGGCGGCGTACAGTGCCGCGCCGATCGCCATAAAGGAAGGAGCATTTTCCGGAAAGACGGCGTGCTCTTCATCCAAACCAAGCGTCTGTCGGAAAGCGCGGCGCAGCCCTTTCAGAAAGTAGAGCGGGCCGCCCAAAAAGAGCACCTTGCCCTTGATGCGCCGCCCCTGCGCGAGGCCGGCGACCGTCTGATCCACCACCGCCTGAAAGATACTGGCGGCGATATCCTCCTTGCGCGCCCCCTGATTGAGGAGGGGTTGGATATCTGACTTGGCAAAAACGCCGCAGCGGGAGGCGATGGGATACACCCGCCCGGCATGCAGGGAAAGCTCGTCCATCTCGGAGACGGAGATATTGAGCAACGTCGCCATCTGGTCGATAAAGGCGCCCGTACCGCCCGCGCAGCTGCCGTTCATGCGCTGCTCGGTACCGCCGGTGATGAAGATGATCTTTGCGTCCTCGCCGCCCAGTTCGACGGAGGCATCCGCATCCGGATAGTATCTGCGGATGGCCGTAAAGGCCGCCTGCACTTCCTGCACGAAGGGAACGCCGCTGCGCTCGGCGAGGCCCAGCCCCGCAGAGCCGGTGATGCAGACATGAAAATCCCCGCCGAACTTCTCTTTGACGACGGAAAGCTGCGCGAGCACGCATTCCTTGACGCGCGCGAAATGCCGCTCGTAGCTGGTATATAAAATTTCGAGCGACTCGGAGAGCACGCTCACTTTGACGGTGGTCGACCCGACGTCGATCCCCATAAACTTTGCCATAGGTATTCCTCGTGCGGTTTGTTTATGAAAAAAACAAACCGCATCCTTTACACTTTGGTTACCCCGTATTATATCACAAACGGCGGGAAATGACAAGAAAATCGTGCGCAGGTTTTGCAAAGGCCTTCCCTATGTTGCCGGCATCTCTTTCCCCTTCATCCAAAAAGAGAACATGCCGCTCATTTCCATAAAGCGGCCCTTCCGCCCGATCATGATCGCAAATTTTCGACCGCTTCGGCCGTCCTCTGCTCATACTTGCGGCGCGTGGCGTCGCCGCCGCGCAGATGCCGCTCTGCAAGATTTTTATCCAGCACCTGCCGTACCTCCTGCCATGCCGCAAGGTCGACCTCACGAAGCCGCTCCGTCACATCTTTATGGACGGTCGATTTGCTTACGCCGAAATGCGCCGCGCAGGCGCGCACCGTACAGCCCGTATCCAAAATGTACTGTGCACAGGCCAGCGCCCGGCGCTCCATATACTCCCACATAAACGATTCCCCCGCTTTGTACGATAGTTCATTTTATGTCGAAATATGGAAAATTAGAACGCCTCCGCGCGCAGCCGACAACTTTGACGACCTCACCGATGCCGCACACATCGCATGCGCAATATTTAGAATGATGAATTGTCAAATCAAGTGCAACACAAACTCTATTTTACCACAGATTTGTATGAACTCCTTTTTTTCTTCCTCACCTGTTGCACTTAATAGTATAATTCACCAGAGAGAAAAAAAAGAATCGGGTTTTACCGCTGTTTCCATAGGGAATTTTTCGGTAAGTCGCATGTTCAGAGTCAGGCGTGGCGTGAAGCCACGCCTTTTCTCTTACTGTTTGTTGGTTTTAGTCATCTTCTCCAAAGAGTTCGTCTCCCCATATCGGTCGGTCGATTGCTCCGACGAAATTGTAAAAGATTTCTACCGTTTGTCTGTAATGTCCGTCGACTTTCGTCTTTTCGTGAACAACGACCTTTTCGATGAATGCGCGCAGTATTTCGGGCGTGAGTTCTTCAAAGCTGTTATACTTGTAAATAAGCATCATAAAATCGAGAATTTTATCGTCGTCTTCTTTCGCTTTCGCAATTTCCGACTTCAACGTTTTAACCCGTTCTTTCAAATCTGCTTGCTCGGTTTCGTATGTGTCGCTCATTTTTAAGTATCGCTCTTCGGAAATTTTACCTTCGACTTTATCTTCGTAAAGGCTTTCGATGATTTTATCCAGCCTTTCGATTCGCTCTTCCGATGTTTTTATTTCCTTTGAATACTCTTTCAGTTCTTTTTCCGTTCTTGTCGCGTCGTTTTTTCGTAACGTCTGCAAAAACATTTCTCTTTGCTGTTGCGCAAAATAAATTGTTCGTCGCAAATCGTCCTGAATTAGAATAGTCAACACTTCGACCGTTATCTGATGAGAAGTGCAATATTTTTTCTTCTTTTTACGATAAGTCGAACAGTTGAAGTATTCTTTTTGTTTCATCGTCGTGCAACGGCAAAGATACATTTTCTGTCCGCAATCGGCACAGTAAATCAGTCCTGAAAGAGGACTCATTTCGCCCATATCGGTAGGTCTGCGTTTTGCCTGACGAATTTTCTGAACGGTTTCAAAAGTCTGCTTGTCGATGATTGCTTCCTGCGTGTTTTCAAAGATTGCCCAGTCTTCTTTCGGCAAGTTAATGCGTTTTTTCGACTTGTACGACTTCGTATACGACTTGAAATTGACGGTGCATCCCGTATATTCCAAATTTTCAAGAATATCCGCGACACTTCTTGGATTCCAAACTTCCAAATCTTCTCTGACTTTTAATGCCGTCGGCAGTCCGTTTTTATGAAGATAAACGACAGGAGTGTCTACGCCTCTTTCGGTAAGTATTCTTGCAATCTGCGTCGGACCAAAGCCCTGAACGCACAACTTGAAAATTTCTCTTACGATTTCAGCACCCTTTTCGTCTATAATCCATTTTTCCTTGTTTTCGGGATCTTTCTTATATCCGAGCGGTGGAATACTTGCAAGATGTTTTCCTGCGTTGCCTTTGGCTTTGAAAACCGCTTTGATTTTCTTACTGCAGTCCTTCGCGTACATCTCGTTCAGAATGTTCTTGAACGGGGTAATATCGTCATCGGGATTTTTCTCGCTGTCCACTTGGTCGTAAATGGCGATAAATCTTACGTCGGCTTCGGCAAGATAATATTTCGTGTAATATCCCACAAGAATATGATCTCTTCCGAAACGGGACATATCTTTTACGATTACAGTAGAAATTTTGCCGTCTTCAACGTCGGACATCATCCGTTTGAAATCAGGTCTTTCAAAGTTACTTCCCGAAAATCCGTCGTCAACGTAAAACCTTACGTTCCTCAAATGATTTTCATCCGCATACTTTTGCAGTAACATTTTTTGATTGCGGATACTGTTGCTGTCGCCGTCTAAATCGTCGTCGCAGGAAAGTCTGCAGTAGCAGGCTGTCCATTGTTCTTCTGTGCTTTTTGTCTTTCTATTTTTAATTGTCGGTTGCAAATTCATTGTTTATTACCTCCCGAATTGCAACTTTCAAACGATAACCGATCCGTGATACGAACGGCAGGTTTTAACGCCTCGTCTATATTCCGTTCTATCAGCGTTTTCGTAATATCGAACGCCGTAACGCCGACGTTCTGTTTTTCGTGGGCAATAACGGTATAAACCGTATTACCGAGAACTCTTTCGCGGGTTCGCGTATATTCTCCGTTTGGCTCCTTTTTATAGACAGTGAATATGCTTGCCGTAGGTTTGTTGTTTTGATTTATGTTTTTAGCCGTGTTTTCCGTAAATATAATCTCCTTATCAATGATTTATTTACGCAAAACGGCAGGAAGGACGGCTTATAATTTGCCGTCTTTTTTCATATTTTTCAAGGCTTCATAGCCTTCTTTTATCAACCGAACTTTCGTTATTCCGTTTTCTTCGAGAAAAGCGTTTATCTCATCATATAAGGCTCTCGGTATCATCGTTCCGAAATTGCCGCTCGCTTGCTTTCTCTTTTCTTTATTCTTTTCTTCGTACTTCCTACGCGTTTTACGCACGGGAGTATCTTCTTTCCGTTCCATTAAGTTAAACCTCCGAAAATATAAAATCGTATTGATACATATTATAACAATTTTATATTTTGAAGTCAAGCTCATTTTATGAACGGGGAAGATATTTCCCAATTTTTATTTGTAATTGTTGTTTTTGTTATGCCTTTCATATTCTCTACGTTCTTCTTCGATTTCCGCTTCTATCTGTTGTAACCTCGGGACTTGCCGAACGACGTCGGGGGTAAAGAGCGAAAGAACAGAATCGAAAAAACTTCCGATTGTTTTTGGTTTTCCGTGGACTATACGTCGATATTCCGTCGGATTTGTCCTTGCAAGTTCTTTGCCGACGTTGGTATAATGGGAATTGTTCTCCTTTTCCTTTTGCAAAGTTTCTGCTTTTCGAGCATATTCGAGCGTTTCGTCCATAGACTTTGTAAGTCTCTTTGAAAGGTCGTTGTTGTCTGCCGTTAAAGCGATCACTTGTTCTTGTAACTTTCCACGTTTCCTCGGAATATTCCCACTTTTTGCCTCGGTTAAAGCGTCCGCATAAACCTGATTTTCCTCCCGTACCGCTTCCGCTTGCTCGATTATCTTTTTTGCCTTAAATTCTGCGGTGGAAAGGTGCTTCTTTTGACTGCCTTTTTTCCGCGCTGTAAGCCCCAACGTTTTCCGACAGTTTCGTAAAAATCCGTTTGTAACTGTTGCAGTTGCGGCTTGCCAAAAAGTTGTTTACTGCAAAGTCTGCCGTCTTTTGTTACGGGCATTAGGTTTAGGTGCATATGCGGCGTGGTTTCGTCGTTATGCACTACCGCCGCGATAATATTTTCTTCGCCGTAATGTTCAGCAAAGAATTTGTAACAGTCCGAGAAAAAGTTATACTGTTCGACCTTGGCTAACCCGTCAAAAAAAGTTTTATCCGAGCCTAACACAAAAGAATTCATTACTACCGCATCCTTGCGCGGGGATAAGCCTAACTCTTTAATTCTGCCGTTTATAAACTCCGTATAAGTTGTCCCAAAATATGGCGTAAAGCGATAATTGTTTCTCGTCCGCTCGCTGTCTATCTGTGGATTTGACGCTTCGTAATTCTCGTCCCGTTCGTTTTCCTTTTCGATAGGTGCAACGTCTTGTTTATGATATTTCTCCATATGACACACTAAATATGAAATGATGATTTTCCTCCTGAAATTTGTTTTTTTACTCATTGAGCAAAGTGTGTAGATAATCTCTGCCGACTGTTTTATTAGTGGATTCACAGCCTCGCAGAGCACACACTTCCGTTTCGGAAGTATAGTGTGCTACACTTTGCTCAATGGCTATCTGTTTTGCTCTGCTTTTTCCTCAAAGTTTTCTCCCGCTTATGGCGGTCGAAATTGCTCGTAGTTTTTCATATAGCCTCCTGATTTTTTACATAGAAAAGGTCGCTGATATTTCTTCATCACCGACCTAAGATGCGTTTCGGCATAAGCCGCAACGCGGTATTAAATTGTCTATTTCTCTTACACAGTAAAGCCTCCTTGTTTTTGTCTAAGAATAAAAAAATCCGCACGAATGCCAATCGACCGTTCAACGGTAATCTTCTTCGTGCGGATTAGTTCCGCTTATTAAATTGTAGGTTGCACTTGAAAAATTGTACAACAATAAAACCCACACTTCAAACCGCTTTTTTACGGTTGATATGCCTGTCGCAGGAATTGTCACTCTTCTAATGGCAACCCTATGGTGAAGCGACAGTAATTCTTCGCTACGATTCTATGCCGTAGCGATAATCACTTCCTAGTCAGTGAAGGAATAATGGGCAAGCTCTCTATAATGTATACCCACAATAGAAACAATTCAAACATAAGTTCGCAATTGTATTCTTATTCTACCATACCTTTTTCATAATGTCAACAGTCAAATGTCCACGTTCTTGGACATCTGTATTTTTTAAGAATTTAAATTAATTTACAACCTAACATTTTTGAAAGAGTTAGTTGGGGATTGTTCTTTTTTACGGTTGAATTGAACGCCTGCAACACTTCAACACAATCTTTGTCGGTAAGATTCGCTAAAATACTTAACTCAAATCTTGCTCTAGAAGAACCCACATAAAAGAGTTTATTATCATTTATAATAGTGTTTTTGTTGACATCCACCAAAATTACTTTATCGGCTTCAAGACCTTTGAACTTTCTACAAGTAGTAAAAGGCACTTTTCGACCTTTATAGATATAAAAACCATCTTTAATATAAGAATCCAACAAACTCTCACCACTAGGGGCACAACTTAAAATTTGAATATCCCTAATCCCGTTTGCTAAAGTTTGTTTTATAGTAAAATCAATCTTTTCTTTGATATTTTCTTTCGTGATAAAAGATAATTCGGGAAGTACTCCGGCAAGCGCATAATCAAATAATTTAGGCTCTTTCTTTAATGGTTTAAACGACGTTTCTGCAATTTTTTTAGTGTTTCTACAGTTTTTATACAAAATCAAGCGGCAATCAGCCTTCTCAATAAACTTAGGTATACTAAAACCTTGTATAAGTTGTAATTTATCATAAAACACATAAAAAGAACCATTTTCTTTCGACAAAACTATTTCTTCTAACAACTCAAAAATAGTATCGCTATGCATTCGTTCTTGTCCAAAGTCTTGTCCCTCATCTATTACAACGTGTTGATAAGGAAATCTATCGTTTTCAAATAACTCATAAAGCTCAGTTTCTAACTCATCATAATCAGACGTAACCGTGTTACATATTTTACTAGCAAAACCATCAATCGTGTAAAACTCAACGTTAGGATAAGCATATGTAGACTCCAAATATTCCTTAAGTTTTACGTTAAAACATAAGAAAAGAACTTGTTCTCCTTTAACAGAGTGACGACGAGCTTTTTCAACAGCAATCATTGTTTTTCCCGTCCCCGCCGCCCCGTTAATAACAGCACTTCTTTGGTCTTCTAAATAGTTTAAGAGATTACTTTGTTCTTTTATCAAAGCATTAAATTTTTCTTTCTTGTAATCTATCTCCAAAGTTTTAGAAGGTAAAATATTAAAAGACGGGCACAAAATGTTTTGCAACAAAGAATCGGCTTGGTCTTTAGGTAAATCAGAAGAAACTTCTATAATCTCGCCACTTTCTTTAATTGTTGTTTTAATATTAAAAATCCTTTCTAACGTTTTTAACGGGTTTTCTATATCTTCTGCGGTTAAAACTAAGGCTTTATCTGCGTGTTGAGGTAAAGTCATTCGCTCTAAGCAGTTCAAATCTAAAGAAGGGAACCATACAGCGCTTAAAACTTTACACTTTTTAAGCATTTCATTATTGCGATAGAAATTATAAATCTGATTAAATAATTTCCACTTGTTTGAATTTACTTGTTGAAACGGGTCACGCATCTCCAAGCCTGAAGCGTAATACCATATGCCATTTTGACAAGTGACCTTTCCCGCTTTTGCCTCTATACAAAGTAGTCCCTTGTTTTTGTTAAAAACAACAAAATCTATTTCGTTTTCTTTCCATTCATTATCAATTATGTTAATAATTCTAAAAGAATGAAAAACGTAATAATCGTCAGGCAATTTTTGTAAACTTATAAATAATTCACCTTCACGGCTTTCTGGGTGGAAATCATTAGGTATGCTAGGTATCATTATAGCCATTTTTATTCCTCCGAAAAATCACTTAAGAAGTCGTCAATATTAAATGAGACATCAAGCAAATAACACTTATAGTCACTTTGCTTTGCAATAGCATAACCTTCTTGATTATCGGACGCAAAAAGAAGAAGCTTTTTCCTTTCCCAAAGCAAATCGGCATATCCTGTTTGACCTTCAATATCAAAGTCTACCCATTCATAATCAGGTTTTTCAAGACTTTTAGACTTAAAAGTATCTCTCAACCTTATTACGACTTCATCATTGCCAAACTCATCAAAAATATCATCATAAGTTTCGGATTTAATGGATGAATTTTTGTTTGTCACTTTTAATTTCTTTTTGTATTCATCTTTAATCTTTTCAATAACCTTAATTTCGCCTTCAAATTGTTTCAAAAACTCAGCCGCTAATTTCCTATCAAGTTGGTCGTGAATTTTTTGGTTTTCATAGCTACGCAAACAATTATAGCAAGAAGGGTCACAGTTACATTGTTTCATATTGCACAAAGCCGACATTAAAATAGCATATAACATTTTACCATCTTTAGTTACTAAACGCCTCGAATGTCCTGCGCCACCGGGAACAGCGTCGTAAATGATGACAGAATAATGTAATTTGTTATTTATCATTTTTTGAGATAAACAAGCCTTTATATCTCTTCTTTCAATGTTTAAGTCTTTTGCTATAGCATTTAAAATCGCATACACTACGGAAATCATCGTATTATAATCGGAAGTGTCGCAATTGAAGGTAATTTTTGCAACATCCGTATTAAATACGTGATGGAGAGAGCGTCTATCTAATTTCTTGGAATTACAGTTATATTGACCAAACAAGCTTTCGTGCGCTTTTGATGTTTCAACGAACAAAGCACCTGCTCTCATTTGCTTTTCAATATCTTTTTCGCCAATCCCTTCATCTTCCGCAACAGAATACCCGCAAAGTGGACAAACGTAAAAATTGGTAGATGACTTTACCATTAAAGAATCGTTTGTTGTTGATTCTACTTGAAGTTCAATTCCATTAAACGAGAAGTAATATTTATCTATAGTTTTTGCCGCAGTATTTCCAATGTAATAGTCTTCTGAGCGATAATTTTTTTCTTGCTTTGTCATTGGAACATCTTTGTCTTTTCTTTCAGTAACAAAACCTGACCTAGGCTCAATGCTTTCAAAGAAATTCATTGACTTCAATTTTTTGCCGCAAGAAATACAAGGAATGCCTTCTTTGCTCGGCGGAACAACACTATAATTAACTGTCCCACAATGCTTATTGTCACACACCGCTATATATCCTGTATGCCAATCGTGACGGTTGTTTCCTATCATTGCCTTTTTTATATATCTACTAGTATATAATCTACCATCGGCAACAACTTCTGACGATGGAGCATATTCGGCAATGGCTATTTGTAAATCTCTGCTTAATCTAAGTTTTGAAATATTATTAGCCGTTGTGTTCTGGTGTAATTCTACCGTATCTACAGGGAAACCATATCTTGGTAAAATATTTCCTCTCGCTAAAAATTCTATAAGTTTGTTGTTTTTATAGTTGTAAAGTTTTCGTTCGCATGATGCCGCTTTAGATAAATCACCTTCTTTTGTAAGCTTCTTTATGAGTTTGTTGAAGTTATCTATATTGCTTTCATACTCATTAATAAGTTGAGTAAATACGCCTTCTTCACCACAAAAACTATCTACCCACTCAAAGTTATCAATGCCAATTCTCTTATGTAGATTATCAATATTGGGAATTGAAACTTCAAGCATCTTTTTAAGTCTATCAGGATTAGTCCTTATCCATTCAATAAACTTTTTATAACCTTTCTCGTTAATAAATTTATCCGCATTATTATGGTTATACAAGTCCTCATTTTCAGCAAAGAACATACTTAAAGCGACGGCATATACGTGTCGTCTTACAATCTTTTCATTATCTACTTTAAATAATGGTGGTAGAATAATACCGTTTATCATCTTTTTAGGGTCTCTAAAGAATGATAAATCGTGGGAACTTAATTTCGCAAAAGTTAAAGCAAATGCCGCCGCATTTATACTTCTACCTGCACGACCTGCTCTTTGCGCATAATTCGATGGTAGCGGGGGAACATCTCTCAAGAATACCGTCTCAAGGTCACCCACGTCAACTCCCATTTCAAACGTAGTAGAACAGGATAATGCGTTTATCTCTTTCTTAATAAATTGCTCTTGATATTCTGCACTTTCTTTTTTACTAAGTTGTGCCGTATGTTCCTTTATAAATAACGGCGACATTCTATCACTCAAATACAGTTTTGCAAAGTGATTATCTTTTACAATATCCGTTGGTGCAATTTTTTCTAATACGCCTTCACAACGAACAGACGGACACTTTCCATCCAAATTGAACTGCGTGATTTTTCCACATTTTTTACATTTATACCAATGAGCATCCTTGCTCTTATTTATTTTAACCAAAAAGCTTTTTGCCCTAACTACATACGTACCGTCTTTGTTTATGTCCTCCAAACAATAATTATTGCCGTATTCGGGCTTAGTTAAATAATCAAAATATTGTTGTAAAAAATCAGCCGCTTCTTGTTCGGAAATTCCCAAAGTTCTACAAACGTAATACATTTTATTAGTTTTGTAAAACTCATTTTGTTTTCCTTGCTTGTTTCTTGGCGCAAAGCTAGTAACTGTAATACGTTTATCTTCAGGCGTTTTTAAATATGTAACAAACCTTTGAGAAGACGTATAGAAAATATATTCTCTATCATTATCGTCAATATCACTATCCGTATCCGTATATACAGCCCCTGTTTTTACTATTTCAAAAACAAGCAAATCTAATAATGCCTTCGTTGCGTTAACGCTTGCATTATACGTATTTGCTATATTCTCAACTATTTCAGGGGTATTGCCTAAATATTCAAACTGAATTTGTCCCAAAGCGGTTAAAGACGTTGTTGAATTGTAACGAGCCAACTCGTTTAATAATGCAACCCAAGCGTTTTTACGACTATTAACGGTTAAATTACTTTCGTCGCTATTAGATTTCGCAAAACACTTTTTATTATTGTAATAATTAGTCAAAATCTTTACAAAGTCAGATATCGTTAATTTTTGCGATGCTAATTCTAAACCTTGTTCTTCAATAAGGCGACAAATTCCTCTACGACGTAAAAACTCGTTATAACTCTTACTTAAATAACAAGCAAACTTAGCCGCTTCTTGACGACTATCTGAAAAGGCTAAAAATTGTCTTCCTGTTCTTTTTGCAGTCTTTTTATCGCTCAATGCTGCCTTAGCAAAAATATTTTTTGTTACAACTTTTTCTTCTACGTCTTCATATTCAAGTTCCGGCAATTCCTCGTATAAAGAAGTTGCTAATACGGCAGTTGCCGCTTCATTACCTAAATATAAGCGTTTATATGCACCACGACAACAATTTCCGCAACGAGCGCCCATCTTTAAAATTTTGGCTTTAACAACTCTTACATAATGTTCTCGTCCACAATCGCAAGGTAAATTATGAACCTCATTAGCAGCAACAATAGCTCCACAAATAGGGCAAAGATAATAATATTCCTTCTTTAAAGAAACTTCTTCATCTATTAGCTCTTCGTCCTCAATTTCATCGTTATCGTCATCATCCAAATAAAAATACTCAACTTTTTCTTCTAATTTACTAGTTTGTAAAAGTTTTCTATCTTCTACTTTGCCAACAACGGCGATTCGCCCGCAATCTTCACAAATAGCAATCTCAAAAACGTTATTTTCTTTTCCATTCTCATAATATTTCTTTTGGCGATTTAAAAATAATTTTTTATCTCCACTTATAGTCGCATAACATCCTTCTAAGCTTCGAATAAAGAAATGATATCTTGCATCTAAAAGTGATTTTCTATTTTTTTGAGCTCTCGTGCATAAAGAAATAAATGCTATCGCCGTATGAATATCTATTCGTAAGATTGAAACCAAATCATTTAAATCGCATACGTTACCGATTTTTTGGCGCATTAAATTATATAAGTCGGTTTGGATTAAAAAATCGTAAATCAACTCATTTTCATTTTTCGCTTTATCAACAGATATACCGTATTTTTCAAATATTCTCCATACAATATTGTCTTCCTGAGCAAGCTCTTTATATAGCTCTAAAGGAAAACTTTTTGCATTACCGTTTGGCACATAATTTTCTCTTGTTGCTCTTATAATATTTGCCTTGTTAAACGGCACTCCGCACAAATTTTCTGCGAACGTTACTATATCGTCGTCAGCGCTTGAATCACTACCTAAAGTAGCACTAGTTAAAATAAAACGAGTGTCTTTAGAAGTATTCATTCTTGCCCTTAAACGGCGTAATAATATTGACGTTTCTATACCCGTTGCGCCATTATAAACATGCGCTTCGTCAAGAACAACAAAACGGAAATCCGAATTAGAAAAGAGAACGTCATCTTTTGGTCTAAAAAGTAAATGTTCCAACATTGCATAGTTGGTAAAAAGAATATTCGGTGGAGTCCTCTTCATCTCATCACGAGACAAAATTTCATTATCTAAACGATGACGTAATTTTTCATTTTTTTCTTTAGCAAACATAGCTTCATAAACGGCTATTGCTTTTTCTTCATCATTCTCCGTGCCACCATTATATACGCCAAACGTTATATCAGGATAGCACATAAGTATTTCCCTGATATTTTTCATTTGGTCGTTCGCAAGAGCATTCATAGGATAAATGAATAATGCGCGAACACCTGCACTTGGCATAGTTCCGACTTCCTTTTCTCTTAATAACTCATTTAATACGGGTATTAAAAAACAGTTTGTTTTACCACTACCTGTACCGGTTGATACTACAGCGTTATTACCGCCAACGATTGCTCTTATTGCGTTTTCTTGATGTAAATAAAGTTTTCTATCTATCGGTAATTTATGTTGATACAACTTACCCGACGGCTTTGCAGATTCTAATTCTCTAAAAAGGGGAGATAGAACGCCTTCATTTATAAGTTCATTGATGGATTTACCCTGAACGAAAACATCTTTTATTTCCAACAAAGGTCCTTTTGCAATATTTTCATTCAATTGTGCCAAAAACTGCGTTTGCAAACTTTTATCTGCAAACGAATGGGTGGTGGATATATAATCCACAAATTCATTTTTAATGTTTTGTGAAGCTTTTGCAGGATTAAACATTATTTCTCCTTCGTGGTAAATATGTAATAGTGAATTGGTTTAGTTCCTTTGCCTATGTTAGAAACTTGATTATATTTGTCTAAAAAGAGTTCACCTAAGAAATCGTCAATATTATCACCTTCTAACCCGGCAACAATCCAACAAGTCTTATTCGTGCGTAATTCTATTCTTACGGGATTTGTTTTATCAAACGTGCCGTAATCATTTTTCATAGAATTTAAGTAGATTTTATTGCCGTTAGGATGTATAAAGTACATACTTCCTGAGTAAAATAAATAACCATCTCGTTCTTGTAAGAATTTTATATTTTCTATATAAATGGTTTTAATTGTAGTAAGTGTAGCCTGATTATCAAGCATAACCTTATCTAAAACCATAATTTTATTGTTGAAGCGCAGTTCATTTTCATCTCCTATACAAACTTGCTTCTCCCATAAAATTCTAGATTTTTGTAAAAATCCTTTTCCGATAAGTTCAACTTTCACATCGTAAAAACCGTCTGCAATACTACTTATATCTAGTTGACAGTTTTCTTGTTTGAGGTTATATATAGCAATCTCTTGTCCTTTTTGACTTAAAGTAACCTTAAATAAATCTGATTCTCCGCCTATATAATTATCTTTAATTATCCACAACATTTGTCGTTGTGCAATTATAAGAACCGGGTCATCTATAAACTTTTCTACTGTATGTATTCTCAAAATCGGCAACATTTCTTTTGGGTCGATTTTGGTAAACACCATTATTTCGCTTGCGGTATCTTTTATTGAATATATAGTTTGTCCCAACTTGTACTTATGGTAATTAGCTCCGCTTTTCTCTAAATACGTATTAGTTGAAAGTCCTACTTGATAAAGCAATTTATTTGGTATATCAAACTCAATCTCTGAAGAATTTGTAATGTTTTTATACCAAATTCCTTTTTGAGAATAGGTATTATTCCACTCTAAATCATCAATTCGCCATTTTATAATAGGGGCTTTTAATACTATCTCTCCATCTTGGATGGGAACGCAAATCTCTTCATTTTTGATATTAAACGTAGCACTTTCATCAAATTTTTCCGTTAAAAATCGTACTTCGCCCACGTTTTGAGTATCATAATAAAAATCTTTATCAAAAGAAATCTGTATGTTATTAAATTTAACTATATTGATAGTACAAACGATTTTGTTATTCGAGTATCTAAAAACGGTAATCTTTTGCGGTTCGCAAACTGATAGTAATTCAGAAATATTATAGTAATTAATATCGCCTTTTTCTTCACAAGAAAAATCTATCAACTTCCAATTTGTGTCTTCATATCTAACACCATAATCAACCAAATTTGAAGATTTTATCGCTGCAATTTTTAATTCACCATCTATTACTTGATAGTCCTCTCCATCGTGTCTAAAAACTACGGCGTTCTTTTTATCTGCGTAAACCCATACGTCTCTATTTTGTTTTTCGGATACAAATAATATAGTTCTTCTTTGACTTTGAAGCGCTTCTCCCTCAATGGCATTAAAAACAAACTTGCTTGATGCTTGCTTTTTAATATTATCAGGGTATTGCAATAAAGAATCCAAGTCAAATGTAAATAAATTATAATTACCAGGCAAACATTCTTGCGCAAAAATTTCTCTTCCGTCTTTAAACAACACAAAAGTACGCTCTAATGTTTTCTTCGAGTCATAAATGGGTGTTCCATAATGAGAAATAACAACTCTAATATCGATATCGCCTTCGCTAATAATTCTTTCTATATTTAACGAATACGGTTTTGTCGCCATTGATAAGCCCGAACCTTTCGTTAATAATTCATCAGAAAAAATGCAATTATCTCCACGATAAATTTCCAAATAAGGATTATAATCAAATTTGTCCTTAAGACGAATAGCAGGAATGACTAAATTAATTATTCCGTCATCCATAACGTATTTAGGTTTAATGCTTGAATAATCAGTAACAGCTCTTTCTCCCGCCGTTCTTTTAATAACGACACCCAAAGAAGCTTCTTTAACAATCCACCATTGTCTTACCAACTTTGATAAATAACTTTCTCCATCCAAGGACTCACTATTAAAAACTTTGTTGATAAGTAAAATGGTTTGTTTTATAAATTCCGCCATTTTATCGGTAGCGTCTACAGCAAGACGTTTTATTCCTGCGCGCAAAGAATATACTTGAGAGCCTAATTCAAAATCATCTTCAACGCCACCAAAACTACTAAACCTATTCGCTAATTCATTTGCTATTAACTCATAAATGTCGTCGTGTTCATTATAAGTTTGGTCTAAGTCTTCACAAAAGATTTGCCAACATAATTCAAAAAATGATTCAGTTGACCTTATCGGAGCAAAAGCGTGAGCAAGTATTGTTGCGTAATACTTTTTCGTGCAACCATCTAAATATAAAACTATATTTTTCCGTCCTAATCGTGCTATCAATTCGGTTAAATAGTGATACACTTTTTGAGAACACTCTTTAGTTCCAAGCAAAGTTCTTGCAATACACGTCCAAAATTGGTCTTCGTCTGCGTGCCAAACTTTTGTTGCATTGACCATTGCAACAAACAATAGATTATCTTCTAATGACGAAATATAGCTTGTATATCCGTAATCATAATTACGCAATAAACTATTTGCTCTTGCATAAATTTTTGCCAACTCATCTTCAGTAAAAATTACTTCACCGACAAACTGACGTTTTAGCGCTTCGTCTATTTTCTTGTTAAGTTCTTCCATATGACAAGACCTCGTTAGTATAATTCAAAACAATTATAGCAAACTAAATATGACAATTTCCGTCATATTTACAAAAGTTTTATTCTTCAAACAAATCTTCCATATTACAACCAAGCGTTTTAGATAATCTAAATAGTATATCTGCTTGCGCCTTGTTAATATCATTGTGGCGTTGTTCATACATTTGTATATTACGAATTGATACTTCTGCTTTTTCTGCAAGTTGTTTTTGCGATAATCCTGCCGCAGTACGAATTCTTTTAAGATTTGTTTCCTTTTTATGTGCAACAATATATTCGTCTGCAACTGAGAAGAACTTCGTAATATCTGCTTCGTGAAGCGTATCGTATAACGCTAATACATTTTCAATAGGGAACGCTTTGCTTATGTTAAAGAAAGATGTTGCTTTATAATTTTGATATTGCGCTAACGCCCAACCCGCCCAATAAAATTCAGAACGACTAAAAAATGGTTTAGGGGCAAGCAATTTTCCGTTCGATGCAGTTGTATTTACAACGTGGTCTAACAAATCTAGTGCAGAATATCCAACTAAAAATCTTGGATTTCCTTTTTCTATTTGTTTTGCCACTTCGGAAGAAGCAAACATATTCCAATATACTTTTGGCTCGTAGCCACAAGCTACTGCATATTCAAACATTGTACCGATATTTGTAGCAACACTATCTAAATATCTAACATCATAAGATTTTATCGCCATTTTTAAGCCCCTTTCTAATAATATCCATTACAAATAAGCCGTCGAATACTAAGTTTTGTCTATGACCGTTTAAATAAGTTTCTCTTGCTTTTTTATCACTGCTAACACGTTTAACATAATATTCCTTACATTCGGCTAATTCATAACTTATAAATTTTACCGTATCGAATGCCTTTTCAGACTTCAATACGATTTGAATACCCAATTCTCCAAGACGCATAGCTTCGGCAAGTTGTTCAACGGAAATCGTATTGTTTATAAAGTCTTTTGCAAAACTAAAATAAGAGTCGTCTGCGCGATAACCTATAATTACGTCGTATTCTCCCACGTCAACGTAAAAATTTTCTAATATATATTCTTTTGCTTGTGCTGAAATGGGGGTATTAACGTCAAACGTTCTAAACTTCAATAAAAGCGCCATCCAATTAAGGATAGAGTATTTTTCTTCTCTTAAATCTAAAATTCTATAATCAGTTAAATCAATTTCATACTGATTAGCATATCCGTTTGTTTCGTTGTTAGAACAAGCCCATTCTTTTGCAAGTTCAACATTTTCAGTACAGTAAAATCCTAACCCATAATCATTCTTTTTATTGCCTTTACCAAATTCGGGTTTTTCTATAATATCTTTTGAGCCGTGATAAATAATCATAATATTTTACCATCCTTGCTAACATTATATCATTAAAATGTCATCTTGTCAATATATTATGCTCTAAAATTGAAAATTATCATTAAAATGATATAAGATTTTTTGTGCAAGAAAAAGAACTCGGACGTTAAATCCAAGTTCTAATTTTTTTTGGTCGTTTGAAAGCGCAATTCCAAAATTTAATTTTAATAATTCCCTATGGGAACTGCCCTTTATCCCGATTCTTTTAATTTGTTTTGATTACTGAGCTGTTACAAATTGAGCACAGTATTGTGTGTACAGCTGATACATTCCGCTGAAATAACTGTCGAACAGCGTCTTGACTTCATCGGTAAATGATTCGTAACCTGTTTTAACAAGTTCGTAGGTATTGAGCATTTCAGTCTTAGCTGTTTCAAGGTCTTCTGCTGTAGTGCCTTCGGACTCTTCTGTCAATTGGTAAGACAGACAGTTAATTTCAAGGCTGATGAGATTTACAATGACTTCAAGTTGTGTTTCGTCAAATGCGTCACCCAATCCAATCAAGATACCGTTGTAGTACATGTTGATACCGTCTTCGGCAGCCATGGACATGTCAAATGTGATGAGATAGGACTTGGTTGTTACAGACAAGTTAGCAAACTCTGTTGTCAAGGTATTGATGTTTTCAGCAGTCATGTCAAATTCTCTGAAGATTGTCCAAGTAGCACCTTCTTGACCTTCAACATCTTCGTTAAAGTCAGGCAAAATGTCGGGGAACTGCAACTTGGCAGATGTCCAGAAGAAATCTTGATACTTTCTCAAGAAGTCACGCAACTGTGTTTCTGCAAGGTACTGTTCGGGAGTAAATCCAAACAATCTTACCATCTGTTGGAAAGTATCTTCAACACCGTAAGTACCGTTGTACAAACTTTCAGCCTGACCACCCACTGACGGATCGCTGAACGGCATGAAGTAGTAAGCATTGATGAGATCCTGATCGCCACTTGTGAGAACTTCGTTTATTCCTGCCATCATCACTTCGTAGGAAGAAAGGAACAATGTGTAAACGTTCATTCCCGTATAGTTGATGTACAATGCGGCAAGTTCCGCCTTGGCTTGAGCTTCGTAAATCTTCTTGAACAAATCAAGCTGAGGTTGTTCAAGCTGGTAGTTGTAAGTCCATTCAATAAGCTGTTCGCCGTCATCGCCCATTACAGGGTTACCTTCATCGTCAACCACGGGAGTTCCTACAAATCTGTTGTAGTAACCTACGTATTTGTCGAAGATGGTTTTAAGTTCTCTGTCAAATGCAGTCTTGTCAGCATTCACCCATGTCTGCTGGTTGTATTCGTCAATTGCAGTTTCCATTGCGGAACAGAAGTAATCAACGTAACCGTCAGCGTACCATTCGATTGCCAGCATCAAGTTGGTAAATACATTGTAAGCTGTATCTGTTTCTTCCGAAGTAACGTCAATGTCAAGTTTCTTCAGATAGTAGTTGTAAATAAAGTTAGCGAATTCTGATGACAAATAGCCTTCAACAGGGTACAGCGAAGCTGTCGGGAATCCCATGTCGCCAAGATAGTTCAGCGCCGAAAGGAAATATCTTTGCTGAATAGGTTGCAAATCGACAAACTGATTGAACAATGCAACGGATCTCTGATCCAATTCAGCTTGTTGTTCATCGGTCAGATCACCACCCAGAAGGAAGTATTCTGCCCACATTTCGGTATATGTCGTCCACAGTGCAATTACATCGTTGTCGTAAGCGGATTTGCCTGTCAGTTGAAGGTAACCGTATTCGCCCAACATCAGTTCACTCATCACATCGCCAACAAAGATTTGGTACAATGTGTAGTAAACAACATCGATTTCGCCTGCCAGGAATTCGTTGCACTGTGCTTCAAGTGCCTTGTAGTAGTACATGAACAACGCACTTTCGGTAAGGTAAGGAACAGTGCCTTCCTGATAATCGGCTGCAATACCCTGCATTACGTATTGAGCAGTTGAAGCAATCAATGCAGTCTGACGCAATTCTTCGATTGCAGGAGGAAGCATCATTGCAGACAACTTGGAAATGTTGTTGATTACGTAATCAATGCTTGTGCCTTCAGATTCAGACAAAGCGAAATAGTAACGGTAAAGAATTTCAAACAAGTCGCTCTTTTCACGCCAAGAGTTGATTATAGGGTAAAATGTCGAATTTACGGCACCGTTTTCAACGCCTTCATCATCCACAGTGTTGTACTGATTGATTGTAAGCAGTGAGATGTAAGCTGTTTCCATCTTCAGTTTCATCTCATCGGACACAAGGTCGATTTCACTCCAACCGTCAATGTTTTCAGGGGATTGAATTACACTGAGACTGTCGTAAACTTCAATTGCCCATTCCAACGATTGGAAAATACGTTGCATGAACACAGTGTCTTTAATTACCAACGCAAGCGCAGCCGCAGTAAGATTTACTTCAACGTCATCCACTACCGATGTGTAGATTCTTGTGTTCAATGTCAATTCGAACAATGTTTCGTTGGAAAGAAGTCCACTCAACAGAATCATTTCCTGGGTGTCTTCGTCAGCGCTTGCCTTGTACTTTTCCACAGCCTTAGCTGCAACATCCCTTGATTCGGCAAGATAAGTCAATGTACCGCCTGATGTAAAGTCAATTACGTCAGAGTAACCTCTTTCAACAGCTTGCATCCAGTTGTTGTAAGCGTAAACGACTGCAAGACGTGCAACTGCGTCAAATTGATTCTGAGAAATTGCATCTTTCTGGCTTGTCTTGAAAGTAAGATACAACTCTAACAATTCCAATGCTTCCTGTTGCATGTCTTCAGTAGCTTCAGCCGGAACCTTCATTGAAGGATCTTCTGAAGTAGGTTGACTGTAACAATCCCAATCAAGCAACATCAATTCATCGGCAGCGTCTTTAAACCTGGAAACATCACTGTAAGTTACGGTAACATTAAATGTTGCAACTTGTCTGTTGAGGTAAGTAACAGTGATTGTCTGAGTTGCTGTCTGATTGTCCTTGTTTATAACGGAAGGATCGTAACCGGCAACTTCAAGCATTGTCATGTCAACGTATCTTGTTGTACTGCCGTCAGGACTCTTTAATGCAAGAGAAGCGCCTGTCATGTCCAATTCGGTTTCCTCATTGCCGTATTCCAACTTGCGTGGATTTGTCCACTTGATGTCGGGATTGCAAACTGCAACGTCAACAGTACCGCTAAATTGTTCGCCGTCCTTGTTATATGTAACGTTGAGGGTCAACTTGTCAGTGGCTTTAGAGCTGTCAAAGCCTGTAATTGTCAATCCTTCACTTGGTACGGAAACATTGATGGAAGTACCGTCATCACGTGTAATCTTTAAACGCATTTCTGCATCGGCAATATCTTCACCTACAAAGTACATGTAACTTTCCGAAGTGCTGATACGTGTAACTACATTTACATTGTATTTAAGTTCCTTACCACCGTATGTGACTGTGAGAGTTTGTTGTCCCAGCTTATCCTTGTCGTAACCGCTGATTGTTACTCCACCGTCACTGAAAGGAACAACATTTCCGTCGGCAAGCAATGAACCCTTTTCAAGATTGAGTTCGCTGCCCTGAACGTAAACCGTCTGTGGCATGTTGCTCTTGTCTAGTGTAATTTCCTGCACTGACGGATTACAGGCTGCCATTGCAAACAGCGAAAACACCAATATCAGTGCAAATAACGCAGTCAAAATAGATTTTTTCATAAATTCACCTTTTTCCCGGTACTATACTCACCCAATTATTATTGGGGATTTTACTGTTAAATTTTTTCCCAAACGGCAAACAGTTCGGTGCCGTACTCAACCGATTGCAAATCAGCCGATTGATACTGCGCTTTGCCGTCCTGAGTTACAGCCCATCCTGAGAACTTGTAACCTTTTCTGTAAGGATCTGACAGTTTGTTTTCCGAATGAAGATTGTCTATACTGTCTTCATCATACACAAACGAAACAACTGCACCGTCGCTGCCAAGAGTACATCCCCAGACTACAGGACGATAAGCAGAGTTCCAGCTACTTCCCCAACCTGAAAGAGGTTGTTCGGCATCGGAATAGATGGTAAGATTGTTACAACCGTAGAAAGCATGATTTCCCACGCTCTTAACGGTAGACGACAACACTACGCTTGTCATGCCGCAGTTACGGAACGCCTGTGAACCGATAGACGTAACTGTAGCGGGAAGATTGACATCAGTAAGACTTGTGCATCCGAAGAATGCGTAATCACCTATAACAGAAACGCTTTCCATTGAAAGTTGCGTAAGTGAAGTACATTTATAGAATGCGTAATTACCTACTGTTTCAATAGTACTTGGCAATTCAACCTTTGTCAAGGAATTACAACTGTAAAATGCACGTTCGCCTATACTTTTTACATTGTTACCAAACATTACATCAACAAGGTTTTGGCATTTGTAGAACGCACGGTCAGAAATTGAATTTACAGAATTGCCAATGATGACACTCTTTAAGGATTGAATGTTTGCAAATGCGTAACTTCCAATTGTTGTAACATTTTCGCCAATAGTGATGGCATCAACACCGCCGTTGAGCAATTCGCCTGCTACTTCAGGGTTTTCGTAGGTGTAACCGCAGGAATAAAATGCGTAATCGCCAATATAAGTGACGCTGTCCGGAATGACAAGCTGATCGCTGTCGGTATCCTTGTTGTCAATATTACCGAACGCACACTTGTAAAATGCACTTCTTCCGATGTACTCTAAAGTTTCAGGAAGAGTGGGAAGTCTCAAACTTTCGCAACGATAGAATGTGTAGTCTTCGATTGTCTTTAACGACTCAGGAAGATAGACAGTCAACAGGTTGGAACATCTGTAGAATGCACTTCTTCCAATGTACTTTACACTGTCCGCAATGGAAATGCCCATCAGCTTGGTCTTGCTGTAAAATGCGTAATCGGCAATACCAACAGTACCGTCTTCCACTACTACGGTTGAAGCATCTGTTTCCTTATAGCCAACAATCCAAGTGTCAGCGTACACAACGCCTTCGGCAGCAGTCCACAAACCGGAGTCAATGAAACAATCCATACCCACCTTTACAAGTGTTTCGGGCATTGTAAGAGAGGTCAGTGTTGTACATCCCTTGAAAACGTAATCGCCAATTGTTTCAAGAGAACTTTCGCCCAAGACGGCAACGCCTGCATCTTGATCCCATTCGCCAAGAAGTACTACAGACAAACCTATGCAACCTTGAAATGCCTTGTCGCCAAGTTCCTTTACACCCTTGCCCAACACAATGTTGATGAGTTCGGCACTGTTACTGAAAGCACCTTCGCCGATGTACTTTACACTGTCTGGAATGATGACGGTGTCGGTAAATCCGGTACATTGAGAGAATGCGTAATCGGCAATACCGACTGTTCCGTCCTTGATGTCGGAAGCGGATTTATCTGTCGAACCTACATACCAGTTACCAACGTAAATACCGCCGTTTGTCCAGATACCCGAATCAATGAAAGCATCCGACCCGATACGCTTGATGTTGTCACCGACGTTTACCGTTGTCAATTTTGTACAGCCACGGAACGCCTGTATACCGATTGAGGTTACAGTTTGTGGAAGATCAATACTTGTCAACTCAACGCAATCGGCAAATGCGTAATCTCCGATTGTTGTTTCCTTTCCGCCGAATGTAACAGTTGTCAGTTTCTCACAACCACGGAATGCGTCAAGACCGATATTTGTAACGTTCTTGCCCAATGTAACGGAAACAAGAGCCGAACAGTTGGCAAAAGAACCTTCGCCCAAAGATACTACTGAATCGGGAATTGTAAGGCTTGTAAGCACATTACAGCCCGAAAAAGCCTCTTCTCCTACAGCTGTAAGACTGTTACCTATTGAAAGCGATTTCAAAGCACGGCAGTACTGGAACGACTGCTTATCAAGAGTTTTAAGCGAATTGGGCAACACCAAATCTATTGCCAATGCACGGCAGTTCTGAAATGCAGCTTCACCGATCTCCGTAATTCCTTCGGGAAGATTGATTGTTTCCAGGAAAGAACAGTTAGCGAATGCCTGTTTAGAAATCTTGGTTATGTTGCTACCCAAAGTCACTTTAGTAACGTTTGATTTGTTGTAAAAAGCCTTTTCGCCAATTGACGTTACAGGCAATCCACGATAGGTATCGGGCACTGTAATTTCGCCTGTTGCAATGCCTACGTTAGAAACTTCGTAAGCTGTGTTGCTGTCAATCAACTTGAACATAAGCCCTGTTTCGTGTTCACGTGTAAAGGAAATACTCTCTGACCACTTGGAATCGGAATACTCACTGCTTGCACCGACAACAGCTTTTACGCTCAGTCGATACTGACCTTCTTCCAATACTTCCAATGAGAAGACGTTGGAACTGGTATCCATTTCCGTATTCTTGTCTCCTTCGATACGTACAGTGTAGTACGCAGCGTCCTTGACTTTATTCCAGCCTAATTCAAGTGTAGCGGCTTCTATATTAAGTCCTGTCGGTGTGGACAGGCGTGTCTTACCGCATGCTGCCAACGGAAAAATCACTGTCAGTAGCAATACGAAGATACCTAACAGACACCACAATCTTTTACTTTTACTTGTTTGCTGTTGCATTACTTCAAGTTTTCTCCTTGTGTGTTAGATGCATTTTGTTGTTCATTTTGCTTGCACTCACGGATGATTTCGTGAATCCACTTAAACTTGAACTTGCGCACTGCAACGTCAATCAAAATGCACACCATTGCAATAATAAGGAAAATCATTGCAGGATCGTAATCACGTTGAATACGTGGTTCAAATGTTGCAAAAATATCTACCGGATCACTTACGACAACACCGTTTCCGCTTACTGCAATATCGGCAAGTATTTCTTCGCCATCATCCTCACGGAAAGCATTGTATTCTTCTGAGTAGGAAAATGCACGGTACATTGTCATTTCCGAAAGCACAGTGCCATCAACATCAAGTTTCTGAATGAGTATTTTGTACAGACCGGTAAGTTCTATATCGAAATTGAATGTGATGTTGTTGCCTGATGCCTGGACGTCAACGTAGCCTGCTCCGTCCGAAGCCGGATCGACTGTGACAGAAACAGTCTGTCCTTCCGCAAGATCGGTGTAAATATCCAGTCGGTTAGAGTAGTTGTCAATTGATTCCTTTACAACAAAGTCAAGTGAACCGGGCTCCAACGTACTCAACGGTGCAAGAGATTGACAGATGTTCCACACAAGCAACTGACCGATGGGGTCATCCACGAAATCGGCTGACCAACTGTCTCCCGACAACGTAGACATGAAACTTCCTACCTTACCTTTACCAAATGACCATGATGCGTAAATGGGAACATATTTGTAAATCAACGGAACTTCCGCACCATCTTTAAGACGTGTTCCGTAGTAACCGCCCAGTTCGGGAATTTTATCGTTTTCCGTACTGATTCCGTCAAATACAGATGTGTGATCACCGATTGTAGGTGTAAACACCACTTCAGCCATTGCGCTGAGTTTAATTTCGGCAAATTCTTCACTCATGTAACCGCCCACAACTGCCATGTTGTCACTTGTTACCTTGTAAAGATTACCTTCACCACGTTCGACAGTGTCGATCATCTGCTGTTCTTTGTCAACACCCATGTCAATTGTAATTACTGACATTGTGATGTCGTTTTTGAGGTTTTGTTCAATTGCCCAACCGTAATTGCCTTGTACAAATCCTGCACCTTCTTCACCCAGTTTATCGAACGGGTCACCGTCGGTAATCAGGATGATGTGTTTTCTGTCAACGTCAACCATGGAAAGCGCCTGACCTGCAATTTCAATGGGGTCTGCAAAAATCGTACCGCCCGAACCTGATCCCTGTTGATTTTGCAATCTGTCAAGTGCGTCAAACAGTTCGTTTCTGCGTGACATTTCAATGATAGTAGCTTCTTCCTTGCTGGAAGTGCTGAAACTCATTACACCACCGTAGTCTCTGTCCTGAAGCTGACTGAATACGGCTTCGGCACACAGCTTGCTGTTTTCGAATGGTCCCATTGAACCTGAAATGTCTACTACAACCATTACTGCAACGGGGGGATTGTAATCGATTGCCTGAACAGGTAACATCTGTTGATACAGTGTACCTGCCATATCTTCCGTATTGTAAGCGTGAGGTACGGAAGCACCACCTTCGCCAATATCACATTCACCGCCTACGGTAAACATGCTGCCACCGAGACTGTAAACGTACTTGTACAGTTCGCCGTCAAAGTTTTCGGGCATTGTGTCCGCAACCAAGTCGGAGTTAGCGATGTTGACAAGAATTACCTGCTGATATTCTGACAATTCCTTGGCGTTCTTTGGCACAAGGTCCGGTTGAGAAGTCAGGTTTACCACTGTTACGTCAACACCGTTTTGCATAAGGATGCTTTCAAGCCTGTCAGCTTCCCCTTCCTTGCTTTCCAGTATCAGAATGTTTTCGAACATAGAAATGTCAAGATAAGTTTGGTACACATTGTTCTGACTGATGTTGTCAACTCCGTCTTCTACGGAAATAGTAAACAACATGTCATGTAATCCGGCCGAATTGAACTTGTGCATTACCTTTACAGTCTGAATACCTGTCTTTACTTCAATGTCAATGGGATTACCTGACGTGCCCTTGTCAGCAATGGTCAACGCTACGTCATTGTTTTCCACTGTACTCTGAATTGTAAGGGTCAGTTCTGTTTCAGCGCCCAGCATAACCTTTGACTGAGGCATCTGAACATCTGTAATCTGTATTTCGTTTGAAGATTGATTTGCAAAGGATACAACGTCTATTTTCACGCCACGTGCAGCAATCATCTGCGCAGTGTTCGCAGCGTTTTCATCTGTTTCGTAACCGTCTGACAGCAATACAATTTTTGCTGTTTTCTGATTGAAGAACTTTTCCGACGCAAATTTCAGTGCATTGGAAATATTGGTTGCTGTTGTGTCCACTTTAGCTGAGCTTGTTGCGGGACTGAGCGATGCAAGATACTGCGGATATACATCACGGTAGTTATCTGTCAGTTCAACAGCGTAGATTGCATTGTTACCGAATGTAACAACGCCAACCTTAACACCGTCATCACACATGTTGAGTACATTTTGCATGTACTGTTCCTTCAATTGTTTCTGTTCGGTGTTGCTGTCTGAGCAGTCAACAACAAGCATTATCTGGTTTTCTCTGTTTGGAACTGTAAATTTAAATCCGATTCCTGCAGCCAATGCCACGCACAACATTCCTGCCAGTATGTGACAGGTTACGGAAATCACTCTGTTTCTTGTACGTCTGAATCGCTTCGGGATTTTAAAAAACGGTACAAGTGTCAGAATCAATATGGGAATTATCAAGAGCAACAGCCACGGATTTTGAAATATTATCTTAAAGTCAGCCATGAAATACGCTCCTGTTAAATGTTTTCACGAGTGTGCAACAACCACTCAATACACAAGAACAGCAATGCTGCGGCTCCAAGCCAGATTGCAAGTTTTTGCGTTACAACCACTGATGTGTCTTCACGTTGTAATGCGGGAAGACGATCTACGATGGGTGCAATGTTGCTTTCGCTGTAAGGAAGTCTTACAAAGAACTGTTCAACGACGGGTGTGTTGGACATGTCTGTTTGTACAACCGTGTAATTTCCCGGTGTTGTAAGATACAGTGATGCCGGTACTGTTTCGAATGTAAAATTACCGCCGTCTCCGTTTACAGTAAGATTTTCACCACGTGCGTTCAATGTGATTGTTTCCCCCACTTCGAATGAGTAATCGGTAAGTGTTGAGGGAATGAAGTAATTGAACAAATTGTACATCATCACTGAAAAGTACGGTGTGATACTGAAATTGGACCTGTTGAGGTCGATTGTCATCAACACAATCTTGCTTGCATCGTCTTCTTTTACAAGAAGTACCGGTCTGCCTTCGAAGTAAAACAGTTCCTGATAACCTTCGCTGGACAGTACAGTTGTGTATTGGGCGATTGTGACAATGGACGCATCAATAAACTTGGTGATTTCATGAAGCTGACCGTTTGACAGCGTGGATGATGAATCTACTGTGTAGGAAGATCCCAATTCGAAACCGCTTCCTGCCGGCGCCTTGTCAGGGTTAGAGAAGATTACAACCCCGTCAGTAGGCGTAACGTCTGGCATCAAGTGTTCGAATACATACAAATCGTAACCTTCGGTCTTGGCTTCACTTGAATCGACTTCATCTACCGTAATGTTCCACCTGTCCTTGAAGTCGTTGCGGAAACGTCCCAGAACGCCTCTGTAGAACTTGTTTCCTCCTGCACTTGCGTACTGAATCTTGATTGAGGGCTTTGTTCCGCCATAGACGTTGAAGGTGTTGTCCAGTTCAAGGCAGTCATTAGCGCCTATGCTTACAGAAATCTGCTGGTAAGAATAGATTGCGCCGCCGCTTCCTGCGAAATCATCTTCAGCAAATGTTACCGTCTTTACGCTTTCTGCTTCGGTAAAGTATTCCGTCTTGGATACCTGACGTGTAGCAGATGTTTCACCGTTGATACCGCTGATATCCATCACAATTTCGACAGGCATGCTCTGACCGTAGCAACCCACTTCCACATCTACCGTATAGGTATTGTTATCTCCGAAAATAGGTGTAACGTTGAGTATTGCTACATTCCAATCGTCGGGGTGTGACATATCAACCACAGTAAAAGTACTTGTGTCAATGTAATTTGTACATGTGTAAAGCAATACTTCTGCCTGCGAATTGACCTTCAACACTTCTTCTGCAAATTTTGCTGCGCCATCAATGTCTGCCGAACCATGCCACACCGCCCCTTGTGTTAAAGAGTCGTTTAACTGTAGCAATTTGGTGTACAGTTCTTCACTGTTTGACGCTTCACATCTGGAAACAAGTGTTTCTGCCTTTTCACCCGCAACAATTACTGTCATAATGCCGTCTTCATTGGCGAATGTCTGTTCAGCCAATGTGCGAACCTCACTGATTGCACGCTGCAGTCTTGTTTCGTTGTCCGAAACCATCTGCATATTTACAGATGCGTCGATGATGGCAATTTTTTCGTTGTCGGACAAGTTAGTGCGATGCCCGATTACAGGTTGAGCCATCATCAGTGCAAGTGAAGTCAAGAGCAACAATTGACAGATGATAAGCAATATGTTGCGCAGCTTGCTGATGGGTATGCGATTTTTCTTGTATTTTAAACTCAATTTCCAGATAAAGGTTGAGGAAACGAGCTTTTGCTGATAGTTGGGACGCAAGATGTAAATGAGAAGAAGTATCAGTAATGATACTAATCCCAACAGTCCCAAGGGTAGTAACAATGTCATTCCAATATCCCGGTATTTAGTAATTCTTTGAATATCACCTTTTCAACAGGCTGATCGGTCGTTACGGAAATAAAGTTTACCTGTCTTGAAGCACAAAAGGCCTTTATATCCGCAATGTAGTCGTTCAATGCTTCCTGGTAGGTGTCCTGCATACTACGTGTAATACGCAATTTCATGTTTCTTTCGTCCAGAAGGTCGGGCGCTTCGCTGTCCACAAGATTGACACGTCCTGAATAGGTAGGATCACGCTCCTCAGGGGACATCACCTGAACAAGCAGCACCTGGCGTTTCTTGTAGCACAGGTAATCCACTGCTTTTTTCCAGCTGTTTTCGGTGAAAAAGTCGGAAATTATTACAGACAGCCCGTTTTTCTCCGATGTGTCACCCGAATTGAGTATCGCATCTTCCAGAAATGCGTCATCTTCAAATCGAATGTCACCGAAGGTGCTCACCGCACGGAAAAAGGGCGTCTTTCCTACAATAAGACCGTAGGGATCCTCCGCCTTGTCGCCATGAATCAATCGGTAACTCACCTTGTCCATGTTGTGTACAGACAGGTACCCAAGCGCAGCTGCAAATGCCATTGCGTAAGCTGCCTTCTGCTGATTGACCTTACCCATCGAAGCTGAACAATCAAGGAATATCTGCGTGTGCATCTGACGTTCATCCGTAAACAGTTTCAAGAAGAACTTTTCGAAACGACCGTAAAGATTCCAGTCAATACGCCTGATGTCGTCACCCAGCATGTACTCACGGTAATCGGCAAATTCTACCGTTTGACCGTAGGTGTTCACAAGGTGTTTGCCTCCGAAAAATCCCGAAAGGTCACGACGCAACATCAACGAATAGGTTTCCAGACGACTGAAAAACTCATCGTTTAAATATTTTTCAATCATTTTTTCTTACCAAACTTGCTCTTCTTTTCTTCTGTTTTTTCGATGTTTTCGCTCTTTGTCAGGTTGAATTTTTTGCTGACTTCGTCAATGATCATTGTGATTACATCGTCCGGAGTAATGCGTTCGGCAACCGATTCGAAACTCATCTTCATACGGTGACGAAGTACCGGGTAAGCAAGAACGTTGAGGTCTTCGAAAGAAACGTTAAATCTTCCCTTGATCAATGCCCTTACCTTTGCCGCCGAAATCAATGCTTGTCCCGCACGGGGGCTGGCACCAAGACGAACGTACTTCTTTGCAGCCTGACTTGCACACTGGCTGTCGGGATGTGTTGCGGAACACAATGTCATTGCGTAATCCAACACTTCGTCTGCAACAAACAGCTGATTTGCAGTTGTACGCATTTCAAGAAGCTGTTCACCGTTACAAGCAGGTTCAGCAACTTCCGCCATGGTTTTCTGAGTCATTGTGACAATTGCCTTCAATTCGTCAAGACTTGGGTTGGGAACAAGCAGTTTGAACATGAAACGGTCCATCTGTGCTTCAGGCAACGGGTAAGTACCGTCCTGTTCAACAGGGTTCTGAGTAGCCAAGACGAAGAACGGTTCCGCCATCTTTCTGGAAACACCCATTACAGTAACTGTGTGTTCCTGCATTGCTTCAAGCAAGGCAGACTGTGTCTTGGGTGTAGCACGGTTGATTTCGTCGGCAAGAATGATGTTGCTGAAAATCGGGCCGGGCTGGAAGTTGTAAACTGAGTTACCCTTGTCATCCTTTTCAATGATGTTTGTACCGGTTACGTCCGCAGGCATCAAGTCGGGAGTAAACTGAATACGTGAGAAGGGAAGATCGAAAACTCTGCCCAGTGTACGAACAAGTCTTGTTTTACCAACACCCGGTACACCTTCAAGCAGTACGTTACCGCCTGCAATCATTGCAATGATTGTGTTTTCCACTACATCATTCTGACCGATGACGTCACGTCTGATTTGTGTAAAAATGTTTTCACATTGTTTGCTGAATTGTTGTACATTTTGCTCTGTAACCATGACTGTAATCCTTTTGTTTTATTTATATATTGTAAACAGATGATTTTCTGTTATAGACTTCCAAAGTAACCTTCAATAAATGCTTTCAACTCAGGAGGAAGTTCCTCTCCGCTGTTGATAATTTCCATTGCCATGTCGTAGTACATTTCGAACACGTCACGGTAGTCAGTTTCGCCGTCGATAACCCAGTTGTTACTGGACCATGAACCGCCGGCACCATCACCCTGACCATTACCGTTGCCTTGACCTTCCTGTCCGCCTTGACCTGAGCCGCTACCTTCGCCGGTTGAGCCATCGCCGTTGCCTTCACCGCCGTCGCCGCCTTCACCCTGATTTCCTGCACCTTCACTTTCGTTGGATTCGGGAATGTTGGGGTCGTAGTCACCTTCAGAGTCACTTGCACCTTCATCAATGTCAGGATCATCTTCGCCCGTGTCCAATTCTTCAAAAATAGCCGTCACGACAAGATCTTCATTTACGCCTACGTCACTGCGGTCTGGCATACGATTGCCATCGCTCCAACGTACAAAGACCCAGCCATCTTCAGCCACAGCAACAACAGGTGTTGTATCTGCGCCGGGATCAATGAGCTGGTCAGTTTCACCTAGAATTTCACCGCCCTCTTCAACTTGGTAACTTACCGATACAAACAACTTCTTGTTCGAACCGTCAATGTCGGGAGATGGCAACAATCCTGCCTGTGACAAACCTGACACAACAGTCATGCCCAATCCAAGCACCAACACAACGCTCAATACAATTGCGGTACCCTTCTTAAGGTTGAATGCGGGGAAAGATTTTTTGATTTTTTCGTTGTCCACACTTTCAATACGTTTTACCGCGTCTTCACGTTGAAGTTTAGCAATTACCGAAGTTTCATCCATGTACTCATACATTGTAACTGCACGTTCTTCAAGACCCATGCGGTCGATACGACGCATTATTTCACGATCAGTGGGACGGAATTTAAACAGGTAGAGCAACACAGCCACTACAACTGCAACGCCAATGGCAACACCTATTGTCACCCACAACATGTCGATGCTGAACAAAAATGCCACCAAAGCCAATATAAATGCAGTAAGACCGCCTGCAGCAAGTCCCAAACAAATGGATGAAACCACGGCAGACAAAGTCATACGTTTTTTGTAAACTTTAAACAGTTGATTATTCTTCATGTTTACCTACCTTTTTTTCCATCGCTTGGAGCGCATTGCTCCAAGCGATGAACAATTTAAAAAGTTTTTACACCATTAAGCCGGGGTGTATTCCAGCATAGCATTGCACTGCCAATCCCAGTATCCGTTCCAACCCAGTGTTTCGTCAGGTTCAACACCTTCTGCAAAGGGAAGTACAAGTGTCTGATCGGATGTCCAGCCCTGGAAGGAGGAGTCGCCTACGTAAGCGCCCTGAGGTACAACAAATCTTGTAATAGATGTTGTCTTACAGAATGCGTAATCGCCGATATACGTTCCTTCCGGAAGCGTTACTTCTGTAAGGTTGTTTGCCCCGTAGAACACGCCGTATGAGGAGCTACCTGACAAGTTGAGTGTCTTGGTACGTCCTTCTTCGAAAGTTACCGTTGTGATTGCAGTACCTTCGAACAGCTTGTCACGTCCGTCCAGTTCTTCAAGATCCTTGGCAATTGTAAATGTTGTCAAAGCCTTGGGAACGAACAACAACTGCCAATCGGATGAGTACAAAGCATTGTAAGCAACTACGAATGCTGTATTGCCTTCTGCTACTGTAATGGATTCAAGAGCGGGCAAAGCCTTCAAAAGATTTACGATTGAAGTTGATGTGTATTCCTTAGGAATTTCAAAGGTTGTAAGCGTTGCGGGAAGGAAGAAGATTTCCGACTTGTCAGCGCTGTACAGGATACCGTCTTCTACCAGGAAGTTAGCGTTACCAGATGCTACTGTGATTGTTGAAAGGTTTGTAGCATTGGTGAATGTCGATGTGGACAATTCTTGCATTGACTGAGGCAAATTGAGTGTTGTAAGTGCGGAGTTTGCAAATACGTTAGTGCCAAGACTTGTGTAACCTTCAGCAATTGTAAGTTCTGTGATTGCAGTTTCAGCAAATGCGTAGTTACCGATTGAACCACTTGAACCTGCTTCCATAATCACTGTTTCAAGTTTAGAACTACCTCTGAATGCGTAGTTACCAATTGTAGTATTTGCAGGAAGAGTTACCTTAGTGAGGTTAGATGCGTAAGTAAATGCACCGGAACTCCACGAACCTGTGAGGTTGAGATCAGTTGTTCTTTCTTCGTAAGTTACTTCTGCAACGTTAGAATCACTAAACAAACCGTATCCGTAGAAGTAGTCGATTTCCTTAGGAATTGTAAATACAGTCATTGCATTAGGAATAACTGCCAATGCCAGTCCATCTTCTTCGGTATTGGTGTACATTGCTCCGAAGTAGGACACGTACAATGCGTTGCCTTCTTCTACTTCAATTGCTTCAAGACTTCCGTGAGACTTCAACAAGTCAATGATGTCTTCGCTTACAAGAGTTGCAGGAATTGTAATGTGTGTCAGACTTGCAGGCAAGAAAGCTACTGCTGTCTTTGCAGAGTTGAACAGTACGCCGTCTTCATCGGCAACGAAGGAAGTATTTGCACTGTCAAGGTCGATACCTTCAAGTGCACTGCAGCCGCTGAATGCAGATGCAGAAATTTCACTTACAGATGCCGGCAAGTAAACATATTGCAGAGCTTCGCAACCGCTGAATGTTCCGTTGGGCAGAGTAAGGATTGCCGATTCCAACGTAGCAGATGTCAACTGCTTGGCCTGATTGAACAGATATGTGCCAATATGAGTTACTGTTCTTGGGATGACGATTTCGCTGAGATTTGTGTAAGCGAATGCCGATCCGCCAATCTTTGTGACAGAAGCAGGGATTTCAAATTCTTCCAGTCCGGATTCTTCGAATACGGAGTAACCGATTTCTGTGCACTTGCTGTTAGGAGCAACTGTAACCTTCTTCAAAGATGTAAGACCGTAGAACAGACCTGTGTTGTCTTCGTTAACCGATGTGTATTCGGGATCTCTGCCTTCAAGCACGGTGATATTTGCAGGGATTTCGAAGGATTGCAATGCAATGCATCCGTAGAATGTGTTAGCGGGCAACACTTCAAGTTGCGAATTGTCACCGAATGTAACGCTTGTCAGCTTGTCACAGTTCAGGAATGTCTTTTCTCCGATTGTCTTCAATGTTGCAGGAAGAACAACGGTTGTGAGTGAAGATGCACCGGAACTTGTTGTGCCGAATACACCGTTACCCATTTCAACAAGGCTTCCTGTTGCGGTGAATGTCTTCAGTTGGTAACAGTTGTAGAATACGTTGTCACCCAGTTCGATTACCGATTCGGGAAGCACGATCTTGGTGATTGCAGTACCCATAAATGCTCTGCTACCGATAGATGTCAACTGACTGCCTTGACCGAAGTCAACGCTTGCAAGGTCTGTAGAACCAAACACATCGTCACCGATAGAAATTGTACGTGCAGGCAATGCAATTTCGGTGATTGCTGTATTGCTGAATGCACTGTCACCGATTACCAGAGCGCCTACGCCGTTGTCAGCGAATGTAACGCTAGCCAAGGATGTACAACTGCTGAATGCGTTGTCGCCGATTTCCACAAGAGATGCAGGCAATGTTACAGATTGCAATGTAGCAATGCTTCCGCCAAATGCGTTTTCGGAAATAACTTCCGTTCCTTCGGGAACAATGAAGTCGCTTGCGTCACTCATTGAGTAAACAAGAACCTTACCGTCCTTAGAGTAAATTACATTGTCAACCGATTTGTAGAACTGACTGTTTTCACTTACTGTAATAGATGTGATGTAGTCTGTAAGGAAGTTTGTGCTGAATGCGTTGAAAGATTCAGGCAATTCAAGACTTGTCAAACTGCTGCACTTCAAGAATGCGTCAGCGCCAATCTTTTCAAGACTGTCGGGAAGTGTGATTGTTGTCAGATCACTACAACTTTCGAATGCGTTAGCTTCGATTTCTGTACATACACTACCTTCTTCGAAGTTGATTTCTGTAACTGCTGAGCAGGACAAGAATGCATTAGAACCAACAGTTTCAGTGCGCTTGTCGATTGTAACAACACCACTCTTTGCAGGTGGGCAGAAGATGAGTGTTGTGAAATCACTGCTGTACAACATTCCGTTAGCGGAAGCGTAAATTGCGTTTCCGTCTGCTACTTCGATACTAGCCAACTTGGAGTCGCTTGTACCGTAATCGGGAATGAATACACCTACACCATTGGCCAAAGCAGCTGTTACTGTACCGTCAGCAGCTGTGAAGTTGCCAAGGTTTGCAGGCAATGTAATGGATTCAAGGCTGTTGCAACCAACAAATGCACTTGCACCGATTGTGATTGTGCCTGTACCACCTGCTTCGAATGTTACGCTTTCAAGCAATGAGCAAGCATCGAATGCGTTGTTACCGATTGCGATCACGTCGGTGTTCTGAACACTCTTAGGAATTGTAATTGATGTCAATCCCAAGTTTTCGAATGCGTAAGCACCGATTGTTGTAAGTTTGCTTTCGTTAAATCCTTGGTATTGATTACCGAATGTAACGGTTACTGCCTGTGGATCACTCCAAGAGTATCCTACAGCAAGAGCTCTTTCGCTCAATTCAGTCAATCTTCCGGGGAAGTTGATTGTGGTAATATCAGTACCGTAAATAACGTTACCTACACTGTTTTCGTGTGCAACACCGAATGCCAAAGGCAGGTCGCCTTCTTCGAAGAGAAGTTCTGTCAAGGACGAATCTCTGAATGCTGCAGCACCGATTGTTTCAACGGAAGCAGGAATTGTAATTGTAGTAATCTTGCTGTCGGCAAATGCGTTAGCACCGATTGTCTTCAATGTAGAGTCTGCTTCAAATGCAACGGAAACAATTCCGCAGGAGTACGAACCTGCAAATGCTTCGAAACCGATTGATTGAACAGTGTTGGGGATTGTAAGTGCAAGATTGCTACCTGTTTCAGCAAATGCACGGTCACCGATAGAAATTGTTCCGCCAAGGTCAAGAGTTTCAAGGTCACCATTTTCAGCAAATGCTTCGTTACCGATTTCTACTTCTCTGGACGGAAGAACAATGCTTGTAATGGGAGCACCGCCATAAGGTCCGTAGAACGCACCTTCACCGATTGTAAGTTTTTCTGTACCGTCATCGGCAAATGTAATTGTTTTAAGTTCTGTGTTGTAGAATGCTCTTGCGTCAATCAATGTAACCGATCCGGGGATTGTTACTGTAGAAATTGAACCAACATCAATAAATGCACCCGCAGCAATTGTCTTGACACCACTTGGAACATCGAATGTGTAATCACCGCTGTAATAATCAGATTCATATTTCAGCAATGTTTCAACTTGACCTTCAGCATTCTTGAGATAAATTGCAGTACCAACCTTTCTTTCGCTGTTCATGTGATCCTGTGCAGCCAAGTAAGTGTTGCCTTCTGCAACTTCAAGGTAGTTAAACGTTACACCTGAAAGTACACCCGCAGAAACAACTGCATTTGCAGGTATTTCAAGTGTGTAGAATTCACGTCCGTAGAACAACTTGTCACCCAATGCGATGGGGTTGGTTGATTCAGCGAAACTGATTTCGAAATCGTATTTGTAGTCTTCGTCATCGTATTCGCAGTAGAATGCCAATGTTCCGATTTCCGTCATGGATGCGGGAACTTCGAATTCTTCAAGGTCGGTACATTCCATGAATGCACCCTTGCCCAACTTAGAAACAAGGCTACCTGCTTCGAATGTTACAGACCACAAGCTGTCGCAACCGAAGAACGCGTAGTTGCCTACTTCTACATTGCTGAGACCTGTGCCGGCAAATACAAGTTTGCTGATACGAGTTCCTGCGAATGCGAATTCGCCAATCTTAGTGATTCTTGCAGGAAGTGTCAATGTTCCTGTCAAAGCGGAGTTTACAAATGCGCCGTTAGCGATTTCAGTAACACCTGCAGGCAATTCGTAGTTGGATGCTGTTTTAGCTGTTGGGAAGTAAACAAGTGTTCTTCCGTTGTCCTTAAACAGTACGCCGTCAGCAGATGTAAAGATTGCATTTACAGATTCAGCAACGCTGATACTTACAAGATTGTCACAGCCGTAGAAAGCGTCTGCAGCAAACTCTGCAAGTTGGGATGTGCTGAATACGTCACCCAGTTGTGAATCGTATTTCTGCAAGGAGATTTCGCTCAATCTTGCAGGAAGGGTAATTGTTGTAAGCGCTTCGCAGTTTTTAAATGCTCTGTCACCGATTGTCAATGTACCGCTTGCACCAAGGTTTTCAAATACTACTGCAGACAAATTCAAGCAATCTGCAAATGCTTCCGTTTCAATTGATTTAACGCTTGAAGGAATTACAACCTTGCTGATGCTGCTGTTTGCAAAAGACGAACGTGTGATGATGTCAACACCGTAAGGAATTGTGTATGTTCCCGTTTTAGCGGAAGGAACAAATACAACTCTGGGGGCATGTTGATTGTCTGCTGCGCCACTGTCAAACAGTACGCCGTCACTTGATGAGTAACGTGCAAACAATGCTTCGGCATCGTAGATGTTTACAGCTTCAAGAGCGGAGCAACCGTCAAATGCCGACGAAGGAATGGTTTCCAATGTGTTGGGAAGGTTGATTTCTTTAAGCAGACTGCAACCTACAAATGCACTGCTGGAAAGACCTGTTACAGCAAGGCCGTTGTAAGTAGCGGGAACTGTAACGGATTCAACAAGGTTGATACGTGCGCCACTGCTTACAATGTAGCTGTTTCCTGCCAAAGAGTAACTCAATGCACCTTCAATCCAGTAAGCGTAAACAGTGGTGTTGTCCTGAGCAATACCCCAAGCAGACAAGGATTTACCGTTAGCATCTGTGTAAGCGTAACCGTTACCGTTAGGTGCGCTGTACCAACCGCCGAATACTTCGGTAGCGTCAGTTGAAACGGGAACAGCGAATGTGAAGTCACTGCCGTACTTAACTGTTGTTGCGTTGATACCATCAGCATCTGCGAAGTTTACAGTGTATGTCTTAGGTTGGAAGTAAGCGTAAAGTACCAGTTCGGAAGAACCTGCAAAGAAAGGTTGATCAAACAATGCACCATTACTTTCAGGACCGTTCGGAGTGTTGTACCATGCGTAGAATTCACGACCTACGGGAGATTCTACTTCGGGCAATTCAATGGGATCGCCCACTGCCTTGTACAAAGGATCAAGTGCAATTTCACCTACGTACAGTGAAATTCTGTTTGCAGTAACTGTGATTGTTTCCCATTCGGATGTGTAACCGTCCTTAGAGAAACGAACTTGCAATGTGTTTTCACCAATTGCGCCCAATGTGTCGAACTTATAGAAGTTGTTACCGTTGGTGATTGTTTCAACAACCTTGCCGTTGAGCATTACTTCGTAGTTCAATGCACCTGCAACGGGTTTCCATGAAAGGATACCTGCTTCATAAGTGAGTTCCGAACCCATTTCGTTACAAATAAATTCGATTTCGTCACTAAGTGCGGAAGCGTTGCCGTTGATTACCTTCAATTGAATCGTGTAGCTTTCGCCGTCAGACCATGTGAGCAACGATGTGAGATCGTAGCTCAACTGACCTTCTTCAACGTCAACAGCTTTACCGTTTACCAGAATTTGGTAAGATTTGCCGTCAGCAGACGCTGTCCAACTCAATGTCTTGTCGGAAAGACTGATGTTTTCAGGCAATGCAAGAGTTGTCTTGTTGTATTCAAGAGTTGTAGCTTCATGCGAGTTAAATCCGCTTGCAACAGCAGTTACACTAAATGTGTACTGACCTGCAGGCATGTTTTTGAGTGACAATTCTGTACCAAATACAGGGATTTCTTCACTGCCGTCAGACACGATGTAGTAATTAGCACCTTCAACTGCGTCCCAAGAAAGGATATCGTTGTTTATTGCAACGTTTTCAACAGCTTCAAGGTTACGTTCGTATGTAAATACTGTTTCAGATGAAGCAAATCCGTCTGCAGCAGCTGTAATTGTAAACTTGATACCGCCCTTCTTCATCTGGCAGTTAGCAAAGTTGTAGTACAGTGATGTACCGTTGTTGAACAATGTGTGAGTGTGAAGTTCATCGCCACATTCAATTGTGAGGATGTATTCTTCAGCGTTTTCAACGCCACGGAACACAAGGATGCTGGGTTCCATTACCTTGACACCGAAAACTCTGTTCAGTGCGTTGTTGGTGAAGTAACGTACTGTTGTGTCGGAAACAGCTGTACCACCTGCATTGATTGCAGTTACTTCTACTTTGTATTCACCTGTCTGATCAAATGTGAAGGGGAATGTAGTAGTTGTTGTGCGGTAATTGTTGTACACTGCTGTTCCGTCCGGAGCAATGATTGTAAGCAAGTATGCTGCCGAACCTACAGAATTCCAACTGATTGAACCTGTTGCAACGTTTACTGCAGGAGCTTGTGTAGCTGCATCGTTGGGTTGCCATACAGCAAACAATGTTGTATCAGCGGTAAACAATGTTCCGTCTTGTCCGTTTGTGGAAGCAGAAACGGAAGCTGTGAGCTTGTCACCGTTGTTGGTCATGCTCATCCACCAGCCGACAAACTTCATTCCATCCATTTCAGCAACGGGAAGGTCGAACAATCTTCCGCCGATTGTTGTTACGCTTGTAGTCTGACCGTTGCCAAAGTTGAAGTTTACAGTGTATTCTGTTGCACCTTCTTCAATTTGTGCCCAGCGTGCATACAACGTAATGTCGCCGCTCACTGGAGTACCGAATGTATAAGGAGTCTTACATTCCTGATCAGCGTACCAGCCAAGAAAAATGTTTCCTTCCTTAGTAGGATCAGCTGACGGCTTAGACAATGTCTTGCCGTTTAATACTTCGATACTTGCAATGTCACTTCCGCCCATCGTGTTGAATGTGACGGTGTAGTAGAGCTTTTTGAGGAACTTCATCTCCGTGCCGTTGTAATTCAATGTAATTACATTGTTTTCCAACTTGGCGGTGATGACAGTTTCACCGCTTGTCAATGTGAGATTTCCATTTTCAAGCAAGTAGCTGCCGCTCTTCACTTCATTGCCTATGTTTAAAGTAAAGATCAGCCCTTCAGAAAGAGTTACAACGTCTTCACGGCTTTGTGATGTGGGTTGATAGTAGTAAACGCCCACTTCATTACCTGAAACAGCTTGTTCTGCCGGGTTACACGCTGCAAGCAAACATGTAGAAAACGCCAGACACAACGCCATCAGAACCGAACACAAAACGATGAACTTCTTTCCATGCGTTGATTGTATCATACTCTCCTCCTTTTACCTTAATTTTGAAGTAATGCACTGCTGTAGTACCACAAAGAATTTCTTATACTACCCCAAAATAAAGTTGATACTTTATAATACCATTTTTAAATGATATTGTCAAAAAATCAAAGGTCATTTTCACAATAAAATCGGCAAAAAATTGGATTTTTTTCTTACTTTAGACACAATGACATAACTGGTTTATAACAATGACAAAAACTGAAAACGTCCCCTTTTGACGGACGTATTCTGACATAAAATGAACATTTATAAAAATCAGAATTCCAGTGATTTGCAGTGCGATTTTATACTTTATGCTGAAACACGCACAAAACTCACCATCCGGATTAAATCTGTTTCAAATTGCAGAGAAATTCTGTTTTTTGCTGAAAATTACAATACGCAATTGTAATTGATTTAGTATCAAATGAAACTTTTACGCAACAAAACTCAATTTACTACACCGCCACTGATTTATATAAAAATATTTGATTTAAAAAAAGTAAAATAAAAAGCAGAAGCAGGAATTCCAACTTCCGCAATTATATGAATTTCAATGTACGTGGTATTGTTTTGCAACTTCACATAGCATATTTGACTTAGCAATAAATTACAAATCTGCACATCGCTTATACAAAAAATTATGTGTTTTTCTGCGCTCACTATCTTGCAAATTTCATGCAAATTACACCGACTACTTTTCTAAGACGGAAACAACTACCTGCTGTATATTTTCTTACAACGGAAAAATTTATTGCAGAAACCATAAAAAGAAAGGACAGTCATACTCGATCAAGAGTGTGGCTGTTCTTTTATTATTCCGTGATTGCAATCAGGCTCGACAAACCGACGCAATAATTTTTTCTTTGTCGTTGACTTCCGAGAGGCTACACTTGCAGACTGACCGATTCGTGCTTCATTCGGTGGTCCTTAGCCACTGCCGAAAGGCAAAAATAAAAAATAAGGAGATTTGAAGCAAATGAAAAAGGTTATCTACTCGATCACCAAGTTAGGAAAGATCGAAAACACAAAGATTACAGGTGTCGGATACATCACCGATGAAGACCTGATTACGGCAAATGTCAGCAAGACCTGCTATCCGTACCGCAGACAAGCGCAATGCGCATATATGCTCCCAATATAATGCGCAGCGAAAACCTCTCGGGGAAGATCAGCCCCGCAATGCCGATAACGGATACCTTATCTATTTTTCCACTCTACCGTTATCTCTGTACCCTGTCTGTAAGTATAAGACCAATCCGGATCCCAACCTTCGGGTCTTTCCGCTACTTCGCAAATGACCGTAAGATCGACCGTATTGTTGTTGAAAACCGGTTCGCCAACGGAAACCACGCTTTCGGGGATCGTTATTTCCGAGATCGCCGCCTCGGAAAACGCTTTTTCGCCTATGCTCTCCAACCCGGAACAATCGCCGAGATTTACGGTATTCAATGCCGAGCAACTCGCAAATGCGCCGTTGCCCAACGTCTGCAGCTCCGACGGCAGTCTCAGTTCCGTGATCCTAAGACGGGCAAAGCTCCGCGACCCGATATATCTTAACGACGAAGGCAACTCCAAAACGGTGATCTTCTGCGCTCTCGTCGGGAAAAGCGACGTATCTTTTCCGTCAGCCACGCCGACTGTCCCCTCCTGTACCGTGAACGAAGTCATGGCAACATTATTGACCGCCACCAGCCAATTTCCTATATACAATCCGCCGTTTATATAGTTCGTATCCGCGTCGTATCCCGTTCCGCTGAACGCTCCGTAACCGATGGAACGCACCGTATCGGGGATATTGATCTCGGTAAGCGAAAAGAGCTTTGAGAAAGCGTACTGCCCGATGCGATACAAGCCGGTCGGCAATGTCATCTTCTTCAGTTTCGACGAATAACCGACTCCGGAAAACGCATCGTCCGCGATCACTATCGTGCCGTCTTTTACCGTATATTCGGTCAGCGGAGCAAAATCCTTGCTAACCGCTATGAGATAGCTGTCCACATAGAGCACTCCCTTTTCCCAATTGGACGGTTCATTGTAATACGCCGTTCCGTTAAACACGGAAAACGATACGGCTATCGGATTGTCCGGCATATCGATATCCGCAAGCGACGAACATCCGTCGAATATATGATCGGACAGCTCCGTCATTTTATCCGATAAACGGATCGATCGCAAAGCCGTGCAGTTCTCGAAAGCGCCGTCTCCTACGCCGCGCACATTTTTCAGTTCGACCGCCGAGAGAGCGGCGCAATCCTTAAAAGCGTAGGACCACACGTTTGTGAGCGAATCCGGCGCGATAAACTCAGTCAGATCCGTGCCGCAGAAAGCGTCGGAACGGATCTCCTTCAAAGTATCGGGGAAGTTAACCGTTCGCAGCGACGAGCATCCGTCGAAAGCCTCGTCGGGTATCACCGTAAGTCCGGCAGGCAGGCGCACTTCGCTCAAAGCCGTACAGCCGGAGCACATCCGATAACCGAGTTTCGTCACGGAATCGGGAATGATAAGTCTGCCGACGTTCTTGTTATCCTTGAAAACGTCCTTTCCTATCTCCGTGACCGTGATGCCGTTGACCTCGGACGGGATCTCTACCGTTATGTCGCTTCCCGACAGACCGCTCACTCCCGTCAGAACGCCGTTGGCGTCAACGGAGAAAACGATCTTTTCCGATCCGCTCTGCGTCCATTTCGCATAAAGCGTCAAGTCTTCCGTCACCTCGTACGGGAAAGAGATTTTGTTCGAGAAAGTTTTATCCGTATACCAGCCTTCGAACTCATATCCGTCTTTTGTCGTTTCCGGCGATCGGTCTATGACCGATACTATCATATCGCTTACATACGTTCCGCCGTCGGTATCGAAAATCACGGTATATTCCTGCGGTTGTTCGGGCTCCGATCCTCCGATCTTTTTGTAATACGCATACACGCTCACGTCTTCCGTAAGCGGAGTTTCTTCGTATGTGTTTGCCGTCAACCGTTCCTGCCATGTCCCGTTATCGAAAAACCAGCCTTCAAAAGTATGATCGTCCTTCTCCGGCGCGACAGGCAACGTCAGGCGTTCGTTTCCCGAAGTTTCTATGCTATCGACCGCCTCCCCGTCTATATAAAATGTGATCGTGTATTCCGAAGCGACAGGCGTTTCGTTTTCGAGGTAATACGCATAGACGTTGACGTCTTCCGTCAATACCTGTCCGACAAAAGTATCCTTTGTCAATTCATCCTTCCATATACCCTTATCCGAAAACCAGCCCTTGAACGTAAATCCTTCTTTCTTGGGCGCTGCGGGCATCGATATTTCTTCGTTGCCGTAAGTTTCTATCGTATCAACGAGTTCATCGCCGTCATAAAAAGATATCGTGTATTTTTTCGGAACTTCCGTTTCGGTGTCGCAAGCGGTAAAAATACCGACGGACAGCACGAAGCACATCATCATGCTTAAAAGGGCAATAAAATGTTTTTTCATCAGTAACCTCCCTGCGGTCAAACGTCTGCTTCGCATTAATAAAAGCAGCGCCATACGTTATTATTATAGAGATCCGTAAACTATCACTTCTCAATTAACAGGTATAATAACACATATTCCCCTTTTCCGCAACCGTTTGTCGAACAAGGGGCATACCGACAGATGCGGACGATCGGGAGTCTTATCCAAACAGGTCGCAGCATACACGTAAAACGCTCGCCTCCTGCCGCGCTCCAACCAAGCGGCTTGTCGAATCGACATTGCTTTGGTTTATTCTGTGAAATCGGTAAACGCTTTCAAAAGGCGGCCATTATGTTTCCTGCCAGTATTTATTATGTACAGACGCGCGGCTTGCCTTGTCTGTACGAGCAGACTTGCCTCTCTAACTCGGTCTGTCCTCTTTACGTACAGACGCGCGGCTGTGCCTCGTCTGTACGAGCAGGCTTTTCTCTTCTAACGGGGTCTGTCTATATTTACGTCTTGATACAAAAAAAACAATTTGCAACCGTGGCGTGTGCTTGTTTTAACACATTTTTATGGATACATTTAGAGGGAAAGATCGGGGCATTAAAAAAGGTGCATGGAGTTGTTTTCCATACACCTTTTTTGTTATTTTTTGAATTTGTAACGCAGAACGGATGCAATGTCTACTTTGTAGATAATATCGAT
>DVLO01000017.1 GCA_018715495.1 Candidatus Limihabitans stercoravium | reverse complement strand
TAAGTTCTGCGGTATACCTTCGTGTTAGTGCCTTTGCAACTTTATTCCACCACAGCACAAAACGCCGACGTGGTAGCCAGTTGTGCACTTGGAATCGGAGTTCGAACCGTTCCCTACCGATAGACAGTTCTTTCGTCAAAAGTACACGTTCCAGGTCGTCGGCGTAAGCCTTTTGCAAGGCTTCCACCGTTGATTTGTATTGTTTGTGCGGAAGCAACGTTCTGGCATTGTACAATTCGCCGTACAACTCGAAGTATTCTCTGTTTAACTCTTGCAATGTCATTTTTTGCCCCCTTTGCCGTAAAAGCCCGGCGGTGCAATTTGGCTGTACAGTTCCCAGGAAATATCTCTTCTGACGTCTTCCCCCATGGGGTGAACAAGGTAATCAAAGTCCGAATCAAGAGGCGGAAGAAACACACTGAAGTAACTTTGGCTTTTGTAGTGTTCGAATACATTGCCTTCGAAGACTTCCTGCACAAGTTCGCCCAGGCTGTCGTCGCCGTTCAAGTACTTATCCACAAATTTCCAATCCGGAAACTCTCGCAATGTAAACACCGTTGAAATGATGTTTCCGGACTTGTCCGTTTCGTGCTGTATACCTACAACTTCCACGAACCGTTCGCACAGTTCTCGGATATTCAGGTCAATAAGCCCGGGGCGTTGCACATCGAGCATGATATTCAGTCCGTAGTGGCGGTGCTCTTCGTAGTAGCGTGACACCCACTCCGGAAAGTCTTTACTGTTTCGGCTGTTGTAGTACCTCTGAGCCTCTGCCAGATACACTCTGGCGTTCGGCGGAAGGTACAGCACCGGCACAAATTCGTTTTCGAATCCCATGTGAAAACCATCAACATAGTAACTTACACGTTGCTTGCCGTAGCCATGCGGAACAGTGATAGGGTAATTTGAATACACAGGGCTGTATTCAGGAGTGGTGTAACCAATTATTTCCTTTTTACTTTCCGCCAACAAATCAAGACATGCTTCCGAACCGTTCATGTACCGCACTGCATCGGCGGTCATGTACGCCGTCTTTCCACTTCCAGGCTTTCCGAAAACTATAGTAATCAAAAGTCAGGCTCCTGCTTTTTCTTTCGCTTGCCACCCGAACGCCCTGTCATTTCTTCGTAAACGGATTTTTCAGCAAGCCAACAAGACTTACGTCCCCTATTTTTATCTTCAGACCAAAATGCCAACATTCGGTTTTTCAGCACTTTGGGAACTTCCTTACCGGTCATGTCGTGCTTGAATTGTGGCGGTTGCCCTTTCTTACTACTTGGTTTACAAATGTATGGCAAATCTTTTGTGACATAGCCGTAAACTTCCGGACGTAATTTACCATTTTTATATGCGTACTCATTAGTGACAGCGTAAAGTCCGGCGAAGTTTCTGTCCTTTTCCCGGTTTCTTGTAGGATTTTTCTTTTTCTGCATTGACAATCCTCCTGAATTATTGTATATTGATTGTGCCTCGGTGGGTAATTTATAACCAAAGTTGCGGCGAGATTGCGTGCAACCGAGCGGAGTAGTGAATGAGGCTGAAATTGATTCACCGTAGAGTGATGGGCTGTGAGGCTTCGCAACCGTCTGTACTTTTTGTACAGGCGGTTTTTAAATTGAGTGACGGAGTGTTTCGGTAACAATTTAATGGGGCATTTGCTTGCCGATCATGAAAGGTGTTGACATAAATTTCCTCCCAATATATAATTAAAGTATTCTTTCAAAGGTCTTGAACAAGACAGTTGCGCAATTGTGGCAACCCAAAGTGCAATCCCATGAAAGTCTTAAGTAGGATAACCTGCGGGGTAGTGTGCTGACAGTCGTCTTCGGACGGCTGTTTTTTTTATGCAAGTTTGGGGCAATGTTGGTGTTTATCCGTTATCTAGTGTAAAAAACACAGCATTTCATTGGATTCGAGGATTGATTGCGTTAATTTTCACCCTTTTAGACATTGAAATGTTTCAAATATTCGTAAGCTTGAGTAGTGGTTGTTAAATGAAAAATCATTTTGCGTATTTATGGCAATAGCTGTAAAATGTTTTACAAAATTTGTAAGGTTGATTGGGGGAAGTTGCAGGGCAAATGCGGAGTAGTTTCAGCGGTAAAAACCCCAAAGAAAAGTTGTGAGATGTATTGAAAAATCAAGTTTGTTGTGCTATACTAATCAAGTTTTTGTAAAACAAAATTACTTAGTGGGGGTGGAATTTTTATGACCAAGTATATTTTTGTCACAGGCGGTGTGGTTTCCGGATTGGGCAAGGGGATAATGGCTGCGTCGCTTGGCAGATTGTTGAAGTGCATGGGATTGAAGGTGTGTGCACAGAAGCTGGATCCTTACATCAACATTGATCCCGGCACGATGAGTCCGTTTCAGCACGGTGAAGTTTACGTTACCGAAGACGGAGCGGAAACAGACCTTGACCTTGGTCATTACGAAAGATTCATTGACGAAGATCTCAACAAGTATTCCAACCTTACCACGGGCAAGGTGTATTGGAATGTTTTGAACAAGGAACGCCGTGGCGAATACCTTGGATCGACTGTGCAAGTCATTCCGCATATCACCGACGAAATCAAGAAATTTGTCTACAGAGTAGGTAAAAAAAGTAACGCTGATGTGGTAATTACGGAAATTGGCGGAACAATCGGCGACATCGAATCGCAACCTTTCTTGGAAGCGGTCAGACAGATTTCTCTTGAAACGGGCAAGTCTGATTGTATGTTTGTGCACGTGACTCTTGTTCCTTACGTGGCAGGCAGTAACGAACACAAATCCAAACCAACACAGCACTCTGTCAAGGAACTGAGCGGATTGGGAATACAGCCCGACATCATTGTGTTGCGTGCAGATGAACCGTTAGAACCGGAAATTTTCGACAAAATTTCATTGTTCTGTAACGTCAGCAGAGATTGTGTAATTGAAAACCTCACATTGCCCAATCTTTACGAAGTGCCCATGATGTTGGAACAGTTCAACCTTTCCAAGGTGGTGTGTCGATTGCTTGACATTCCTTACCGACAACCCGACCTTACCGAATGGAAAGAGATGCTAATGCGTGTAAGCAACAGAAACAAGACGGTAAACATTGCGCTGGTGGGAAAATACGTCAAACTGCACGACGCTTACTTGTCGGTAGTGGAAGCACTGTACCACGCAGGATACGAATGTCAGAGCTTTGTAAACATCATATGGGTGGATTCGGAAAAAATTACCGAAGAAAACCTTGAAAAGACATTCGAAAACGTTCACGGCATAATCGTTCCCGGTGGGTTCGGCGAAAGAGGTGTGGAAGGAATGGTTCTTGCAATCAAGCACGCACGTACACACAGAATACCGTTTTTTGGAATCTGCCTTGGAATGCAGACATGCGTTATAGAATACGCACGCAATGTATTGGGACTTAAAGACGCCAATTCCGGCGAATTTGACGCTCAGTGTCAACACAAGGTAATCGACTTCATGGAAGGACAAAGTGACGAAATCAACAAGGGCGGTACATTGCGACTGGGAAGTTACCCCTGCGTAATCAAACCCGACACAACCATGCACCGTTGCTACAACAAGAGTGAAATTGCCGAACGTCACCGCCACCGTTACGAATTCAACAACAATTACCGCAAGTTGATGGAAGAGGGCGGATTGACTCTTTCGGGATTGTCACCTGACGGAAAACTTGTCGAAACGGTAGAACTTACTGACATGCCTTTCTACGTTGGCGTACAGTACCACCCCGAATTCAAGAGCCGTCCCAACAATGCTCACCCCTTGTTCAGAGAATTTGTAAAGGCTTCCTGCGACAAAATCAACCAATGAGCGACAACATTGTTTAAAATTAAACAGTAGTGTAGCTAGATGCAACACAACCAAGTTGTTAAAAACACGTTGTTGTGGTATTAAACGCAACCTACCTTACAAGGTGGCAAATTTAACTTAATTACACTAAAAACAACCGCTTGTTTTTTGATATGCACCCCAAAAGTTGGACAGACTTTTGGAGGTGCATATTTTCATGTCAAGAGGAAAGAAGTTTAACACAAAGTACTCGCCAGAATTCAAGATAGCTGTTATAATGGATATGCGAGAGAACC
>DVLO01000016.1 GCA_018715495.1 Candidatus Limihabitans stercoravium | reverse complement strand
AGCGTGGCGTGGAAAAGACAGTGTACACGGTAACCTACGGATTTATCCGCAAGGGATTGAAGTTTGTACTGTTCATTGTTTTCCTTGGTTTCATCGGCGTTGAAACGGCTGCAATCGGTTCAATCATTGCATCAATCGGTGTTGCAATCGGTCTTGCAGTGCAAGGTTCACTTTCAAACTTTGCAGGCGGTCTTATCATATACACAATGCGTCCTTTTAAGATAGGCGATTACATCGAAGCGCAGGGACACAGCGGAACGGTAGAGGACATTCACTTGTTCTACACCTACATTGTGACACCCGACAACAAATTGGTGCTGTTGCCCAACGGAGCATTGTCTAACGACAGTATCGTAAACTATTCTGCAAAGCCTTTGCGCAGATTGGATTTGACATTTGCAATTTCCTACAACGAAGATTTCGAACGTGCCGAAAAGGTATTGCAGGAAATCTGCCGTAACAACGAAAAGATACTTGAAGATCCCAAGCCGCTCATCAAGGTGTCCGCACATGCCGACAGCAGCATAAACATTGTTGTCAAAGTGTGGGTAAACAACAGCGACTACTGGGAAGTAAACTACGCAATGTTAGAAGAAGTGAAACGTCGCTTCGATGAAGAAAAAATCGAAATTCCGTACAACCAGCTGGATGTACATGTCATTGCACCTAAGGAATAATTTTTATTTGCAATCAAACACAGACTTTCGGGTCTGTGTTTTTTTGTAAAGTGATTGGTGGTGTAGATTGATCAGGTTCTTTTGTAAAAAGCATTGGCATCGTCTGGCAGTTCCGCTGTACAAAAGTGATTAGTAGTACATGTCAGTTTTTGTTCAAGTGGTGAAGGTTTGCGTTCATGTGCATTTGCAATGGGGCAAGTGTAACTGATTATTTTTCTGACTTACCGTTGTGGTGTGTCAAAATCATTGTCGTACAGGCTTTAAATAAAAAAGTGTTAAAATTTAAAAATAATTTGTCAATAATGTTAATAATTTCGTTGACAATTTAATATAATGTGATATAATTACAATGCAATAAGAAACAATGTATAAACAGTGGTTTGTAATTAAAGGAGTGTTATGGCTAAAAAGATTTACAGCTTGTTGCTCAACGATGATGTAGTGGAGCAGATAGACAATCTTGCAATCAAGCAAGGTATTTCACGGTCGAATATGGTCAATCGTATTTTAGGTGAGTACTTTTCTTGCGATATCCCGGAACAACGTATGCAGGATATATTCAACTGTGTTCAACAGTTGATTGATCCGCACAGTTCAATGAGGTTTTCCAACATGCCGTCTGCGAGTATGGCATGTGTGTTGAGCGCATTGCCTTGCAGATACAAACCCACGGTAAGGTACAATGTTGAGCTGATTGACGATGACAAGTACATCGGCAGACTGCGTGTTTCATTGCGCAGTCAGAACAGTCAGCTACTGTACAATATTGAAAACTTTTACACATTGTTTCAACAGCTGGAATTGTACAACGTCGGGAAACGCAGCAGCAACGTGGACAACGGCAGGTTTGTAAGGTTGCTTGAGAAACCAGGTGACATGACCTACACGGAAGTGGCGGAAGCCATCACCAACTACATCAACATGTTGGATGAGTTGTTGTCGGCGTTTTTCGCAGGCAATTGTAGTGACGGTTGCATTGATGACATCAAGCGCATTTATGCAAACTATCTGAAAAACAACGTGCATGTGTGACGTGTACATTTTAAATTAACGACAATTTCTAAGGCACAGCCTAAGGTGGTGAATTACAATGAATATGCAAAAACTTACACAAAAATCTCTTACTGCATTGCAACAGGCACAAACTCTTGCAATGGACAACGGTAACAGTGAAATGCAGCAGGTGCATTTGTTGTGCGGTTTGCTTGAAGATGAACAATCTATCGTAAGATCGGTCTTGCAGTCTTCGGGTGCTGACGACAACAGATTGTATCAGCTTGCACAAAAGGAAGTTGCAAGACTTCCCAAGATGTCGGGCGGTCAGGTGTATTTGGGCAACAAACTCAATGAAACGCTGAACAGTGCCGAAAAACTTGCAATGGAAATGAAGGATGAGTACGTTTCGGTGGAACATTTGTTCCTTGCAATGTTGGAAAGTCCCGACAATACTGTTTCAACGCTGTTCAGACAGTGCGGCGTTGACAAGCAGGTGTTTTTAAAATCTTTGATGAATGTCAGAGGTAACGTTCGTGTTACCAGCGACAACCCCGAATCGACCTACGATGTGTTGAAGAAGTACGGCAGTGACCTTGTGGAACTTGCACGTCAGCAAAAACTTGATCCTGTAATAGGTCGTGAAAACGAAATCCGTAACTGCATACAGATACTGTCCCGTAAGACCAAGAACAACCCTGTTTTGATTGGTGAAGCGGGTGTCGGTAAGACGGCAATTGCCGAAGGACTTGCTCAACGTATCATGCGTGGCGACGTTCCTACCGCATTGAAGGATCGTAAACTGTTTTCGCTGGACATCGGCGCACTCATCGCAGGTGCGAAATTCCGTGGCGAATTCGAAGAAAGACTTAAAGCTGTATTGCAAGAAGTCAAGAAGAGCGAAGGCAAGATCATCCTGTTCATCGACGAACTGCACACAATAGTGGGCGCAGGCAAGAGTGACGGTGCAATGGATGCCGGCAACTTGTTGAAACCCATGCTTGCCCGTGGTGAATTGCACTGTATCGGTGCAACAACTCTTGACGAATACCGTCAGTACATCGAAAAAGACCCTGCATTGGAACGTCGTTTCCAACCCGTGCTGGTAAATCAGCCCACAGTTGAAGACACAATCTCCATTCTTCGTGGATTGAAGGACAGATACGAAGTATTCCACGGCGTCAAGATTCAGGACAGCGCATTGATCAGCGCAAGCGTTCTTTCCGACCGTTACATTACCGACCGTTTCCTTCCCGACAAGGCGATCGACCTTGTGGACGAAGCGTGCGCAATGATAAGAACGGAAATGGATTCTATGCCCGTCGAAATGGACGACATCAGCCGTAAGATCATGCAACTTGAAATTGAGCAGGAAGCACTTAAAAACGAAACGGACAAACTTGCCATTGCTCACAAGGAAGAAATCGCTAAGGAACTTTCGCAACTTAAAGAACAGTACAACGGCATGAAGGCACGTTGGGAAAACGAAAAGCAGGACATTGCCAAGGTTCAGGCATTGCGTGAAAAACTGGACAAACTCAACCTTGAAATCCAGAGCGCCGAACACAGCTACGACCTTGCTAAACTGTCCAAGTTGAAGTACGGAGATCTTCCGCAACTTACAAAGCAACTTGAAGAACAGGAACAACGTATCAACAACCGCAAGGACAGTTTGCTGCGTGACAAGGTTACCGACGAAGAAATCGCCCGTATCATCAGCCGTTGGACAGGTATTCCCGTATCCAAACTGGAAACCAGCGAAAAGCAAAAGCTGTTGCAATTGCCCTCCATCATGCACCAACGTGTAATCGGTCAGGACGACGCTGTAACCAAGGTGTGCGACGCCATCTTGCGTTCACGTGCAGGCATTGTCGATCCCAACAGACCTATCGGCAGCTTCCTGTTCCTTGGTCCTACCGGTGTTGGTAAGACGGAGCTTGCTAAAACTCTTGCCGAAAACCTGTTCGATGACGAACGCAACATCGTACGTATCGACATGAGCGAATACATGGAAAAGTACTCCGTGTCTCGTCTGATCGGTGCGCCCCCGGGATACGTCGGTTACGAAGAAGGCGGTCAGCTTACAGAGGCAGTACGCCGCAAGCCCTATTCTGTAGTGTTGTTCGATGAAATCGAAAAAGCCCACCCCGATGTGTTCAACGTGTTGTTGCAGATACTTGACGACGGACGTGTAACTGACAGTCAGGGCAGAACCGTTGACTTCAAGAACACAATCATCATCCTGACAAGCAACCTTGGTTCTTCGATAATTCTTGACAGCATTGAACAAAACGGACAACTGACATCTGACGCCGAAGACCAAGTACATCAACTGTTGAAACGTCAATTCCGTCCGGAATTCCTGAACAGATTGGACGAAATCATTTTGTTCAAACCTTTGTCGAAGGACGAAATCGCCAAGATTGTTGACCTGCTCATTGCTTCGCTGCAGTCCAGAATCGAAGACAAGCAACTCAAACTTGTTGTTACCGATGAAGCACGCAAGTTCATTGCCGACAACGGTTACGATCCCATCTACGGTGCAAGACCGCTGAAGCGTTTCATCCAACACAATGTGGAAACCATTGTTGCACGTAAGATACTTGAAAGCGACCTTGAACCTGACACAACTTTGACGGTTGACGTTAAGGATGGTAGCCTTGTTGTGCTGTAATGTCAGCAGTAACAAAGTCAATTCAAGACTTTGATGTGTTCTAAACAAACACAGGCATTTAAATTTTAATATTCAAGAAAATGAGTTCGGTAACATATGTCGAACTCATTTTTTTTGTGGCAAGTATGTCCTTGGGAAGTGGGGTGCAAGAAAAATTTTTAGTGTATTGAACAAAGCATTTCAACAAATATAAACGTGATTTTGATCAGTGAGTTCAGCTCTTAAGGCAGTTTGTTTCGGCAAACTATAAAAATTTTTTATTAAAAATCGCTTTACAAAGTACTACATTGTGTGTATAATGGTCAAAACTGATGAAAAAGGTGACTTTTTTATGAAGATTTTTACAAACAACAACATGATGATGATGCGTAGGCTATGGGAATGACAGTTTGACGAAAACTACATACCCATGGCTTTTTTTGCGAAGAATTAGTAACAACCCGATACTAATTCTTTTTTTTTATTTTTCGGAAATTTTTTTAGGAGAAATGACATGTCTCAACAAACAACATCAACTAACGAAGTTATACGAATAGAGAATCTTGGAAAGACCTTTGTCAACAAGGGTAACAGCGTCGAAGCCTTAAAAGACATCAACCTTTCCGTCAACAAGGGTGACATCTTCGGAATTGTTGGCGTTTCGGGGGCAGGAAAGAGTACGCTGGCAAGATGTATAAACCTGCTTGAAAAACCAACATCGGGAAAAATCACCGTCAACGGAGTAAATCTTGCCGTTCTTGGTGAAAAGAGTCTCAACAAACAACGCCAGAAAATATCCATGATTTTTCAACACTTCAATCTGTTCAGTCAGCGTACAGTACGCAAGAACGTTGCATTTCCATTGGAAGTAGCAGGAGTAGACAAGAAGACGATTGAACAGCGTGTTGATGAGTTGCTTGGCTACGTCGGTTTGTCTGACAAGGCGGACAGTTACCCGTCGCAACTGTCGGGCGGACAGAAACAGCGTGTTGCCATTGCAAGAGCGCTTGCCAACAATCCCGAAATACTGCTTTGCGACGAAGCGACAAGTGCCTTGGACAGTCTGACAGCGTACAGCACATTGCAGTTGCTTACTGACATCAACAAACAGTTGGGTGTGACAATTGTGTTTATCACTCACGAAATAGGGGCTGTCAGGAACTTTTGCAACAAGGTGGCTGTGCTTGATGAAGCGGGTATAGTGGAATACGGAAGCGTGGAGGAAGTGTTTAAAAATCCCACAAGCGACATTACAAGAAAGATTTTGTACTACGGAGGTGTCAAGTAATGAAATATACATGGGATGTGTATTTTAGTAAGATTTTACAAGCAACGGGCGAAACACTGTACATGGTTGTGGTTGCCACATTGGTTGCTTGTCTGATTGGCATTCCGATTGGAATTGTTGTGTACGTCACCTCAAAAAACGGTATAAAACGCAATGGATTTGTAAACATTGTTTGTGAGTTTATTGTCAACATAGGGCGAAGCATTCCCTTCATCATTCTGTTGATATTGTTGCTTCCTTTTACACGTTGGATTGTAGGAACAACTCTTGGTACATCGGCGGCAATTGTTCCGTTGACCATTGCAGCCATTCCGTTTTCCGCAAGGGTGACAGACAGCTCACTGCGTGAATTGGACTGGGGGTTGATTGAAGCCTCAAGATCCATGGGCGCTAACTGGAGGCAGATTGTAACAAAGGTGCTTGTCCCCGAAGGTTTGCCCGGTCTGATACGTGGAATCTGTCTGACGTTTATCAACCTTGTAGGCTACTCTGCAATGGCAGGAACGGTAGGGGGTGGAGGTCTTGGAAATCTTGCCTACCAGGACGGTTTCATAAACTACGACTTTACCATGATTTTGCTGTGCGTGGTGGTGCTGATAGTCATTGTTCAACTTGCACAGTTGTTGTTCAATCTTTTGGTAAAAGTAATTGATAAAAAGAATATTTGAGATAAGGAGAAGAATCATGAAGAAAATTTCAGTAATTGCAGTAGTTTTGTGTTTGCTGTTGGTGTGTTCGACAGCAGTAGCTTGTAACCCGATTGAAAACGGAATAGGTAAAGACGGTACAGTTTACATCGGTGCAACCTCTGTGCCTCATGCCGAAATTTTAGAATTTGCTAAAGATATTCTCTTGGAAGATTACAACATCAGGATTGAAGTTCAGCGTGTCGATGAGTATTCTTTACTTAATCCTGCAACCGCTGCAGGCGATACATTTGCCAATTACTTCCAGCACGGAATTTATCTTGAAGAATACAATCAGTCAGTTGCGGAAAGCGACAGACTTGTCGGCGTGTGCAGTGTCCACGTTGAGCCACTTGGCATTTACAAGGGCGGTAAGGCAACGGGAACAACACTTCAAGAAATTCTTGAAAAAGACAGCCTTGTCATTTCTCTGACCAATGATGCGACCAACCAATCACGCGCATTGCGTTTGCTTGAAAGTCTTGGCGTCATCACTGTTACCAACGACAAAGAAATAATTACTGCAGAGGACTGTGACTGGCAGGGTCATCAGTACCGTGAAATCAATGCCAGCCTGTTGGGATCATCTCTTGCTGACGTCGATCTTGCTGTAATTCCCGGTAACTACGCACTTCTTGCTGGACTGAAAGAGGCTCTTGCAACGGAAGACAGTTCGGTGACAAGTCAGTACGCAAATATCATTGCCGTGCGTCCCGAAAATCTTGACAGTGACATTGCCAAGGCATTGAAAGAAGTGCTGACAGGTGAAGAAGTTGCCCAGTTCATTGCAGACAAATACGGCGACGCAGTACAAGTGGTAAAGTAAAATTTAACAGTTGAAAGATTTGACCTTGCTTTGCAGGGTCAATTTTTTTTGCTGTGAAGGGCAGTAAATTCAGTTTAGCTATTGGCTTTTTTATTTATATAATGTACAATATGTACAGTAATAGCGAAAAATCCCCAATTGAAATTTCATTTACAGTGGCATATAATTTAGTTAGCATAAAGAAATCTTGTTCATTTTATGTGAGGGAAAGATGACAAAATCCATTGTAAAAAAGGTTAAAAAACTGTACGGTGTTGATGTGGATGTTACTGTTACCGACCGTAGTGTGGTGTTGCGTGGACAGATGGACAACTGGCAGGACATTGTAAAGGTTGGTAAGATGTTTGTAGACAAAAAGAGTGGCAAACACGTTGTCAATGACATCAAACTGCGTGGATACGTTGAACCTCAACCGTACTTGCCCGTGGTGTCTGACAGCACATTGCAAGACACAACCTGGGATGTTGTCGTAATTGGCGGCGGTGTCGTAGGTTGCGCTGTTGCAAGAGAGTTGTCGCAACTTGATTGTCGTACTCTGCTTGTGGAAAAACACAGCGACGTGGCGCATGGTGCAAGCGGTGCAAATGACGGAATGGTGCATGCAGGTATTGACCTTAAAGGCAAGAGTCTCAAACTTCATTACGGAGTCAAGGGCAATGCCATGTACGACGAAGTGTGCCGACAGCTGGGGGTTGAATTCAAGCGTGAAGGTCAGTACGTTGTGTTTAAAGACAGGCTTACTAAGTTCCTTGCCAAGACCATATTACACAGGGCTAAAAAACACAAGATACCCAATGTTTCAATTATCAATGACATGACTGCCGTAGAACCTACTCTAACTTACAGTAAGGGGGCTTTAAAGGTGGGTACAACGGGCGCTGTTTCACCTTACAAACTGACAATTGCCTATGCCGAAAACGCCCGTCAGAACGGAGTAGAGTTTTCAATGGACACAGCGGTGTTGTCAATGGTGCGTGTGGGTGACAGGGTAACTTCCGTTGTTACAAACCGTGGTACGCTTCATTCCAAGGTGGTAATCAACTGTGCGGGCGTGTTTTCCGACAAGATTGCTGAAATGGCAGATGACAGATACTTTTCGATACATCCACGCAAGGGAACAGACTTGCTGTTGGACAAGAATTTTTCAAATCTTCCGACACACGCAATCAGCCTTGCGCCAACATTGAAGACAATGAAAGCCAACAAAAACACCAAGGGAGGCGGCATTGTCATTACCGTAGACGGAAATGTTCTGCTTGGTCCCGATGCGGTGGAAATCCCCGAAAGGGAGGATACTTCTACAACGGCTGAAAGCGTTGACAATGTGTTCAACAAACAGAAACTGTGCTATCCGCTGCTACAGAAGAGCAGCGTAATTGCCTACTTTTCAGGGGTACGTGCCTCAACTTATGAGGAAGATTTCATCATTGAACGCAGCAGTCATGTGAAAAACCTCATCCACGTGGCAGGTATTCAGTCACCGGGGCTTACAGCAGCTCCTGCTATAGCCATTGACGTCAGACAAATGACAGTTGAGGCTTTACAAGATCAGTCAATGGTTGTACAATTGAAAGATAACTGGTCGCCGTTGCGTAATCCTTGCGTCTGCGTGTCGAAACTTGACAGCAATCAACAACAGCGGTTGATAGAAAGCAATCCCGATTACGGTACAATTGTGTGCCGCTGTGAACAGGTGAGCCTTGGGGAAATCAAGGATGCCGTCAACAGTTGCATAGGCACTCCCACAGTAGACGCAGTAAAGCGTCGTGTTCGTGCAGGGATGGGAAGATGCCAGGGCGGATTTTGTATGCCGACAGTCATGAAAGCCATTGCAGAGTGCAAGGGCACAGACATTTCCGAAGTAAGGAAGGGGGATGAGGGTAGCAATTTGTGCTACGGAAACATCCAGGACAAGTACAGGGAGGGCAAGTAAATGGAATTTTACGACATTGTAGTAATAGGCGGTGGCCCTGCCGGTACTGCGGCTGTGTTGAGAGCCGACAAATTAGGAAAAAAGACCCTGCTCATCGAACGTGAAGGACGATTGGGCGGCATATTGAAACAATGTATTCACGACGGTTTCGGCGTTGTGCGTTTCGGAGAAAAGTTGTCCGGCCCCGAATACGCCGACAGATTTGTCCGTCAATTGCCTGACAGTAATGTCAAGGTGCAGTTGTGGGCGTTTGTAACGGAAATTGTGAAAAAGGATGGCAACTTTCACGTTACCTATCTTTGCCGTGATGGAGTAAAACGCATTACATGTAGCAACATCATCCTTGCAACAGGTTGCAGAGAACGTACCCGAAACCAGATTTTTGTTCAGGGGGAACGTGGTGCGGGAGTATTTACTGCGGGGACAGCGCAAAATCTTGTAAACCTTGAAGGTGTATTGCCTACTAAAAAGTGTGTAATATTGGGTTCGGGCGACATCGGATTGATCATGGCACGCCGACTGACGTTGGAAGGCGCACAGGTAGAAGGTGTGTACGAAGCCAAAAACACACCAAGCGGATTGCCACGAAACATTCACCAGTGTCTTGTGGATTTCAACATTCCGCTCCACCTGTCAACTACTGTAACACGTGTGTTTGGCAATCAACGTGTTGAAGGGGTTGAGGTTGCAAATGTTGATGAAAACATGCGACCGATAAAGGGTACTGAAAGACGTATCGATTGCGATGCTTTAATACTTGCCGTAGGACTTATTCCTGAAAATGAAATTGCAACGTCGCTTGGCGTAATGCTTGACCCGCGTACGAAGGGTCCCATTGTTGACCAGTGTCTTGAAACTTTAGAAAGCGGCATTTACAGTTGCGGAAACGCCCTGCACGTCAATGACCTGGTGGACTACGTTTCAGAAAGCGGTGAAATTGCAGGTACAAACAGCGTATTTATTCACACTGACAGGTGTCTTGTGGACATTGTAAGCGGTAAGGAATTTTTGTACAACGTACCTCAAAAAATCAACATAAATGCCGACAAAAAAGACGTTGTGATGTATTTCAGAAGCAGCAACACAGTGGCAAATAAAACCGTTGCCGTGTACGTTGACGGTAACTGTGTGTTCAAGAAGAAGTTTCAACATCTTTCGCCGCCTGAAATGCAGCGAATTGTTGTGGATTTTTCCGCAGTCAACAGTCAGCGTAGCAACATCAGGCTGACAATGGAGGACTAAATGGAACTGGTTTGTATTGTGTGCCCTAACAGTTGCCGTCTGACGGTAAACAAAGAGGGCGATGAGATTACAGTTGAAGGAGCAAGGTGTAAGCGTGGCAAACAGTTTGCTCATGACGAACTGACTTGTCCCATGCGTACGGTTACAAGCAGTGTGCGCACAACAGTCAAGGGATTTCCTGTGGTGTCAGTCAGAACAACGGCGGAAATTCCCAAGGACAAGATTTTTCTTTTAATGCAACTACTGTCTGCCGTGGTGGTGACTAAACCGTTACCGCTTGGCAGTGTGGTTTTGAGTAACGTATTCAACAGCAATGCTGATGTAATTACAACAACTGAAATGGAGATTTGACTATGCCAAATGCTTTTGTAGTAGACATAGGAACGCAAAGTATGCGTGGAATTGTATTTGATCATCATGGAAACATGCTTGCTAAAAAACAAGTCAAGTACAAGCCCTATTTGTCTAGGAAAAACGGATACATGGAACAAGATCCCGAAATGTACTGGGAAGTTATGTGTGAAATCTGTCGTGATATCAACAAGAACCATCCCGATATAATGAAAGATGTCGTTGCAATGTCCGTTGACACCTTCCGTGACACGGCGGTGTTGCTTGACAAGGACAAACAAGTGCTTCGAAACGCAATTCTTTGGTCCGATCAACGCATGGCTAAACTGGACACCAAGTTGCCTCTTTTGCAACGACTTGCATTTTCCGTCGTTGGCATGACACGTTCCATCAATGCAATCCGCAAGAAGATCAAGACAACCTGGATACGTCAGAATCAGCCCGAAATCTGGGCGAAGGTTGACAAGGTGGTGCATTTGTCGGCGTTTATCAATTACAAGCTGACGGACAATCTTGTTGATTGCTACGCATCATCTATCGGACATCTTCCATTCTACAACAAGAAAAAGCGTTGGTTTAAAAGCCATGAATTGCTTTTCCCCATTTTCGAATTGCCGTTGTCAATGATGATTCCCCTTGTTGCTCCCGGTGAAGTGATGGGAATAATCACGCAACAGGCAAGTGAACTTACGGGACTTCCCGCAGGACTTGAAGTAGTGGCGTCGGGCAGTGACAAAGGTTGTGAAACGTTGGGTGTGGGCTGTGTAGGCAATGACGTTGCAAGCATTTCTTTCGGAACAAGTAGTACGGTGCAGTTCAGCACGAAAAAGTATTTCGAACCGGAACCATTCATGCCTGCTTATCCGTCGGTATTGAAGGATTACTACAATCCTGAAGTGCAGATATTCCGTGGATACTGGATGATCAGTTGGTTTAAAAACAATTTCGCACAACATCTTGAAAAGAAAGCGGAAGAAAGCGGCAAGAGCGTTGAAGAACTGATGAACGAAGAAATGGCGGCTATACCTGCAGGTAGCGAAGGACTGGTGTTGCAACCTTTCTGGCAGGCAGGACTTACTACCCCTGAAGCTAAGGGCGCAATTATCGGATTTACCGATTTCCACACACGTGCGCACGTTTATCGTGCAATTGTTGAGGGTATTGACTTTGCGTTGCGTGAAGGTCTTGAACGTATGGAACGCCGTGGAAAAATGAAAATCAAGTACATATCGGTATCGGGCGGCGGTTCGCAAAGTGATCTGATCTGTCAGATTGCGGCAAATGTTTTCAACAAGCCTGTAAGACGTGTTCAGACTTACGAAACAAGCGCTTTGGGTGCGGCAATCGTTGTCATGACTGCTAAGGGCGTTTACGGTAATCCCGAACAAGCCGTGAAAGAAATGGTACATTACACAGACACATTCATGCCTCAGCCACAGTGTGTTAAAAAATACGATGAAATTTACAAGAAAGTATATCTCAAATTGTATTCCAAGCTGCAAAGATTTTATTTAAAACTTGAAGACTAGAAGGAGCAGATTTATGAGTAAACCGTACAAGGGATTTGAACCCAAGTGGCATCTTGAAAAGCCGCCGAAAAACAGTTACAGATCAATTTTCAAGTGGGGCGACCCCGAATTTAACAAAGTTCCCAAGGAAACACTGTACAAGATGATGAAGGAAATCTTCAATCTGACCGACGAAGATTTCAAGGATTACAGCGAACCTTTGGGTTTGGAAGAAGTTAAGTTCGACAGACCCATCAATCTGCCCAAGGGCTTTTTAGAAAAACTTAAAGAAATTGTGGGCGATGAAATGTCGACAACGGACTACGACCGTCTGTCCGTTGCTTACGGTAAGACGATGTATGACGTGTTGCGTCTTCGTCAGCACATTGTGGAAAATATCCCCGATGTGGTTGTGTATCCCGAAAACAAAGAGCAAATTGAAGCTATTGTAAAACTGTGTACTGAGTTTAAAGTACCGCTGTACGTCTACGGCGGCGGTTCAAGTGTAACACGTGGCGTGGAATGTATGAAGGGCGGCGTTTCGCTTGACATGCGCAAGAACTTCAACAAAGTGGTGGATTTCAATGAAATTGACCAGACAATTACGGTCGAAGCAGGTATGTCGGGACCTAAACTGGAAGAAACATTGAACAACGCCGTCAAGCTGTTTGGCGCTAAACGTGCCTATACTTGCGGACACTTCCCGCAGTCTTTTGAGTACTCATCTGTCGGTGGCTGGACTGTAACACGTGGTGCAGGGCAGAACTCTACCTACTACGGCAAGATTGAAGACATTGTAATTGCGCAGGAATACGCAACACCACGTGGAATTGTCAAGACGGAACCTTTCCCTGCAAAAGCAACAGGACCTGATATCAATCAAATCATGATGGGATCGGAAGGTACCTTCGGGGTGCTTACTCACGTTACGTTGAAGGTGTTCCGCCATATGCCGGAAAATCACTACAAGTTCTCCTACATGTTCAAGGACTGGAACACGGCAATGGAAGCTGCCCGTGAAATCATGCAATGTGAATGTGGACGTCCAAGTGTATTCAGACTGTCCGACCCCGAAGAAACGGACTGCATGATGCGTTTGTACGGCGTTGACGAATCGCCCATTGCAGGAATGTTGTCATCCCTTGGTTACAAACCACATCAACGTTGTCTGTTTTTGGGATTTACCGACGGTGAAAAGGGCTTTTGCAAGAACATTGCCCGCAACGTCAGAAAGATTTGTCGCAAGTACAAGGCGTTGAGTCTGACGGGCGCCGTAACTTCTGCATGGGAAAAGGGACGTTTCAATGACCCCTATCTTCGTGACAGTATGCAGGATTTCGGTATAATGACAGACACTCTGGAATGCAGCGTCACATGGAGTCAGATGGAACACGTACATCAACTTGTGCGTGAATACTGCCACAGCAGACCGAACACAATCTGCATGACACACATGTCGCACTGTTACCCACAGGGCGCTAACTTGTACTTTATCTTTATTGCACGAATGACCACTCTTGAAGAATTTGTCGATTACTGGACGGGCATTTTAGACCACATTCAAAAGAGCGGTGCGGCAATTTCGCACCATCACGGAATAGGCAAATTCTTTGCACCGTGGCTGGAAGGACAGATCGGTACCAATCAGATGGAAATCTTCAAGGTGTTGAAGAACCATTTCGACCCCGACAATCTGATGAATCCGGGCGGAACACTTGGCCTTGATCTTGAAGAAAAGGACAAGAAGTTCATCAGACCCAAGTGGTGACAATACTATAGCAATTTTAAAGGGCGGACACGTTGTCCGCCCTTTGTCTTGTTGAAATGTTGTGTGCTACAGTTGAATTTGCACCGAAAACATGGTATAATTAGTGAGTATGGAGGTGACTGCATGAAGAAACTTGAATCGGGCGAAATGTATCTTGAAAGCATTTTTGTTTTAAAAAATTCCATTAAAAAGGTACATGCCACCGATGTTGCCAACTTTTTGCAGTATTCCAAACCCAGTGTTTCCCGTGCGTTGGGGATACTGAGAGATTCCAACCTCATTGTCGTAGGCAAGGATGGAGCAATTGACTTCACCGATGAAGGATTGCAATACGCCAACAGCATTTACGAAAAACACAAGGTTTTAACACGTTTTTTGTGCAAGATGGGCGTAAGTGAAAGTGTTGCCGAAAAGGATGCCTGCCGTATGGAACACGTAATCAGTGAGGAAACTTTTTTAAAAATAAAACAAATTGCAGAAGGTGACAATTGAAAAGTATACAAAGTGCTTTTACAGATGAAATACTCAGTAAGACCAAACAAGCGCACATTCGATTGGTTGGCAATTTGTCCAAGTGCGTAGACACGCAGTTGCGCAACAACAGCCGAAGCTACAAGGTTCCGCTGTTGTATTCACGAATCATCAAACCGCAGTCATTCACTATGTTTGATACACTGTGCTATACCTTTGGCGAAGGTAAAAAGTGTGTGTTTTACCTTCACGGTGGGTCATACGTGTTTCAGCCAATGGTGTTTCACTGGAGATTTTTACAAAAGCTGCACAATCGCACGGGCGCAAGAATTGTAATGCCCATTTACAGAAAAGCACCTCAGTACACATGTGACGTTGTGGTGCCCGAAGTGGTGCAACTGTTGCAGTGGACAATGGAACAGTACGGTGCTGAAAACGTAATTGTAATGGGCGATTCGGCAGGAGGCGGATTGTCGGTAGCAATCACAAAGTACTGCATTGACAACAATCTCAGTTTACCGTCGGAACTCATCTTGTTTTCGCCGTGGCTGGACGTTTCAATGCGAAATCCCGACATAAAAAAGAATATTGACAGCGATCACATGCTTTATCTGCCTGAGTTGATGTTGTACGGTACCTGTTACCTTGGCAAGCAATCACGTGACAACTACATGGTATACAGCGTTGACGTAGTGGATGAAAAATTTCCGCCTATTGACGTGTTTGTCGGGTCAAGCGAAATGTTGCTTTTCGATTGTCTGTTGATGAAACACAATGCCGATAAAAAGGGAGGACGGGTAAATCTGTTTGAATTTCCTTATATGCAGCATGTTTTCCCGCTGATGCCCATACCGGAAGCTACCGAAGTGTTTAAATACGTTGCAAATAAATTAAATTGATAAAGGGGTAAAAAAGATGAAAATTGCACTTATCGCACACGACAAAAAGAAAAATCTCATGATTGACCTTGCCATCAAGTACAAGGATGTTCTTGCTAAACACACCTTGTTTGCAACAGGTACTACAGGTACTCTTGTAATGGGCGAAACAGGTTTGAAGATCACACGCATGAAGAGTGGTCCTCTGGGCGGCGACCAACAAATAGGATCAATGATTGCCGACGGTCTGCTTGATCTTGTTGTTTTCCTGCGTGACCCGTTGACAAGTCAGCCTCACGAACCGGACGTATCTGCATTGCTGAGATTGTGCGACGTTCAGAACATTCCCCTTGCAACCAATGTAAAAAGTGCCGAAATCATGCTTACGGCCCTTAAAAACAACGAAATTTAACAATCATGAAGGCAGTAATTCAACGTGTAAAAAGTGCGGTGCTTGAAGTGGACGGCAGCGTCGTGTCAAGTATCGGACACGGAATGGTTGTGTACTGGGGCGTGGAAAAGGGCGACGTTCAAGACAGCAGTGCGTATCTTGCAAGAAAGATTGCTAACATGCGTATCTTTTCCGATGAAAATGGCAAGATGAATCTTTCCGTCAAGGATGTAGGCGGGGAAATTTTACTTGTTTCGCAGTTTACATTGATGGCGGATACAAGCAGGGGCAATCGTCCGGGGTTCGAACTTGCCGAACGTCCGGACATTGCTAAACAAATGTATCTTGACGCAGGTAAACTTCTGGAAAATGAGGGTGTGCCTGTCAGATACGGTGTATTTGGCGCAGATATGACAATCACACAGGTCAACGACGGACCTGTAACCATATTGATGGAGAAAAAATGAAATCCTTAAGACAGTTGTACAAGGTGGGAGTCGGACCATCCAGCTCTCACACAATGGGACCTGCTAAGGCAGCAAGGCTGTTTTTGAACAAACATCCCGATTGCACGCACTTTAAAGTAGTGCTGTACGGATCTCTTGCGCTTACAGGAAAGGGGCACGGCACAGACAGAGCACTCAGACGTGTGCTAGGTAACTGTGAAGTGGTGTTCGATACGGAAAGTCCCTGTGTTCATCCCAACACAATGGATTTCTACGCAATTTACAGCGATACAGTGGACAGGATGCAGGTGTTCAGTATCGGCGGTGGAGAAATCGTAATCGCAGGTGAAAGCCCTGCCGAACATCAGGAAGTTTACGACCTTAATACTTTCAAACACATTGCCGACTACTGTCGCAAACACAACATGAGACTGTGGCAATATGCAGAGCAGCGCGAAGGAAAGGACATCAGGAATTACATGAAAAACATCTGGCACGTGATGTTGAAAAACATTGAAGAAGGACTTTCCGCTGAAGGAGAATTGGAAGGTGGACTTGGAGTGCAACGTCGTGCAAAAAGATTGCTTGTAGTGGATGCCAATGAAGATCCGCAGACCACTGAAGACAGACTTGTTTCCGCCTACGCATTTGCAGTCGGTGAACAAAATGCCGACGGTGCAGAGGTGGTAACGGCGCCTACATGCGGTTCGTGCGGAGTGTTGCCCGCTACGTTCAGATACTTTCAGCTGCAGAACGGCTTTGACGATGAAACAATTGTAAACGGACTGCTTACGGCAGGTATTGTGGGAAACATTGTCAAGACCAACGCATCAATCAGCGGTGCGGAATGTGGATGCCAGGCTGAAATAGGTACGGCTTGTGCAATGGCAAGCGCCGGTCTTGCGGAAATGCGCGGTATGACGATTGAACAGATTGAATACGCAGCGGAAGTTGCACTTGAGCATCACCTTGGGTTGACATGTGACCCGGTAAATGGTCTGGTGCAGATACCCTGCATTGAACGTAATGCCGTGTCGGCAATGCGTGCCATCAATGCAATGAGACTTGCGACGTTTCTTGCCGATTCCAGAAAAATTACGCTGGACACGGTAATCATGACAATGTATGAAACAGGTAAAGATCTTGGCGAAGGCTACCGTGAAACAGCCAAATCAGGACTTGCCAAACTTTACAAAGGATGAATTATGAAAAAACTTGTAGTATTTGACCTTGACGGCACATTGCTAAACACTCTTGACGATCTGAAAAACGCCGTCAATTACTCACTGGAACAATTAAATCTCCCCACACGCACGTTGGACGAAGTACGACAAATGGTGGGAAACGGAGCGGAAAAGCTGATGATCCGTGCCATGGGACAGGGAAATGAACATCTTTTGTCCAAGGCACTTGACGGTTTCGACTACTTCTACGGCAGGCACAGACAGGACAACACCAAGCCCTACCCGGGTATTGCCGAAATGCTGGACAAGTTGAATGAAAAGGGCATTGCATGCACAGTATTTTCCAACAAACCACACGAAAATGTAGGGCCGCTGTGTCACAGTTATTTCGGAGACAGCATTGCCTATGCCCAGGGAACGTACACGGGCAAGGCGAAGAAACCTGACCCGACAGGCGTTTTCATGATATTGGATAAATTTGCCGTTGCCAAGGAAGACGCTCTATTTGTTGGCGACAGTGAAGTTGACATTGAGACCGCACGCAACGCAGGGCTGTATTGTATAAGTGTAAGCTGGGGATTTAAAGACAGGGAGTTTCTTGTCAACCACGGTGCAACGGAAATAGTAGACGACTGCCGGCAACTACTGAATGCAATACTGTCTAAGTGATGTAAAAAGCACCCACGTTGTATTAAAATTGATGCGTTTTGTAGCACAATTACTTAATGACAGCAGGTCACTTCCGACAAATATTTGTAAAAGTAAGTAAATAAAAACTCCAACTTTTGGGGTACACCCCAAATGTCGGAGTTTTTTTTGTTTAAATGTAATCTGCAATCAATTTCAGTTGTTCTTGTTTTTTGAAGATTTCTTGTTCAATGGGAACACTGCAGTGAATGTCAGTCTGTTTTCACTGTATTCCGCATTGATACGTCCGTTGTGATTTTCGCAAATTACCTTTGCAATGGACAAACCAAGTCCGTTACCTGCATTGCCCTTGTTTCTTGATTGGTCAATTGTGTAGAAACGGTCAAAGAGGTGGTGCAGTTGCAAGTCCGTCAACGGTTGACTGTCGTTGGATACCGTAAGTATTGCGGTTTTAGGAGTGCTGTCCAGCATCAGTTCGATGTTTCCGTCGTCACTTGAATACTTGTTGGCGTTGTCAAGAAGTATGGAAACAAGCTGCTTTATCTGCGAATCGTTTCCGTTAATGAACAGGTCAGGCTTGATGTCGTAATGGAAGTTTTTGTGATTTTCGTAGAACTTGGATTCGAAGTTAAGTACCATGCTGTCAATGCAATCGCTGAGGTTGGTGTTGGACATCTGTACACGGAAACCGTCGTCTGACTTGGCAATGAACAGCAGGTTGGAAACAAGTTCCGCCATGCGTTTGGATTCCGAACGTGTGTTCTCAATCCATTTCATCTGACTTTCCACCGTTGAATCGGGGTGAGAAGCAATAATTTCGGTATTTGCCATGATTACTGACAGTGGCGTCTTGAGTTCGTGCGAAGCGTCGGCGATGAACTGCTTTTGCTGTTTCCAGTTTTCTTCAACCGGTTTCAATGCAATGTTTGCCAGAATGTAACTTACAACGAAGTAGCACAACAAACTTATCACGCAAGTCAGTACCGAAAAGAAGGAAAATGTTCCCATGCTGTTTTGCTGGACATTGAGTAAAGCCAACTTGAAAATATCCCCTTCGTAAGTGTACTTGTAGTAACACTGCAGCGGCATGTAGAATCCGCTTTCGTTCTGATGTACGATGTTTCTGAGGTGGTTGAATATCTGGTCTTCGGGAATGTCAATGGACGCATTGTTGTAGAATTCCGTCAACGTCCTGTTTTCGGAATCGTACACAATCAATGTGATGTCTCTAAACAGTGGGTTGTCGGTGTAATGTCCATCATTTAAGTCGTACTGCAATGCTGTGGACAATCGTGTGTCGGAATCCTTCTTCAGCCTGGTAAAACCAATGGTAAATACCGTAATCAGTGCAGTAAGCAGTATCAATCCCATCAAGGCAACGTTTATGATGATGATTTTATTTCTGAGTTTAGTAATCACTCTTCCATCTCCAGGTAGTAACCAAGCATACGCTTTGTCAATATGTTGAGTTTGCTTCCGACGTAAAACAACTTCTTGCGAATAAAGGACATGTACGCTTCTACGTTGTTTTCGGTTATGTCGCAGTCTAATCCCCACACCTTGGAAATGATGGTGTCTTTACTGATTACCTGCGTGGGGTTGGTAAGCAACAACTTCAGTATTTCGTATTCCTTAGCACCAAGGCTGACACTCTTGTTGCCGCATTCCAGCTTGTAGTTGGATGTGTTCAGTGTGATGTCCTTGTAGCTGATCGTGTCGTAAATCATTTCCGATTGACGGCGTGCCAATGCTCTGACTCTGGCAAGCAGTTCTTCGGTAGCAAATGGCTTGGTGAGGTAGTCGTCTGCTCCGCAGTCAAGTCCCTTGACACGTGCGCTGACTTCTTCCTTGGCGGTCAGCATGATTACCGGCACATTGTTTTTGTTCTGACGCAGACGCTGTACCACTTCGTATCCGTTCATGTGGGGCATCATTACGTCAAGTATGATTACATCGTAGTCTCCGTTTTTAGCGTAAAACAATCCGTCTTCGCCGTCGTAAACGACGTCGGCAAGTATTTTGTTTTGTTTAAACAACTCTGCAAGTGCGTCTGCAAGTTTTACTTCATCATCTATAATTAGTACTTTCATATAGAAATCCTCTTTTACTCCCAATTTACTATATTGTAAATTTTATCACTTAAATGTAACTGAATGTGTACAGAGTGCAGAAAAGCGGACAGCTTTGCCGCTGTCCGCCCTGATTAATGCGTCATCAGATAACCCATTCGCCATCTACAAACAGCACTGTTTCGCTACCGTCGAAACCAACGCCCTTGATGTTGATGTCTTTAGTTCCGACCATGAAGTCAACGTGTTGCAGGCTGTCGTTTACGCCCATTTCCTGAAGTTCTTCCTTGGTCTTGTCGTTGCCGTTCTTGACTGTTGTGGGGTAAGCCTTACCGAATGCAAGGTGGCAACTTGCGTTTTCGTCAAACAATGTGTTGTAGAACAGTATTCCGCTTTCTGCAATGGGGGAGTTCTTGCCCAGAAGTGCAATTTCACCAAGGTGAAGCACGCCTTCGTCTGTGGAAAGCAATCCCTTCAATGCTTCGTAACCTGTTTCGGCTGAGAAGTCAACAACCTTGCCGTCCTTGAATGTCAGGCTGAAACCGTCGATGATGTTTCCGTTGTTTACAAGAGGAAGTGCGTTCTTTACAACACCGTCAACGTGGTCCTTGTGAGGAGCTGTGAAGATTTCTTCTGTGGGCATGTTGGCTGTGAACTTCAAGCCGTCCTGTCCCATTTCTTCGGCAGCAAGCCACAGGTGATCCTTAGCAAGACCGACCTTCAAGTCTGTACCGTTAGCGGATGTCATGTGGATGTACTTGAAGTTGTGTGCGTTCAGGAAATCAGCTCTGCGGTGAAGTGTTGCAATGTGCTTTCTCCATGCTTCAACGGGATCTTCTTCGTTCAAGCGCATGATGGAAGCAATGCTGTCCCACATCTTGTCGATAGCAACGTCCACAGGATCGTTGGGGAACACTTGTTTAGCCCAACCTGCAGTAGGTACGGACACAATTGTCCAACGAAGATAGTTGGACATTGTAGCCTTACGGAATTCAGCCATTGCCTTGCTGGAAGCAACGTTTACCTTTGCCAACTTTTCGGGATCGCAACCCTTGTAGATGTTGGGATCGCCTGCCGAAATAGATATAAGACAACACTTGTGATCAATGAAGTATTGAAGTTGTTGAATGGTGTATTCGGGAATGTCGCACAGTGTTTCTGTGTCGGCGTGAAGCATGGACAGACGGGAAAGTTGTTCGTCACGCCATTGCATCAGTACTTGTTTAGCACCCAATTCGTACGCCTTCTTAGCGATAAGGTGAGCAAATTCCTGACAGTTGACGTCACAACGGATTACTACTTCCTGTCCTTTTTGCATATTTGCGCCAATTGTGACAGCAAGTTCTGCAAATTTTTCCATTTTTTGAGCAGATAGCATATATAAAATCTCCTTGTTTACAATATTTTAAAACATTATACAACTTGCAATAGTTTTAGTCAAATAATTACCCGTTCAACTTGTCAAAATTTGGCTTGTGTGGTTTAATAGAGTAGAACAAACTAGAAATTTTAAAGGAGATCATCATGAGTAATCCAAAGGTTACAATTACAATGAACAACGGCAAGAAGATTGTTGCCGAACTGTATCCCGAAATTGCACCAAACACTGTAAACAACTTTATCTCACTTGTAAAGAGTGGTTTTTACAACGGATTGTGTTTCCACCGTATCATCAGGGGATTCATGATTCAGGGCGGATGTCCCAAGGGAACAGGAACAGGCGGTCCCGGATACTCCATCAAGGGGGAATTTTCACAAAACGGATTTGCCAATACTCTGAAGCACACAAGAGGCGTGCTGAGTATGGCAAGAGCAATGGACAAGAACAGCGCAGGAAGTCAGTTCTTCATCATGCACGAAGACGCACCTCACCTTGACGGAAGTTACGCTGCATTCGGCGAAGTGGTGGAAGGCATGGACGTAGTGGACGAAATTGCCGATGAGTACACCGATTTTTCCGACAGACCGTTTGAACCGCAAATCATGAAGAACGCTGAAGTGGAAACTTTCGGGGTGGATTACCCTGCACCCGTAAAATACAAGGGTTGATGTTAAAGGCAGTTGACTGTTAAAGTTGACTGCCATTTTTTTGCTTTAAACAGTTGTCAAATTTAATAGACGTAGTATAAAAGGGAACTCTGAAAGAAAGTGTATTGTACAAGTTGACCACGACGGCATTGTTTTCGGCATTGTGCTGTTGGTGCGCTGTTACAGGCATCATTGTCCATTGTAATTGCAATGTGCGTAGTCACCGCATTAAACCACATAAATGTGTTCAGAAGGTATATGCCCTTGTTGTTTATAAAGTAAAGATTTTTACATGACGTGGTGTGAAAAAACACGCAAAATTGAAGTTTATATGCATTAAAAAAACCGTCTTTAAAAGACGGTTTTTTTAGTGTTTAAATCAGTTTACCGAACGCATTGTAAGTTGAATACGTTTCTTCTTGAGGTCAACGCTCATTACCTTTACGTTGACAACATCTCCGACGCTCACTGCTTCAAGCGGGTGTTTGATGTATCTGTCTGTGATTTGTGAAATGTGGACAAGTCCGTCCTGGTGCACGCCGATGTCAACGAACACACCGAAGTCAATTACGTTTCGAACTGTTCCTTTCAAAACCATTCCTTCCTGAAGGTCTTTCATTTCCAGCACGTCGGTACGAAGGATGGGCTTTGGCATTTCGTCACGTGGGTCACGTGCGGGCTTTTCAAGTTCCGACACGATGTCTTTCAGGGTCATTTCGCCCACATCAAGTTGCTTTGCAAGTTCCTTGTAATCGGTGATGCTTTGTGACAATCCCTTGAGCTTGCCGTCAAGAATGTCCTGTGCAGTCATGTTGCGACTTTCAAGCAGTTTTCTTGCCACGTCGTAGGATTCGGGGTGAACGCTGGTGCAGTCAAGTGCATTGTCACCGCCCTTTATACGCATGAAACCTGCGCATTGTTGGTACGCCTTTGGTCCTAACTTGTCGACTTTGAGCAATTGTTCACGGTTGGTGAACTTGCCGTTCTTTTCACGGTACTCTACAATGTTTTTAGCAATGGAAGAACTGATACCGCTGATGTATTGCAACAACGGTGCGGAAGCGGTGTTGAGGTCAACGCCTACCTTGTTTACGCAGTCTTCTACTACGCCGTTCAATGTGTCGTTGAGTTTCTTCTGATCCATGTCGTGTTGGTACTGACCTACACCGATGGACTTGGGGTCAATCTTTACCAGTTCGGCAAGCGGGTCTTGCAGTCTGCGTGCAATGGACGCCGCACTGCGTTGTCCTACGTCGAAGTTGGGGAATTCCTTGGTCGCAAGTTCGCTTGCAGAGTAAACAGATGCGCCTGCTTCGTTTACAATTACGTAACTTACCTTTTGCGGAATGTCCTTTAGAAGGTCAACAATGATTTGTTCCGATTCTCTGGATGCTGTGCCGTTACCAAGGGAAATCAACGAAACATTGTATCTCTTGATGATGTAACGCAATGTTTCCTTTGCCTGTTCGATCTTGGCAGGTGTGGTGGGAGCTGTGGGGAAGATGACAGCTGTGTCCAGCACCTTTCCCGTAGCGTCAACTACTGCAAGTTTGCAACCTGTACGGAATGCAGGGTCCCAACCCAATACAACTTGTCCCACAATGGGCGGTTGCATCAACAGTTGAGTGAGGTTCTTGCCAAATACGTTGATTGCGCCTTCTTCCGCCTTTTCGGTAAGTGCGTTGCGTACTTCTCTTTCAACGGATGGGGCAATCAGACGGCGGTAAGCGTCTTCTACCGTTGCTTTCAGTATGTCATTGGTGTACTTGTTGTCAAAACGTATGATCTTACGGTTGAGATATTGCAGTATCTTTTCTTCAGGTGCAACAATCTTGACTGTAAGTATCTTTTCCTTTTCGCCACGGTTCAATGCAAGAATACGGTGTCCTGCAAGTTTGTTGACCGGTTCGCTGAAATTGTAGTACATTTCGTACACACTTTGCGTACCTTCTTCCTTGGCGCATGATGTCATCACGCCTTCTTTTTCGGTCAGTTGGCGAATCTTGGTGCGGAAATCCGCTTCATCGGAAATAAATTCCGCAATGATGTCCTTTGCGCCTTCGATTGCTTCTTCAACAGTTGCAACGCCTTTTTCTTCGTTGACAAACTGCAATGCGCTTTCTTCAACGGGTTTGTCCGTGCGTTGCAGCAAGATGATGCCTGCAAGCGGTTCAAGTCCCTTTTCCTTGGCAATTGTAGCACGTGTTCTGCGCTTGGGACGATATGGACGGTACAGGTCTTCTACTGTAACCAAGGTTTCGGCATCTTCGATCTTCTGACGCAGTTCGTCTGTCAGTTTGCCTTGTTGGTCAATGCTGGAAAGTACCTGTGCTTTCTTTTCTTCAAGGTTGGTAAGGTAGGTAAGACGTTCGGAAAGTTTGCGCAGTTGTTCATCGTTCAATGCGCCTGTTGCTTCCTTGCGGTAACGTGAAATGAATGGAATGGTGTTTCCTTCATTGATGAGGTTGACTGCGGCATCTACCTGCCATTTGTTGACTTGTAATTCGTCGGAAATTTTACTGTTGATATCCATTTTACATTCCTTTTTTGTAATGATGTGCAACATTTGTTGCTTGTAGCATTGGAGTCCAACGCAGGGGTATAAGGTTGTTACAATGCGGTAAATTTACAGCCTTTTACAATACAAGATGTGCTGTCAGACCGCCGAAATCTATTATACCGCAGTCACAAATTAAATGCAACAGTGTGTTTTTTATTTTTGGCAATTATTATTCTTTAAAAATTTCGGTGGTGAATACAAAAAAGCGTCCGCCCATATTGTGGGAGGACGCTTTAATAAGCTGTTAGAATATGTTGAGTTTTTCAGCCATGTACTTCTTGAGATCAGCCAATGCAATACGTTCCTGCTGCATTGTGTCACGATCACGAACTGTCACGCAACCGTCTGTTTCGGTGTCGAAGTCAACGGTGATGCACAGCGGTGTACCGATTTCGTCTTGTCTGCGGTAACGCTTGCCGATACTGCCTGTTTCGTCGAAGTCAACAGCCCATGTCTTCAGCAAGTCGTTGTAGATTTCCAGTGCCTTGTCGGACAACTTCTTGGACAACGGTAACACACATGCCTTGACAGGTGCAATTTCGGGGTGAAGGTGAAGTACAACACGTGTGTCGTTTTCACCTACAACTTCTTCGTCGTAAGCATTTGTCAGGAATGCAAGGAATGCTCTGTCTGCACCAAGACTAGGTTCGATTACGTAAGGAATGTACTTTTCGTTGGTGTTGGGATCGATGTATTCCAGGCTTTGTCCCGATACCTTCTGGTGGCAGGACAAGTCGTAGTCGGTACGGTCTGCAATTCCCCACAGTTCGCCCCAACCGAAGGGGAACATTGTTTCGAAGTCAGTTGTTGCCTTAGAGTAGAATGCAAGTTCTTCCTTGTCGTGATCTCTCAGACGCAGGTTTTCTTCCTTCATGCCAAGGCTCAGCAGCCATTGTTTACAGAAGTTTTTCCAGTACTCAAACCATTCAAGGTCTGTTCCCGGCTTGCAGAAGAATTCAAGTTCCATCTGTTCGAATTCTCTGACACGGAAGATGAAGTTACCCGGTGTGATTTCGTTACGGAAAGATTTACCGATTTGTCCGATACCGAACGGCAACTTGCGGCGTGTTGTACGTTGTACGTTCTTAAAGTTTACAAATATACCTTGTGCTGTTTCGGGACGAAGGTAGGCTGTAGATGCGCTACTTTCCGTAACACCGATAAATGTCTTGAACATCAGGTTGAATTGTCTGATGGGTGTAAAGTCACAATTTCCGCACACGGGACAGCAGATGTGGTGATCCGCAATGTACTGTGACATCTCTTCGTTGGACATTGAAGCAACGGTAACGGGAAGATTGTGCTTGGTCTGGTAATCTTCAATGAGATTGTCAGCACGGTGTCTTGCTTTACAGCTCTTGCAGTCCATCAAAGGATCGGAAAATCCGCCAATGTGTCCGCTTGCTTCCCATGTCTTAGGGTTCATGATGATTGCGCTGTCAAGTCCAACGTTTAGTGGGTTTTCCTTGACAAATTTCTTCCACCAAGCCTGCTTGATGTTGTTTTTCATTTCAACGCCCAGAGGACCGTAGTCCCAGCTGTTGGACAATCCGCCGTAAATTTCACTTCCTGCGTAAATAAATCCACGTCCTTTGCACAGGTTTACCAGCTTGTCCATTGTAACTTTTGACATAATTTCTACTTTCTCCTTCTTGCAGTTGACGGTTGTCACTTGCAACAATTTTTGTCTATCACATTGTAGTTTTTTTTGATTGTTTTGTCAATTGATTGAATGAGTTTTAGGGCAACCTGAAGGGCGTTTGCGGTCGGGCAAAATGAGTCAGTATGTCTAATTGTGTGTTTGCAACGGTTAACAGTGATAAAATCTTCATTTTTTAAAAATTTTTAATGTCTATTTCAGTTAGGTATTGCAAAATATCCCAACAAATGCTAATATTATATACAGTTACATCTTTAGGATGTAGGGCATTTGTACGGAGGTATATTTATGAGATTTGGAGGCAACCCTGCAATTCGCAGTATGCAAAAGAATTCAACACAGGAGATTGCTCAACCTGCCACCTACGCAGGTATTACCTGGAAAACCATTGTATTTGCTTTGGTGACAATGGTAAGTGCATTTGTGTGCCGAATTGCCTTTTTCGGGCTGTTGGTACAAAATTTAATGGCTGTAATCATTGGCATGATCGTATGCGCAATTGTGCAGATCTTTTTAGGAATTGCAATTTCATCCAATCCCGCAAGAGCTAAGTCACTTGGCATAGTGTACTGTGTCATCGAAGGTCTTACATTGGGATTTTTGGTTATACTTGTAGACATCTACGCACAGGGTATTGCTCTTGCAGCTTTTCTTGCTACTTGTGGCGTATTTGTGTTCGCAATGTTGTTGTTCAGAAAGTTCAGCACTACGGCATATTCCAGCGTAACCAAGTTTGTATTCATCGCTTTGTCGGCGCTTGTTGCCGTACAGTTGGTATTGTTTCTTGCAATGTTGTTCACAGGCAACATGGCATTGTACAAGACCTACTTCCTGTTGCAGTTGGGTATCAGCGTAGTAATGGTAATTTACGCAACAATTGTATTGCTGATGGATTTGAAAGCCATTGACGCAATGGTGCAGAACGGTGTTGACAAGAGATACGAATGGCAAGCATCTTTCGCACTCATTACAACGTTGATTTGGTTGTACATCGAAATTCTTGACATCCTGTTGAGATTGGTGATACTGTTTGGCGACAGAAGTTAGTACCGATTTGGGGAACTTGTGCTGAATATCGGTATTTAAACAAGTAATTTAATTAAACGCATCGAAACTGATTGTTTCGGTGCGTTTTTTGTAGTAAAAGTAGTAGTAAAAGTAGTAGTAAAAGTAGTAGTAAAAGTAGTAGTAAAAGTAGTAGTAAAAGTAGTAGTAAAAAGTAGTAGTAAAAAGTAGTAGTAAAAAGTAGTAGTAAAAAGGAGTAGTAAAAATATAAAGTAGTAAAGAAAATGAGTGGTACAGACTAAAGAGAAACAGCGAAGAAAAGTAGTATGAAGATCAGGCAGTTTAAAAAGTGGAAGAAACACAGCAAGTAAATACGGTCATAAATCCCATTAAAAGAATTGAACATAAGTAAGCGCAGTGAAACCGGTGTGTAAGGTTCAGCTTGTGTTTTAAGGTATCAGCGTTGCGCAGTTGCATTGTAAAGACAGGACTTTCTGATGGCGGGCAAAATGATTTAAAGTGAACGAAACTCTAAATAATTTGCAGTTGGACAGTTACTATTGACTTAATGCAAGAAAAATACTACAATACAAGTACAGTTTAAATTCAGGGGGAGTTACAATGGAAGGCAAAAAACTGGGCCTTAAAACATGGCTACTGATCTGGGGATTAGGTATTGCCGGTCAATTGTGCTGGAACATTGAAAATCAGTGGTTCAACACCTTTATTTACGCCAAGATTGCCAAGGACCCTTCAATCATTTCGTGGATGGTGGGTGTGAGCGCAACGGCAACGACCTTTGCGACGTTCTTTTTCGGTACGTTGTCCGACAGACTTGGAAAACGCAAACCCTTTATTGCATGGGGATACATCATCTGGGGAATTTGTACAATAGGTTTCGGATTGACGGAATTCATCCCGAAGGAACACCTTATTGTTGCTGCGGTGATGGTTGTTGTGGCTGACGCCGTAATGAGTTTCTTCGGTTCGATGGGTAACGACGCAGGATTTAACGCCTGGTCTAACGACCTCATGTGCGACGGCAACCGTGGACAAATAGGCGCTGTACTTGCAACTCAACCTGTCATTGGTACAATTGTTGGTACCCTTGTGGGCGGTGCGTTGATAGGTACGGAAGAAAACTACATGTTGTTGTTCCTTGTTATGGGTGGTATTGTAATTGCAGTTGGTGTTCTAACATTGTTTACAATGAAGGAACCCGGCACATTGCAACCGCACGTGGAAGGTTCTTTCTGGAAACAATTTGCAAGCGTTTTCAATTTTAAAAAGTTTTTCAGTTATAAGGAACTTGTACTTGTCAATGTGTGCGTGGCAGTGTTCTTTATAGGTTTTAACGTCTACTTTGTACACATGGGCAACTACATGTTGCATTACCTTGGTTTCAACGAAGGTGACATGGGATTGATGCAGGGCATCGGATTGATTCTTGCAATGTTGATGGTAATTCCTGCAATCTTCCTTATCAACCGCAACAAAACACCGCTTGTGTGCCTCATTGCAATTGTGGTTGCAATAGTGGGATTGATGTGGATTTACTTCATTGTAAAACCGCAAAACGTAGATCCGACAAGCGCTTTTGCAGTTTTGAATCTTCCTCTTATCGTAGGCGTATTCCTGGTAGGTGTTGGATACGTTGTAATTGTCCAAAGCACGACCGTGTGGGCTAAGGCATTGTATCCTGCTGACAGCAAGGGACAGTTCGAAGGAGTCCGTATTGTGTTCTTCGTGTTGATTCCGATGATTTTCGGTTCAATCATTGCAACTCCTACCATAAAGCTCAGCGGATTGCAGATTGCAGGTGAAGTGGGCATGGAATACATTCCCAATGAAAACATTTTTCTTGTTGGCGCAATTGTTTCGGTGCTGGCAATCATTCCGTTGCTCTTTGCATGGAAATTGTATAAGAAGCGTGTAAGTCAATCATGATTACCACTAAATACGGACGGCAATTTACCGAAGAAGTGCCGTTGATGACAAACGGAAAACTCAACAGCGGTTACAGTTTTCACCTTTACCACCAATACAGCGGAAAGGGTAAACGCCGCCTTAAAGAATGGGATTTCTATCAGATAAGTAACGACCAATATGTCCTGCAAATGACGATGGGGCATGTGTCTTACTGCGGAAATGTTGCAGCAACGCTGTTTTCTCTAAAGGACGGTACAAGATACAGCGTGGGAAGTTTTCCGCTTTTCCCCAACAAAAAACTCAATTTGCCCACAAACGGCGAACTTCCGCACAAGGTTTTTTACAGCGACAAGAAGCTGACGATGTGTTTCGACGTTACGGAAAATCAACGCAAATTGACCTTGACAACACAGGACAACAGTGCGGCAGTTTCGGTATTGCTGACCAACTGCGGTTTGGATAAACACAAAACTGTTGTTGCCATTCCCTTTGAGAAAAGAGGGCAATTTTATCTCAATTATAAGGAAAATTGTTTTGTTGCCAATGCTGATGTGCGGTTCGGAGATTTTTCCGTCAAGATGACAAATGCTTTCGGACTGTTGGATTGGGGACGGGGCGTGTGGCCCTTTAAACACAGTTGGACGTGGGGCAACGGCAGTACAATGATTGACGGAATACCTTTCGGGTTCAACATTGGCTGGGGATTCGGCGACACAAGTTGCGGCACGGAAAACATGTTCTTTTACAACAACAAAGCGTACAAATTGGGAAATGTCACACGCACATCGAACAGTGACGGAAGTGTGACATTCCGTGACGAAGAAGGACTGTTCGACATGACGGCGACGCCGCTGTACGACAACTTCACCACAACCAAGGTGCTGTGGGTAAACAACAGATGTCATCAAGTGTTTTACAACTTTTCGGGGAAAGTCATTGTTGACGGCAATGAATTGAATGTTCCGCCCTTTGTAGCATTTTGCGAAGACGCTGAAAACAGGTGGTAAATATCTTGTTGCTACAATGATCAGTGTGCTGCCATTAGCTGTGCTACTGATGTTTTAAAATAATCGTCATTGTTGTACTACTTGGCAATTTTCGACAATATTCTATACAAAAGGGAGAATGTTGTTGTACAGTTGCATCAAGGACAGAGTGCTTGCCGTAGCCGATTTTGTAATAGAAACGGGTAGCACGGTAAGACAGGCGGCTTGTCGCTTTGGTGTGGGTAAATCCACGGTACACAAGGATCTGTCATTCAGGTTGCCCCATATTGACAGCGAAAGATATTCAAAAGTAATGGATGTGTTACATTGCAATTTAAGTCAACGTCACCTGCGTGGCGGTGAAGCAACAAAAAATAAGTACAAAAACTCAGGTGCATTATCTCATTGATCTTTTGATTGCAAGTTTATGTCAACATTGATTTGCGACTCAGCATGTTTGATTTAGGACATATGGATTGTAAGGCAATTGCCATGATTTAAATTAGTATACAACAAAAAACACGCTCTGAAACTTTGTTTGTTTCAGGGCGTGTTTGTTCTTTCGCTGAAGTTTTAAATTAAATAAGTAGTGGTGTCTGATGTAATGGCGATGTTGTATAATTATTCACAAAGTTGCAAAATTATACAGTTTCGGTGTTTTACACAAACACGACGTTACTCTTTGTCAACAGGTGCGTTTTTTTGCGTATTGTACAGTGTTTCCACCTTGTCCCACAGGTTGTATCTTTCGGGATGCATGATTGCCGAAGCAAATCTCTTGTTGATGTCGGGATACTTTGTACGCAAGCTGTCGGTAAGTTCCTTCATTGTTTCCCTTTGCGTGTGCTTGTTGGCAGGGCATGGATTGAACACAACAGGCAGTTCAAGACTCTTGACCAGGGCGGTAATGTTACGTTCTTCAATGTAGATCATCGGTCTGATCAATGACACCTGCGTTTTGGTCATGAAACTCTTGGGAGCAAATGTTGACAATCTGCCTTCGAAAAACAAGCTCAAGAGGAATGTCTGTATGACGTCATCGCTGTGATGTCCAAGGGCTAGCGTGTCGAAACCGTATTCGTTCATTGTTGCGTTCAACGCTCCACGGCGCATCTTGCTGCACAAGCTACAAGGATTGCTTTCCTTTCTTACGTCAAACAGAATTTCCGCAATGTCTGTCTTTTTAACAACGTAATTGATGTTGTTTTTGTCACAGTACTGCTGTATGGGGGAGTAGTCAACGTCTTTAAATCCCATGTCAATGGTAATTCCCATCAGTTCGAAGGGATTGTCGCTGAATCTTTTAAAAGCATTGAGCAGTGCAAGAAGTGCAATGCTGTCCTTTCCTCCCGAAACGCCTACAGCAATCTTGCTACCCTGCGGAATCATGTTGTAATCTTGTATTGCACGGCGAAGTGGTGCAAGTAATCTTTGTAATGTCATGTCGTAAACCTCTTCAACATTGTAATGTACAATGAAAAAAATGACAACTATTTTTTTCTAAAAATTCACGTCAAACGCTTTACAAAAAGAGTTTAAGGTGCTAATATTAAATAGTAATCATTACTAATTACGGAGCAGACATGAGATATTCTAGGCAAAGAGATGTAGTGTATCAGACATTGCAACAAACTGATACTCATCCCGATGCGCAGTGGGTTTACACCAAGGTAAGGCAGACAATACCAAACATCAGTCTTGGTACTGTTTATCGCAACTTGAAGGAACTGTGCGATTGTGGGATGGTCAAGCGAATTTCCGCATCAAACAACGTGGAACGGTTTGACGCACGGACAAGCACGCACGGTCACTTTGTCTGCAATTGTTGCGGAAACATCACCGACATCTTCGACAGCAAGGTGTCTTTGGAATGTAGTGGATGTCTGGTAGACTCAGTGGAAGTAATGGTATACGGCACTTGTTCACAGTGTGCCAAAGGAGGTAATGTCAATGGCTAAGTTTGTTTGCGTTGTTTGCGGCTACGTACACGAAGGAGATTCCGCTCCCGAAGTTTGCCCATTGTGCGGTGTTGATTCCACACAGTTTGAAAAAGTTGAAGACTAATCTTCGTTTTTGACCAAATTGATTTAAACAAAACACAATTACACTTAATTAAAGGAGATTAAACAATATGAAATTTGTATGTTCCGTTTGCGGATACGTTCACGAAGGAGATTCCGCACCCGAATTTTGTCCACAATGCAAGGCTCCCGCTTCCAAGTTCATCCAACAGACAGGCGACATGTCATGGGCTTCCGAACACGTTGTTGGCGTTGCACAAGGTGTTCCTCAAGACATCATCGATGATCTCAGAATGAACTTCAACGGCGAATGCAGTGAAGTTGGCATGTACCTTGCAATGGCACGTGTTGCTCACCGTGAAGGTTACCCCGAAGTTGGTCTGTACTACGAAAAGGCTGCTTGGGAAGAAGCTGAACACGCTGCTAAATTTGCTGAACTTCTTGGCGAAGTAATCACAGACAGCACAGCTAAAAACCTTTCCATGCGTATTGAAGCTGAAAACGGTGCAACAGCAGGTAAGACAGCTCTTGCTAAGCGTGCTAAGGAACTTGGCTACGACGCAATTCACGATACAGTACACGAAATGGCTCGTGACGAAGCAAGACACGGCAAGGCTTTCCTTGGTCTGTACAACAGATACTTCAAGAAGTAATTAAATTGAATTTTCAATCCCCGTAGGTTTACCGCCGACGGGGATTTTTTTCACGATTTTAAGTCACGTGACATTAAATTTTGCATCGAATCCGCAATTGTTCTTAAACATCGTACAGTATGTTTTTACATTGAAATCCAGTCTGTCAAATAAACAATATACATTTAGTTATTTACTTTTACCTGTTTATATTGTATAATATAAAATAAAACTCAAATTCAATGCTTTTACAAAGGCAGGGCACTGATATGTTCGGATTCAAAAGAAAACAAGGTAAATTAAAAAAGACAAACAATTACTTGAGACCAAAGGTAAAGTTGGGTCTTGCTCTGTCAGGTGGCGGTGCCAGGGGATTCGGACACATTGGAGCTTTCAAGGCTTTTGAAGAGAATCACATCAGGTTTGATTACGTTGCAGGAACAAGTGTTGGAAGTATCATGGGAGCAGCGTACTGTGCAGGTATACCTTGGCAGAAGATGCGTGACTTCTCTCTTACCGTGGAAGACCGAGATCTAATTGACAAGAGATTCATCAAGATTGGGTCACGTTCATCAAATATCGAGGATCTGATGCGCCGTTTGATTGGCGACACCACATTCGAACAGTTGCAAATTCCTTTTTCTGCCGTGGCTGTTGACTTGATCAGCGGAAACGAAATTGTATTGAACAGCGGTTCGGTTGCCAAGGCATGTTCGGCATCGAGTGCAGTGCCTGCTGTGTTCAAACCCGTTCAATACGACGACATGATGTTGGTGGACGGCGGATTGCTGAACAACATCCCTGCCGACACCGTACGACACATGGGGGCGGAAGTGGTCATCGCTGTCGACCTCAATCACACCCGTGGTGAAGGAACTACATCGACGGGAATGTGGAGTACACTGATGGCGTCATGGCGAATACTGATGAAGGCAACGGCTTTCAAGGGGCAGATGAACAGCGATATCATCATAGAACCGGAACTTAAAGAATTTAAGAACACATCCATCGGAGATGTTGACAGCATGATTGAAGAAGGCTACCGTGCAACTCTCAAGAAAATGGATGAAATTAAATATTTGTTAGGATTGGAGAGATAAACATGTCTAAACGTTCAAACAAGCGCATTGCAAGAGATGCGGCTAAAGCAGTAAAGAAGATGTCGACCTTTGAAAAGGTTGTACTGTTTATTGTAATTGTTGCCATAATTGCCGTAGCGGTGTACGGCTACTACCAAGGTTGGTTTGACAAATTTTTAAATCCCATTACGGGCAACGAGACTCCGATTGTTGCGGAAGGCGAAGTGTCCGTTCATTTCCCCGAGCTGGGCAACGACAAAACAGGTGATTGCATTTACATAAAGGTGGGTGACGTTGACATACTTGTGGATGCCGGATCTTACTACGACAGTGTGGACGACATTGAAAACTACGTTGACCAATACTGCACTGACAACACATTGGAATTTGTTATTGTGACTCATGCACATGAAGATCACTATGCAGGGTTTGCGGGAAAAGGCAATTACCCAAGTTTGTTTACTAAGTATGTGTGTGAAACGATAATTGACTTCCCAATGTGGAATAAAGAAATCAAAGACACTTTTAAAAGTTACATAGAACAACGCGATCTTGAAGTTCAAGAGGGGGCTAAGCATTATACCGCTTTGGAGTGCTACAACAATGAAAACGGCGCTCAAAGAGTGTACAACCTCAACGATGAGGGAACTATTCAGTTGGAAATTTTGTACAGCTACTACTACGAACACAAGGCATCAAGTGAAAATGACTACTCTGTTTGTTTCCTGATTCGTCACGGAAGCAACAACTACCTGTTCACGGGCGACCTTGAAGCGGACGGCGAAATTGAAATGGTAAATTACTACAACAAAAATCACGGCGGACTTCCGAAATGCACATTGTATAAGGCGGGTCACCACGGTTCTAAGACATCTTCAAGTCCAGAACTACTAGAACAAATAGAGCCTCAATACGCAGTGGTAACGGCAGTTGCAGGTAGTGACCAGTACACGGATACAGTTGCAAATCAATTTCCAACTCAAACATTCATCAACAACATTGCACCTTACACCGACAAGGTGTACGTTACCAGTATGGTGACTGACAACGCTGACGGGTACACCTCAATGAACGGTGACGTTGTGTTTAACTGTACTGACGGGGAAATTACCGTTAGTTGTTCTAACAACAACACTGTGCTTAAGGATACCGATTGGTTTAAGATGTATAGATTTACGCCCAGCGAATGGGGTAGCGTGTCATGAAGTTGAATTTTGACGGAACAAGCCACGGCAGTGGTTACAGTGGCACAATCAGTCAGTTGCCCTTGGGATTCAGCATTGATGTTAAAGAAGTCAACAGGTTGTTGAAACTGCGAAAATGCGGATACGGTCGTAGCGTACGTCAGCACACCGAAAGGGATGTCGTTGAATTTTTTAACGGACTGGACAACGGAATCATTGTAGATGACATTCAATTTCAGTTACACAACCGTAAACATTCGGCAAAGCAACCTTTTACTGCAATCAGACCCAATCACGCCGATTGGGCGGCAAGCGTAAGATACGGTACAACTGATCTTCGACTGCTCAGTGAACGTGCAAGCGCACGTAACAGTGTGGGATATGTAATTGGCGGAGCAATTGCCAAGCAGATTTTACAGCAAGTTGGTATAACAACTACAAGTCACACCCTTCAGGTTGGCGACGTTGTGGCACGTAACAACGACTGCGAAGGCAACAACGAAATGAGCTGTCTTGACAGTAACGCTAACAAACTGATGATGTTGCAGATTGACAATGCACGTGCGAATGGAGACAGTCTTGGTGGCAAGACAGTTGTTGTGGCAAGGGGTGTTCCTGCAGGAATAGGGGACACAATGCCGTACAGCAAGCGCATCGACGGAATAATTGCAGGTGCGTTGATGTCCATTCCTTCCGTCAAGGCGGTGGAAATAGGATTGGGAACGGAATTTGCAAGTATTGGCGGAAGACAGAGTATTGACAAGGTGCGTTGGAATGACGGCGTGGAATATATTACAAATAATTGTGGCGGTGTTACAGGCGGAATTACCAACGGTGCCGACATTGTTGTTACGCTGACTGTCAAACCTATTCCAACGGTGCCAAATGTTGACAGCGTCGACATTTCAACGGGTGAAACCGTCACGCAAATGTACGAACGTGCAGACACATGTGTTGTTCCCAATGTGGGAACAATTGCAGAGTGCGTGTTGGCAATGGTGCTGCTTGATGAAATCCAACACAGTGAAGTTTACAGTCATTTACTGAAAAAATAGTTTATGATTACATTCGAAACCTTCGACAAATACAAATACGTCAATGACGTCATAGTAACGGACAGTCTTATTTCCTCTTTGTACGGCATCACTGGCGACAATGTTTACATTCTTCCACGTGGAGAAAGGGCGAAAAGTCAATATCACTTTTTCAAGCTAGCCAAATGGATGGTGGAACGTAATGTTTCCAAGCAATCAAGGGTAATTGCGGTAGGTGGCGGAAGTGTAGGCGACTTGGCAGGATTTGTTGCGTCTGTGTACAAGCGTGGTATAGCCGTTGTCAATGTTCCAACGACACTTCTTTCAATGGTGGACAGCGCAATTGGCGGAAAGACTGCCATTGACATGTGCGGAGTTAAAAACGTACTGGGGTCTTTTATACAGTGTGACACTGTAATTGACGTCAATTTTTTAAAGACGTTGCCCAAACGTCAGTTCGACTACGCAATGGGTGAAGTTCTTAAGTATCGCATGTTGTCGGCGGAAATAGACCAAATCAACGGTAGCGTTGTCGATTACGTAAAACCTTGCGCATTGTATAAGGAAAGCGTTGTTGCCCAAGACAGACTTGACGCAGGTGTCCGCCGTACCTTGAACCTTGGACACACCGTTGGACATGCCTTGGAATTGCAGTACAATCTTGCTCACGGCAAGGCGGTGACATGGGGACTCAAATACGAACTTGACATTGCTTTTTCACTTGGTTACGCATCTGCAGAGTACCGCAGTAAATGGCAAAAAAATCTTGTAGGCAAGTGCCCGGAAATTACCGAAGAGACATTGCGTTTGATGAAATTTGACAAGAAAAATCTTGACGACAAAGTTGTGTTTGTGTTACCGTGTGACAATCACGCAACAAAATTTTTCGCCACAAACGATCTTGAAGGCTTGTTTGCGGAGGTAAAGAAATGCTTGCGTTAAACGGCGAATTTCACATTACCGATATAAATTGCGGTGATAAATCGGTTACACACCGTGCGTTGATTTTGTCTGCAATTGCCGAAGGTGACAGTGTGATAAACAATGCCTCAGTGTGTCAGGATGTTTTAAGCACTGCAAGTTGTTTGCGTAAACTTGGTGCTAAAATCACAAGGCGTGGTACTGTTTTTCATATCAGTCCGATTAAAACTCCGCACGACAACGTAACATTGTATTGCGGAAACAGCGGTACAACGGCACGGCTTTTGTGCGGTCTTGTGTCGGGACTTGGCGTTACCGCTACATTTATCGGTGACAGGTCACTCATGCGCCGTCCGATGGGTAGAGTGATCGAACCGTTGCGCAAGATGGGTGCAGATATTACAACAGACAAAGACATTCTTTTTAAGGTGCATCCGTCAACGCTTGTTTCTTCCGTAATTGACACGGCAGTTACATCCGCTCAGGTAAAGAGCGCATTGTTGCTTGCATCTCTTTTTACGGAAAAATCCACCGTCACCGAAAAGGTGGAAACACGTCACCACACCGAAAACATGTTGCGTTTTCTGGGAGCGGACATTTCTGTTGACGGACAATCCTTCACAGTGGGCAAAAGCATATTGAAGGGCAGTGTTATTGATGTGCCCAATGACATTTCATCTGTCATTTATTCCATTGCGCTGGCATTGTGCAAAGGACAGCAGGAAACATTTCACAATGTAGGCATTGACAGTTGCAGGACGGGTGCTATTGATGTACTGCGTAAAGCCGGTGCTGACATTCGTTTGGAAAATGTTGAAACTGTGTGTGGTGAAAGGCGTTCAACAATTGTTGTAAACCCATCTGTTTTAAAACCGATGTACTGCACGGCTCAGAATACTGCAGACGCAATAGATGAAATCCCATTGCTTGCAGTCGTTTCCGCCACAATCAGGGGAAAGCATGTATTTGAAAACGTGGGCGAACTTGCATTGAAGGAAAGTAACCGCATTGAAGGAACAATGAACATTGTAAGGTCAATGGGGCAAATTGCCTACGTAAGTGACGGCAACCTCATTGTAGAAAGTGACGGCAATGTTTCATCCATGGTAGAAACTCACAGTAACGGAGATCACCGCATTGCCATGTGCGGAACGGTAGCTGCCTTGATTGCAGGTTGTGGCAGCGTCTTCGGTTACAAGTGTGTAAGTGTTTCCTGTCCGCACTTTTACAGCATGATGGGAATACAACCTAAAAGATTCGCACTTATCGGAAAGGGAATTTCTGAGAGCAAGTCGCCGTTGTTGATGTCGTTGCTTGCATGTCATCACGGAGTGTGCTGTACCTATGACAAGGTAGAACTACCGCAAGATGTGACTGATGAAAGACTTCTAAACATTCTTAAAAGCTACGACGGACTGAATGTCACAATGCCATTTAAGCAACGTGTGGCACAGATCTGCGGAAGCGGTCTTTCCGCTGTAAATACAGTTTGTAACGGGTGCGCTACAAGTACAGACGGCTACGGAATTTTAAGTAGTCTGAAACTGCACGGAATTGACGTAAAGGGCAAGAAACTGCTTGTAATCGGTTGCGGAGGCGCAGGTATTACGGCAGTGGAAACATTGTTGTCGGCAGGAGCAACGGTGTACGTTACCAACCGAACGGAAAGTAAGGCTTGTCGGGTAAGGGAGAAGTACGGATTGGAAAAGAACTACGATCGATTGGACGGGGTGTTGAGCTTTGTTCCGCCCTGCAAGTTTTCCGCCGATGTTGATGTTTCGGGCGTTGATTTCGTCTTTACTGCGGAATACAAGACGCATGATTGTTTACTTGACAAAGCTGCACAAAAGGGAATACAATCAATTGACGGGCTGGAAATGTTGTACTTTCAAGGTTGCAAGTCTTTTGAAATATGGACGGGCAAGCAAACAGACGAAAGTTGCTTGACATTGTTTAGGAGCAGGATATGAAATTGTTGGTTTTAAACGGAGTCAATCTCAACATGCTTGGAAAGCGTGACAGCACGCATTACGGCACGTTGACATTGGCTGAGCTCAACAAGGAAATTAAAAATTACGCTAAAAGTAAGGGGATAAAGACGGTGTTCCGTCAAAGTAACTGTGAAGGTAGGTTGGTATATTACTTGCAAAAGTGTAAGGCGGACGGCGTAATACTTAATGCCGGTGCTTACACTCATTACAGTTACGCATTGCGTGATTGCATTGCCGACATGTCGGTTGATGTGGTGGAAGTGCATTTATCGGACGTTTACAACAGGGAGGAATTTCGCAAGACTGATGTACTGCATGATGTTGTAAAGGCAGTATATTACGGCGAAAAAAAATACAGTTATTTCAGGGCGGTAGATTACTTTGCCACCAAAGGAGAGTAAAATATGTCAGTAGCATTGATAGGGTTTGCATGCAATTTCAAGACGGCAGCAGGAAACAAACTTGCCAACATTTTAAAGGCGGATTGGTACGACACCGATCTCATGATTGCCGAACAGCAAAAGACAAGTATTGCTCAGCTCATCAAGACAGACGAAAAAGCCTTTCGTGAAATGGAAAGGAAGGCTGTTCTCAGTATTCCTACCGAAAACACAGTGTTGTCGGCGGGCGGCGGTGTTCCGTTGAATGCCGAAACAATGAAACACATCAAACAACATTACACCGTTGTGTGGTTGCGCAGTAATGTTGAAACGGTTAGCGAACGTCTGCGTGGCGATTACTCACGTCCCCTGCATGACAAACTGACAAAGGAAGAACTTGCGGAATTTATAGCGCAACGTAATGAGATCTACCAACAGTACGCCGATTACACACTGTTTACCGACAACAAGACAAGCAGTGCAGTTGCTTCGGAGATAGCGGCAATCTTGAATAGATAAGGACAAATTTACTTTTTCTGCAGCATAAGGGGGATTTTGCGGTTTTTTACAGGAAAGCAAATAAAATCCTGACATCTGATTAAACTGTATTGAACTTGAACAGTCTGAACATTCATTCTGACAATAAATAAAAGCTCTGAATCGTAAAAGATTCAGAGCTTTTTTTGTAGTTGGTGAATTATACTATTAAGTGCAACAGGTGAGGAAGAAAAAAAGGAGTTCATACAAATCTGTGGTAAAATAGAGTTGCAAAACCATTTACACAAGAGGAGATCTGTATGAACTATAAACATTTTACCAT
>DVLO01000015.1 GCA_018715495.1 Candidatus Limihabitans stercoravium | reverse complement strand
ATGGTAAAATGTTTATAGTTCATACAGATCTCCTCTTGTGTAAATGGTTTTGCAACTCTATTTTACCACAGATTTGTATGAACTCCTTTTTTTTCTTCCTCACCTGTTGCACTTAATAGTATAATTCACCTCAACCACAAAAAAACGCCGAACGCAAAGTTCGGCATTTTTCAATCCACAATTGTAATATCCGCTCCGACCTGTCGAAGGGATTTTTCCAGCTCACAGTAACCACGCTGTATGTGATGAATGTCTGTGACGTATCCAGTGCCTTGTGCTCCCAGCATTGCCAACACCAACGCCGCACCGCCTCTTAGATCAGTTGCTCCAACGGTACAGGCTGAGAGTGCAGGTACTCCGTTGATGACAATCTTGTCAGACCGACACAATATGTCCGCACCCAACATTTGCAAAGGTACGGCATTGGAAAGACGGTTTTCAAACAAAGTTTCCTCAACGACTGTTTTTCCGAAGGCAGTACACTGTGAGGCAACAAGCAACGGTTGCATGTCCGTTGCAAAACCGGGATAAACTGCTGTTCTCACCATTCCTACCGCACAGTGCCGTTTTTTCTTTACTACATGCACAGCATCTCCGTACACATTGTAACAGTCTACTGTATCTTTCAGCATATTGTTCAGTACTGAAAAGTGCCGTGGATTACAATTAGTCACCCACACGTCTCCCCCTGCACAAACGGCAGACAGTATGTAAGTTGCAGCCACAATTCTGTCGGGAATTGCCGACACACGTGTGCCATGCAATTTGCCTCCCTTGACAGTAACGACCGAAGTGCCTATTCCTTGAATTTCAGCCCCCATCGACACCAACATCTTTTCAAGAGCGGTAATTTCAGGTTCACAGGCACAGTTGTAAAGCACCGTTGTTTCATCGGAAAGACTTGCGCACATCAACAGGTTTTCCGTTGCTCCCACACTGGGGAAACGCATATAAACGTCATTTCCATGCACTTTACCCGAACAGCAGACTCCATTTTCCCACGTCACTTCAGCACCAAGACGTTTTAATCCGTCAATGTGAATGTCTATTGGTCTTTTACCTATTGCACAACCTCCGGGCAGGCATGCACTTACAAAACCGTTGCGTGCAAACAAAGGTCCAAGCAGAAACAAAGACGCCCTGATTTTACCTACCTTTTCGCAACAAAGATTTCCGTCGACATTCTTGCATGTGACGGAAATGCTGTCTCCTTGCCAGCTGACTTCCGCACCTATGGAAGACAGTATGTCCGCCATGTCCAATACATCCTGAACCTTGGGACAGTTGTCAATTGTTACCGTTTCATCGGTAAGCACACAGCACGCAAGCATGGGAAGAACACAGTTTTTAGCTCCGTTCACCCGCAATTCTCCGTGCAGAGCGTTACCGCCGCAAATTTTATATTTCAATCTGAACTCCCTTCAATACATTGCCTTGGCAGTTGTTTTCTCTGGACAGGGCAAGCAACACTCCTATCGCCGTCATGAAAACCACCAGAGATGTTCCTCCGTAACTTATAAACGGCAACGGTAACCCGGTGGGCGGGATACTTCCCGTAACCACGGCAAAATTTATCATTGTTTGAATTGCTATTACTGCAGTTATACCCGACGCCAGGTAACAACGGAACCTGTCACGTGCATTTACTGCAATTCTCACCCCACGCCAGATGACAATACAAAACAGTGTCATCACAATAAGACATCCGAATACACCCGTTTCTTCTCCGATGACTGAAAAGATGAAGTCACTTTCCGCAAATGGCAAAAAACGGTACTTCTGCCTGCTGTTAAACAATCCCACACCGAAAAAGCCACCGCTGCCCAATGCATACAAAGACTGAATGAGCTGATAACCTTCATCCTTAGGCGAAGCCCACGGATCAAGAAAAGCAAGCAATCGCAACAATCTGTACGGCTCCATAAGTATCAGCACAGGCACCAGCGCAACGCACGGAACAATCATTGCAGCGAAGTGTTTGCCCTTCATTCCGCCTACAAACAGCATTGACATCATCACACCGCCCATACACATGGTAACGGACATGTTCGGTTCGGCAATAATGAGCAGACAAAACACACCGCCCACAACAATGGTTGGAATGTAAGAAGTAAATCTACCTTTCAATCTGCCACTGAGATGACAAGCACTGAACAACACGAATGCGAACTTGGCAATTTCAGAAGGCTGAAAACTGAAAGAGCCGAAACCTATCCACCGTTTCGCACCGTAGTTTTCAACGCCTATTCCGGGTACGAACACCAACGCAAGCAACACAACAGAAACGATTACGCCTACAATGTAAAACCTTTTCAGCAAGTCCACCTTCACAAAGCACATGACCGTCAGTGCGACAGCCCCCACAATCGCACCTGTCAGCTGCTTTATGAGAAAGAAATACCTGTTTCCGTAACTCAGTTCAGCCGTGTAAAAACTTGCGCTGTAGACGAACACAAGGCCTATAACCACCAGTGCTGCGACGCTGAACAGAAGTATTTTGTCAACCTTGCCCCGCACTGCACACTCCCTTCACTACAGCAGTAAAATGTTCACCCCTTTCGATGTAGCTGTTGTACATGTCAAAACTTGCACACGCAGGGGAAAGCAACACAGTGCCGCCGCAATGTTTCAAACTGTCGAAACACACATTGACCGCCTCCTCCATGGAACTGCATTTGACAACAGTACAACCTGTTTTTCTCAGGCAAGCAGCAATGCTGTCAGCCGTCTGACCAATCGTGCAGACCAGCCTTACATTACTTCCGATACCTTTTGCAAGGGGATGAAAATCAGTGTCCTTATCACTTCCCCCCGCAATCAGCGCAATATTTCCCTGTACACTCTTTAAAGCAGAAAGAGTTGCGTGTACGTTTGTTGCCTTGGAATCGTTGACAAAATCCACCTTTCCGCAACTGCCCACAAGTTGCAAACGATGAGGAAGGAAAGTGTAACTTTCGGCAGCAGTTACGCCTTCAGCGAAATCTACGCCAAGACAATACAGAGCCAACAACACTGCAAGTGCGTTCGATTGATTGTGACGGTACATTGTAGCAATCTTTTCACTTCGTACCCTGATGAACTTGTCTACGGTATTCAATACAACATCTTGACCGTCTATGTAGCAGTTGGCACATTTGTTTGTTGTGCTGTAGAACAATGTCCTGCAATTACATTCGCCCGACAAATCAAGAACATTGCTGTCATCGGCATTGAATATAGCGTAGCCGTCACGCTGACGCCTGAAAATATTGCACTTGCTTTTTATGTAATCTTCCACGCTTCCGTGGTAGTCGGTATGATCGCTGTCTACGTTTGTAAATATGCTGACATAGGGACTGAATGTATCGCAATACTTTAACTGAAAACTACTGCACTCAACAACCGCAATGCCGCTGTCATCTGCAAAGTGAGCAAATGGTATGCCGACATTTCCGCACAGAATATTGTCGACACCAAGCCTGTCCAATACGTGACTGAGCATTGTAACAACCGTTGTCTTGCCGTTTGTTCCCGTGACGGCAACCGTCTTACCCTTGAATCTTTCCCACGCAAGTTGTAATTCCGACACCACCCTGACTCCGCTGTCCAGACACTTTCTGACAAGTGGTCGGGTCGGAAATACACCCGGACTCAATGCAAGCAAATCCGTGTTGTCGATTTCAATACTTTCAGGGTCAATTCCATCTTTGTCGTCGCAAAGAACAACATTGTTGTCTTTTTGTAGCATTTTCATCAGTTCCATGCCCGTTTTCCCCCTTCCGTAAATTACTATGTTAGACATATTATCCTCCAAAATACAGTAAAACTAATGTTGCAAGCAATGTAATTACTGCGTAGATGGTTACAATGCGTGTTTCACTTAACCCCTTGTGTTGAAGATGATGATGGTAAGGAGCCATCAGAAACACACGTTTACCCTTTGTCAACTTGAAGTACCCAACCTGCACTATTACCGACAAACATGACACAACATACATCACACCAAGTATTGGAATGAGCAAACTGTTGTTGGTAAATATGGCAATGCAAGCAGCAAATGCTCCCAGCGCAAGAGATCCGACATCCCCCATAAAGACCTTAGCCGGGAAACAGTTAAACAACAGGAACGCAAGCAGACTTCCCCCCATTACCGCAATACACACCAGTACATGCGACTGCCTTTCTGCAATGTCTGCCATACCAAGACTGAGACTGTCTTGCATGTCCGAATAGACAACAAGGAAAACCCCCACAAGGTAACACAGAGTTGTTGTAGTTGCAAGCCCGTCTAATCCATCGGTAAGATTTACGCCGTTTGTCATTGCAAGATATATAAAAATTACAAAGGGAATAATTGCCCAGCCGAAGTCCACGGTAGTATTGACAAACGGTACATTCAATTTACTTCCGACATAAGGGGACTGCCAAACATACATAGCAACGGCAACTGATATTGCAAGCTGAACAATCACTTTCTGGTAAGGGCGCAATCCCAGGTTGTGCTTGTAATGTACCTTGATGAAGTCATCCAAAAAGCCAACCATACCGTAAGCTACGGTGACTGCTACAGTGACATTGACCGTTGTATCTTGTGTACCGCACATCACAAGGGAAAGCACGGCAAATGATACAATGAATGCAATACCGCCCATTGTGGGTGTACCCTGCTTGCTGTTGTGTTCAGTTACATATTGCAAAATAGATTGTCCGACCTTCAACCTTGTGAGCATGGGAAGAAGCAACTTCATCAGCACCCAGCTAAGCAGAAAAGCCAGACAAAAAGACAGTATCTGATATTTCATTTTTCTCCGTTGTTTTTCAAAAGATTGTTTACGACATCTACATCCGAATAGGGATATTTTCTGCCTTTGATATCCTGAAATCTTTCAGCGCCCTTGCCCAGCACAGCTACAATATCGCCGTTTTTGGCAATCGACAAGGCAAATTCAGTAGCCTGACTTCGGTTCAATACCACCTTGTAGGGACATCTCATCCCACCCTTGATATCACGTACAATTGCACCCGGCGATTCAAACCTGGGATTGTCGTTTGTAATCACAGCGAAATCGGCAAATTCCGAAACGGTCTGTCCCATCAGCGGACGCTTGAACTTGTCACGATTACCTCCACAACCGAAAACCACAATGAGACTACCGGTACACTGGCTCTTGAGATAGGTCAGGATGTTTCTAATTCCGTCAGGAGTGTGAGCAAAATCCACCACCACTCTTACGCCGTCAGATCTGATGAAAGTTTCATTGCGACCGTCAATACATGTGACTGCAGATATTCCTTCAATGATTTTGTCCACTTTTATTCCAAACATACGCACGGCACACCCCGCCGCCAAGGTGTTGTAGACATTGAACATTCCACGCAATGGGTAACTGACTTCTGCATTTTCTCCGTACATGTTGAGAGAGTAGCTGATTCCGTCATCACACCTTATGTTCGTTGCAGTGACATCGGCATTCCCTGTACCATATGTTACAATGGGCAGGTCACAATCGGCAATTATCTCTTGTCCTAATTTGTCATCGGCATTTACAACAGCCGTTGCCGTGTATCTCTTGTTGAAAAAACTTTTCTTAACGTCAGCGTACTGCCTCATATCAGAGAAGAAATCAAGGTGATCCTGCGAAAAGTTGGTAAACACAGTAAGATCCGCCTTAACTCCTGCCATTTTCTTCAATGCAATGGCATGAGCGGAAACTTCCATCACAACAAAATGCACCTTGTTGAGATACATCTGGTAAAACCAAGAGTGCAACTGAATGGGATCGGGCGTTGTCAATATGCTGTCATGATGTTGTCCGTTGATGAATACGCCGTTACTTCCTATTACGCCTGTATTATAGCCTGCACAATTCAGTACCGATTCTATAAGATAGGTTGTGGAAGTCTTGCCGTTTGTTCCCACTACCGCAATAAGTTTCATTTTGTCAATGGCATTGTGGTAGAAGTTTTTAGCTACAAGTGACATAAACTCCCTTGTGTCCTTGACAATTACCTGCGTGATTTCCGTATCAAGAGGGTGATCGCACACAATTGCAACGGCTCCATCGCCTACCACCTTTCTGAACAAGGCATGTCCATCGACATTCGCCCCACGCAGACAGAAAAACATACACCCGCTCTTTACCTGTCTTGTGTCACAAGCAAGACTTGTGACATCTGCAAATCCGTCTCCTCTGATTTCGTAGCACAGTCCGTTGAGTAGCTGTTGAAGATGCATGTTATTCCCCCGAAAAAAAAGTTCCGCACAACTTTATTGTACGGAACTATTTTATTTACACACATGTAAGAATATGTTTGTTACAGGCTTGGTTCAAGATTTTTGTAGTTGATTATCTGTTGAAAAATTGTCTTTGCGTAAGGCGCCGCAACAATAGAACCGTAACTCTGTCCTACAGGTTCATCTACGATTACCAAGGCAAGATACTTGGGACTGTCCGCAGGGAAAAATCCCACAAAGGACGATACGTATTTACCCACTGCAAGAGAACCGTCAATGAACTTTTGCGCAGTACCCGTCTTACCTCCGACACGGTATCCTTCGATATACGCTTGTTTACCGCTTCCGTTGGTGACAACTCCTTCAAGCATCTGTGCAATCTGACTGCTTGTGTCTTCGCTGATTGCACGGTTTATGACAGTTGGTGTAAAACGTTTGACGGTAAGCCCGGTGTTACTGTCACGTATTTCCTTTACCAGATACGGCTGCATGAGTAAACCGCCGTTTACTGCTGCCGCTGTGGCATTACACAACTGCAATGCCGTAACTGCAATTGTCTGCCCGAATCCTATACGGGCAAGGTCTCCCCTTGTAACTACACTTTCAGGAACAAGCAATCCCGCTTGTTCACCCTGGAAGTCAACCCCAGTCACTTTGCCGTAGCCGAACGCAACCAGATAGTCATACATTACATCCTTGCCAAGAGACAATGCAATGTCAGTAAAAATGGGATTGCAGCTGTTATTCAATGCGTCAGACAATGTCTGATTGCTGTGCTTTCCGTTGGCGTGTGTTGACCAACAGTTTATCTTGGAACCGTCAATTATACGACTGCGGGAATTGTTTGTGAACACGTGAGTTGCGCTGAAAGCATTTGCATTGCCTTTACTGTATTCTTCAAGACATGCTGCAGCAGTCAACACCTTGAATGTTGACCCGGGTTCATAAACATCGGTAACCAACGTGTTTTTAGAATACTTCATCAACGTTTCCACATCGTCACGGGGAAGGTTGTTCAAGTCCACACTGGGTTTTGACGCCATTGCAAGTATTTCACCCGTAGTAACGTCCATTACAATACATCTTGCACCCGTGGCACTGTGCTGATACATGATGAGATCAAGCACGTCTTCAACAACAGTCTGTATTACGTAGTCAATTGTGAGTACCACTTCCAGACCGTCCACCGATGGAATGTATTGCAACTGTCCTTCAGGCAATTCTTTTCCGGTAAGATCTGTTTCAGTAAGCAACACTCCGTTGATACCCTTTAAATACTTGTCGTAGTAACTTTCTACACCCGTCTGACCATTGTTGTCGTAGGAAACAAATCCAAGCACCTGTGAAAGAAAATCACCGTAAACGTAGTTGCGTTGAGATTCCTCTGCAAAGTAGACTCCCTCCAGATCGTACCCTCTTACTGTCTGCGCCAATTCGTAAGAAACCTGTTTCTTTACCGTTACCTCGGAAACGCCACGTTTTGTAGCCTTGTCATACACCGATTGGTAATCCAACCCCAGCACTGACGACAGCACTTCTGCAACCCTGTTTGCGTCGGTTACGCTTTGCGGACGAATGTAAATTCCGTAGGCAGTCACACTGTTCGCCAATACATTTCCGTTGGTGTCAACAATGTTTCCACGCATTGCCGTAAGGGGAAGATCACGTGTCCACTGATCCATTGCCTTTTGCTGAAGATCTTGACCCCAAAATACTTGTATATAAAATAAACGGCAAAATATTACAAAAAATAAAAAGATTGCCGTCACAAATAGCGTCAGCAATCTTTTTTTAGAGATATAGTAATCTGTCAATTTCAGCCCCCGAATACTCCACTCAACCAATCACACAATTGATCGAACCAGTTGGTTTCGATTTTGAAATTTTGTGCGGGTCTTGTCTCAAGTAATTCGTAGGTGTGACTTGTCGCATCGTTGGCATCAATAAATCCCAACTCTTCGGCACGTTTCGCCAATTCTTCGTAATTGTCAGCGTTGATCAATGCTTCCAGTTCGGCAAGGTCACCTGATACTGTTGCGTATTCGCCCTCAAGAGCAGCCATTGACTTGAAAGCTCCCGATACGGCAACACCGCAGAAGGAAATTCCGATTATAGCCAACAATACTACAGCAATGTAGGCTACAATTGCAACCTTCGTCTTTGTGGACACAGCAGTCTTAGCTACAGCTGTTTCCTTGACCTGAACCTTGTTTGTTGTCTGTTGTTGAGTAGCCTCAGATGTTTGCTGGTTGTACTTTTTCTGAATAGCAAGGATGTCCAAGTCGGCATCAGAAAGAGTGCCAGTAGAAGTACTACTTGCATATGGATTTTCAATATCCGAATAAACATCTTCGGCGAAATACTTGTTACGTTCTAATACGCCCGATCTGCTATTCATAGTATTAAACCTTCCTTTAAATTATTACAATTTTTCCAACGCACGCAATTTAGCGCTTGCGGAACGGCTGTTGACCTTTATTTCTTCGCTGTCAGGAACAATGGGCTTTTTGTTTACCAATTTGCCTACAGCACGATGATTACACACGCACACAGGGAATTCCGGCGGACAAATACAATCTGTCTGACAATCGGCAAAGCAATGTTTGACGATTCTGTCTTCCAGTGAGTGGAATGTAATGATTACAATTCTTCCGCCACTTTTCAACCTGTCTATCATGTCATGCAACGCTTTGTCAAGACCTTCAAGTTCCTTGTTGACTTCAATTCGAAGCGCCTGGAATGTCTTTTTAGCGGAGTGGCCTGTCTTTCTTTTTACCGCTGCAGGAATTATCCTGTCCGTTACGGCTACAAGCTGTCCGCAAGTCTTAAAAGGTTCTACAAGACGTTGCTTTACAATTTCACGGGCAATTGCCGAAGCAAAACTTTCTTCACCGTAGTAGCGAAGTATATCGGCAATCTGGTTTTCAGTGTAATTGTTTAGAACGAATGCCGCATCCAACGGTTGAGTGCGATCCATTCGCATGTCCAGAGGTGCGTCCACACTCATGTAGGAAAAACCTCTTTCGTAGTTGTCAATCTGATAAGAACTGATGCCAAGATCAATCAGGATTCCGTCCACCTTGTCGATACCAAGATCGTTGATTACCGAACTGAAATCCTTGTAATCGCTGTGAACAAGGCTTACTCTGGCATCACTGCCAAATCTTTCACGGCACGCTGTCAACGCATCTGTGTCTTTGTCAATGCAAATCAATCTTCCGTCTTGAGACAATCTGTCAAGGATTGCTTGCGAATGTCCGCCGCCCCCTGCAGTACAGTCAACGTAGATTCCGTCTTTTCTGATGTTGAGCAGCTCCATGCACTGCTCTTTCATGATAGATACGTGATTGAATTTCATTGGTTGCCACTGAGATTTTTGTAAATTGCGTCGAATCCGGATGCGCTGCGATCTGTTTTAGCAAGACGTTGCTGCCAACGTTCTTCACTCCACAGTTCTACCTTGGAAATAGAACCTACCACCCTGACATCCTTGTTGATACCTGCAATTTCCTGCAAATTGCTTGGCAATACAAATCGTCCCTGACTGTCGGCTTCTACCGAACAACCTTCACTGACCAGTGAACGAATCCATTCTTCCTTGACTGGATCCATGGACTGCATGTCATTTAAGGTAGCAAGGATTTTCTGTGTTTCGTCTGCCTTGTACACGTAGATACAACCGCCTGTACCGGGCATCAGGATGTACTTGTCTCCCAAATCTGCTCTGAACTTGGCAGGTAAACGTATTCTGTTTTTGTCATCCAACTGATGTTGGAAGTTGCCAAGCAAGAACATTTTGTCGACACTCCTTCTTATGGTGAATAGAGTATATCACAATATTTAACCACTTTCAACCATTTTCGACCATTTTGTTGGTAAATTTATTGAAAATTTTTAAAAATTAGGCATTTTCGAACATATGTTTGATAAAAACTGGTAACGAACTTTGCCAAAAACGGACAACTTCCGACAAGAAACATTTAAATTTGACCTGCCAAAATATACAAATACCGACATCAGACATCTTGAACAAACAATCCACCCGACAAGTTGGAACCAACCACTGCGCTACTAAACCACGCCACCTCACCGCTTAAATTTAGCAACTGCACTGCTGAAATAGTAACACAATCTTACACCAACGGTATTGCCACTCAAATATTAAATTCAATTGTTTGCTGTGCACACTCCAATCTATCCGACTTTTTATGTGCACCTTCATTCGGCGGTAGCAAATTGTGAAAAATTTTTCAAAAGAGTATCACCAATAAAATAAATCAGAACAAATACATTAAGTGATGATATATCCTGTGACTGCAACTGAAGTGGCAATACTACACAGTCAAAACATACTGCACAACAAACAAAAACGCACCGAAAACTTGTTTCGATGCGTTTGTAATTGTAAATATTCAATTTAGATTAACTTGCACTTCATGTTTCTAATTTGTAAAACCAGGCAATCCATCAGTCAATTTCATTGATCAAGGTCAATTTGTTGTCGGCAAGGTCACAGGAAGTCAGGAAGAATTCAATGCCGAATTTCTTCAAATACAACTGCGCACGACAATCCTTACCGTGAAGGTGTCCGTACACCACCTGTGGAATGTTGTACTTTACAAATTGAGTAGTGAAATCCGATTGGTCGTACCTTGCATTAAAGGGTGGATAATGCATCATGGCAATTACCACGTCATCAGGTTGGCGTTGCTTGTTCATTGCTTCAATGCTAAGCTGCATACGCTGCACTTCTCTTAAGTATATCTTCTGATCCTGTGGAGTCAGTTTGTTTACCACATCAGGACAAACCCAACCACGTGTACCGCACAAGAGCAATTTACCGAAACGCAATACATCGTTCTGCAATGCGTACATGTTTTGCGGCAAAGCACTGCGCACCTGTGAAATTGTATTCCACCAGTAGTCATGATTGCCACGCAGTAGAACCTTCTTGCCCTTTAAAGATGCAACAAAGTTGAAGTCCTCAATTACTTCATCCATTCGCATTGCCCAGGACAAGTCACCGGGCAACAACACAATGTCGTCGTCCGATACTTTTTCTTGCCAGTCCTGTGTAATTTTTTCAATGTAATTTTCCCAACTTTTACCGAAAATATCCATGGGTTTTTCCACGGTATTTGACAGGTGCAAGTCGCTGATTGCAAATACTTTCATGCTCAAATTTTACCACAAATGCTTTACCTTGTCCACTCAACAATCACATTTGTTGCGTTTCATACTACACTGAACGCACATTATATCATCCACACCCATTGTGTTTTTAAAGCAAAACGGGCACACAATCACTTCGTCATAAAGATTGTCATCCTTAGACGGACTTGCGCACAACGTACAACAAGTCATGGACTGAGTGATATAATTCAGTTGGCACTTGGGACATTTAGTGTATCTACCTGTCATGTATTTCTCCCGTTAAGATACTGTTTAGTAATATGTAGAAATTCCTTAAAATGTGAAAACAAGCAAATACACAGATGTGCATTTGCTTGTTGACGCTATCAGTTGCCACCACCGTTGTTTGTAGGTGCTCCCGGATACAACGGAAGTTCGAAGTAACCCGAACAAATTTCTTCGCTGTATTCCTGGCAAGGGGGAATTACTGCGTATCCGTATGTAGGAACAATCAGTTCCACATCCATTGTCACCTTGATGATGGCTGTAACGCAGCAGTTGATTGTAAAGTTGTAGTATGTTACTCCGTCGATTACCTGTGTCTGAGAGAAGTTTCCTTCGGGACTTACTGCACTTACCGACGCTTCGATACGGTAAGGAATGATAGACGGTTCGGGCAAATACATCACCACATCTACGGGTAATGTTACTGTACCTGTTCCCGTACCTTCAACATTGTTGTTGTCTATGTAGGTGACTTCAACAGGGATGACGATGTCTGCTTCTACCCTGCCGTAACGTGTGCGTTCCTGAAGTCTTTCCACGACCAGATTTTCCACCTGTCCTTCGGTTGTTGTGCTCTTACAACTTACAAATTTCAATGGTAATGCAGGATTTGCAGGATTGACATCTGTAACACTTACGGTAATTTGTTGCAGTGTTGATTGTTTCATGCAGGCGTCAAAGACTTTCTTGCCTTGTATACAGATTTTTTCACTGCAACCGTTGTTGTCCATGTTGTTTACTGACATAAAAACCTCCTTGAAGTATTCAATATATTGTATGAATACCATTGGGAAAAAGTGATTGAATTTTCAACTGAACACTTTAAGCAATTACACCATGATTTTGTAACGAAATTAAACATTATGCAATCCGTGATAAATGTTGTTCTCTGACACGCACAATCCGACTTGAGATAAACCTATTTAAATTTAATTCAATGTGGAGGACAACACTTAGCCACAAATCCACTGCCGTAAACGGAACGGGCAATTAATAACAGATGAATCAATTTCCAAAACACCCAAGGACAATTTCGAAACACAGCGGAAATAAACATTACAATGAGATTACAAGATATCTGTTTACTGAACAAAATATTTATTCAGAAAGAAAAAAAAGTCCGTAAAAAACTACGGACTTAATTTGTATCTTGATTTTTACTCTTCAACAAGCGTGTTGTTGTGTGCTGTAACAATCTGTTCTATACGTTCCAACACCTGTTCACGGCCTGTCTTGTTCAATGAAGAAATGGCAATGACGTTACTTTCTCCCACCTTGAACTGAGAAGCCAGCGCACGACATCTGTTCTTGACTTGACTTTTTCCAATTTTATCCGCCTTGGTTGCCACAACGGTGAACGGCAAATTGTTGGTGAACAAGTAATTGTACATTACCAGGTCATCATTTGTCGGGTCATGCCTGATGTCTACAAGAAATATTACGTGGTCAATGTGTCCATTTGCAAGATAGGTTTCAAGCAATACGCTCCACTTCTTCTTTTCCTCAAAAGAAACTCTTGCAAATCCGTAACCCGGAAGATCGGCAAGCAAAAACTCTCCGCAGTCGGAATCGACTGCGAAGTAGTTGATGAGTCTTGTTCTTCCCGGCAACTTGGACGTGCGTGCAAGTTTGCCATCGTTTACAAGAAGATTTATAAAACTGCTCTTGCCGACGTTAGACTTGCCTGCAATTGCAATTTGGGCAATGTCGCTGACAATACATTGTTTGTAGTCACTTGCCCCCTTGACATATTGTGCTTTCTTTACTCTCATTTCTTGATAAGTGCGTGTTCAAACACCGTGTCAATTGTTTCTGCAGGAATAAATTGCATCTGTGAAGCAATGTCTTGCGGAATTTCGTCAACGTCACGCATGTTGTCCTTGGGAATGATTACCTTCTTTATACCCAAACGGTAAGCGGCAAGCGCCTTTTCCTTTAAGCCGCCAATGGGCAGTACCTTTCCACGCAGTGTAATTTCACCAGTCATTGCAACCTGACGACTTACAGGAAGCCCTGTAAACGCCGACATAATTACTGTTGCCATGGTGATACCTGCGCTTGGTCCGTCCTTGGGAATTGCACCTTCGGGTACGTGAATGTGAATGTCTGTCTTTTCGAATTTTTCCTTGTCAATGCCGTATTTGTCGGCAAGAGAACGAACAAGGCTGAGTGCAGTACGTGCTGATTCTTTCATTACGTCGCCCAATTTTCCCGTAAGAAGGATATCACCCTTGCCGGGGAACAGCGTTGCGTCAATTTCAAGAGTTGTGCCACCTACCCTTGTCCACGCAAGACCTGTTGCAGAGCCCACTGTGGGTTCGGTATCCACTGCTTCATCCTTGTACTTTTCCACACCCAGAAATTCGTGTAGATTGTCAGGAGTTACAGTGATTACAGCGTCCTTGTCCTCAACAAGTTTCAGTGCAACCTTACGGCAAATGCCGGCGATTTCTCTTTCCAACGAACGAACGCCTGATTCACGTGTGTAACGTTCGATTACCTTCAGGAAGGTTTGTTCGTCAATCTTTACCCTACCTTCAGGAATTCCGTGGTATTCCAGGTTCTTAGGCAACAGATATTTTTGAGCAATTGCAACCTTTTCCTGTTCGGTATATCCGGACAATTCGATGATTTCCATTCTGTCCAACAACGGTTCGGGAATATCGTCAGTTGCGTTGGCTGTACATACAAACAATACCTTCGAAAGGTCGTAAGGCACTTCTAAGAAGTGGTCGGTAAATGTGTTGTTTTGCTGTGGGTCAAGTACTTCAAGCATTGCACTTGCAGGATCACCACGCTGATCCTTTCCCATCTTGTCGATTTCGTCCAACAGCAATACAGGATTAATGACTCCCGCCTGTTTCATCATGTAGGCAATCTTACCGGGAATTGCACCGACATAAGTACGTCTGTGACCACGGATTTCCGCTTCATCCCTGACGCCGCCAAGACTTACACGCAGATATTTTCTGCCCAATGCACGGGCAATGCTCTTTACAATAGATGTCTTACCTACCCCGGGTGGACCAACAAAACAGAGAATAGGTCCGTTGAGTTTACCTGTCAACTGCATTACTGCAAGGTACTCTATAATACGCTCTTTAATTTTTTCCAATCCGTAGTGATCTTCGTCAAGAATCTGTCTTGCCAGTTTGAGATCGGTGTTGTCGGACGTTTCCTTGTACCACGGAATGTCACACAGCCAATCAACGTAGTTTCTGATTACCGACGCATCGGGTGAAGTTGGAGCCATCTTAGACAAACGGGAAATTTCCTTATTTGCCTTTTTAGCCACTTCGGCGGGCATCTTGCAATCTTCCACACGCTTACGGTAGTCAAGGATTTCATTTTCATCTTCTCCCAATTCCTTAGAAATGGCACGCATCTTCTCACGAAGATAGTATTCTTTCTGACCGTCTTCGACCTGTTTCTTGACACGGTTAGCAATACGCTTTTCCGTCTTGACAAGTTCCATTTCGCCAAGGATGTAAACGCACAGATCTTCCATACGTTTTTCAGCAGAAGATTCGCCAAGAATTTCCTGTCTTTCTTTCAGGCGATAAACGATGTCATTGGCAACCACGTCCACAAAGGCAATGTAATCAACGGAATTGTTGTTTGCAAGTGCCTGAATGGCGTTCTTATTGAGCATCTTATTGACTGTTGCAAACCTGTCAAGACATTCAAGAGTCTTCTTGTACAACGCCTTGGCTGTGAGTTGATCGGCAACATAGTAATCGATTGTTTCGGCATCAGCAAAATAAACTTCCCCCGAAAAATCGGCACGAAGAATGTTGCAGCCTTCCAATGTACGCACTGAAACAACAAGCATTCCGTCCTTTTCAGACATGATGCCTGTAACTTCGGCGTAAACGCCCACTGTGTACAAGTCGTCAATCGCAACGGGAAGTTCCTTAGCGCCGTCAATCTGACTGGCAATGATTATCTTGCCACCGTTTTCCAGTGCAAACTTGACTGTGTTTATTGACTTGACACGGGCAATTTCAAGTTGTGTTGCGTTGTGCGGAAATATGATATTTCCACGCAAAGCAAGCAATGGTAATTGTGTAAGTTTTTTCAATTTGTACCTCTGAATCATACCAAATATCGTCTTGACGATACCTAGTATGTGTATTTGTGAATTATAGTATCAATTATTATAAAATAATATCTGATTTATTGCAACTGTTTATTGCATGTAAAAAGCCGATGCGCTAAGACATCGGCTTGTAATCAGCTTGCACGTTTGACAATTGTAGGTTGAGCGTCGCCATCGATACAATCGGCATTTACAACGATTTTTTCAATCTGTTTATCTTCGGGAGCATCATACATGAAGTTTAACAGTATTTTTTCCAACACCGAACGCAATCCTCTTGCGCCTGTTTTCAGTTTCAACGTCTTGCGTGCAACTGCATGAAGTGCGTCTTCATTGAAAACAAGATCGATGTTGTCCATCTTCATCAACTTCTGGTACTGCTTGACAAGTGAGTTCTTCGGTTCGGTCAGTATCTTTACCAATGCCGTTTCATCCAAAGGTGCAAGACCTATTGTGATGGGCAAACGTCCGACAAATTCGGGAATTAGACCGTACTTGATGAAGTCTTGCGGTTGGCAACTCTTTACAAGTTCAACGGAATCTATTTCTTCCGTCTTGACAGCCTTACCGAATCCCAGTCCGCCTGTTGCAAGGCGCTTTTGCACCACTTTGTCAAGTCCTACAAACGCACCGCCACAGATAAACAAAATGTTTGTCGTATCAATAGCAATGGCTTGTGCCTGTGGATGCTTTCTTCCACCTTGAGGTGGAACGTTTGCAACAGTGCTTTCAATGATTTTCAGCAAAGCCTGTTGCACGCCTTCGCCCGAAACGTCTCTTGTTATTGAAACGTTTTCCGACTTCTTGACTATCTTGTCAATTTCGTCAATATAGATTATTCCTCTTTCCGCCCTTTCAATGTTGTAATCAGCATTTTGTATAAGTTTCAACAGGATGTTTTCCACGTCTTCACCGACGTATCCTGCCTCTGTCAATGTCGTTGCATCGGCAATGGCAAAGGGAACATCCAGTATGCGGGCAAGAGTTTTAGCAAGCAATGTCTTACCGCTACCGGTAGGTCCAAGCATAAGGATGTTGCTTTTTTCCAGTTCAACGCCGTCGTCTGCAACTCCCTCAAGGTGTGCCTTCACACGCTTGTAGTGGTTGTAAACGGCAACGGACAGGGTCTTTTTGGCGTAATCCTGACCTACCACGTACTGGTCAAGTTGTTCTTTAATTTCTCTTGGTGTGGGCAAGTGGAATGTCGAAGGTGTTTCGGCTGCAACTTCTTCGCTGTTATCCAAGATGTCATTGCACACTGCGACACATTCGTCACAGATGCACACGCCTTCACCCGAAGCAATGAGCCTCTTTACTTCCGATTCCGCTTTACCGCAAAAAGCGCAATGTTGTTCCATTCTTCCTTCCTTTAATCAGTTTCTGGTGTAGTACACTTCGTCTACAATTCCGTACTGTTTGGCTTCTTCGGCGGACAGGAAGTTGTCCCTTTCGGTGTCAATCTTTACCTGTTCGGCGGATTTGCCTGTAAGTTCCGACAAGATGCCAATCAGTTTTTGTTTGGTTTTCAAAAGATGCTTTGTGTGAATTTCCACATCTGTTGCCTGACCACTTGCACCGCCCAGTACCTGGTGAATCATGATTTCGCTGTTGGGAAGAGCGTAGCGCTTGCCTTTAGCACCGCTTGCAAGAAGTACTGCACCCATGCTTGCTGCCATTCCCACACAGATTGTGGACACATCACATCTGATGTAGCGCATTGTATCGTAGATTGCAAGACCTGCAGTAACACTTCCGCCCGGACTGTTGATGTACAGCGAAATGTCCTTGTCAGGATCCTTGGATTCAAGGTAAATCAACTGCGCAACTACAGTATTTGCCGTTTCGTCATCGATTTCTCCCGACAAAAACACTACTCTGTCTTCAAGCAGACGTGAATAGATGTCGTAACTGCGTTCGCCGTTGTCTGTGCGATCTACTACCATGGGTATCAGTTTCATACATTAGCTCCTTGTTGCCCGATCAGGCAATTGTGTTGGATTTCTTCAAAAATTCTATCAATGTTTCAGTAATTGCCTGATTTTCGAAGTATCCTCTTTGTTCAGGTGTAAGTTGAGCAGTAAACTTTTCAACGTCAGCACCTGCATTTACAGCATATTCCTTAATCTTGGCTTCTACCACAGCAGGATCTGCCTTGAGGTCTTCTTTCTTGGCAATTGCTTCAAGAACAAGTCTTGTGCGAACAGCCTTTTCAGCACGTTCGGTGTAGTTGGAACGCAATGTTTCCATTGTGCTGTTGGTATACTTGAAGTAGTTGTCGATGTTCAGGCCTTGGTACATCAATTGGTACTTGAAGTCTTCAACGAAATCGTCAATCTGTTCTTCAATCATTTCCTTGGGGATGTCAATCTTAGCAGAATTTACAATTGTTTCCATCAGGGTGTTTTCATCCTTGATGTTTGCTTCCTTTTCTCTTTCTGCCTTCATGTTCTTCTTGATGTCGTCCTTGTAAGCTTTCAATGTGGAGAATTCACTTACATCCTTAGCAAATTCGTCATCAAGTTCGGGCAATTCCTTTACACGGATTGCGTTGATTGTAACTGTAAATACAGCAGCCTTGCCCTTCAGTTCTTCAGCGTGGTATTCAGCAGGGAATGTAACGTTGATGTCCTTTGTTTCGCCGATGTTCATTCCAATCAACTGTTCTTCGAAACCTTCGATGAATGTGTGGCTACCAATTACAAGTGTTTGCTTTTCAGCTGTGCCACCTTCAAATTTAACGCCGTCAACAGAACCGCTGTAATCAAGATTTACTTCATCGCCATCTGCAACTGCTCTGTCTGTAATTTCAACAAAGCGTGCATTACGTTCTCTTACACGTTCAAGTTCGGCATCGATTTCCGCTGTCTTGACGGTTGCAGGCTTGCTCTTCTTGATTGTAAGTCCTGTGTATTGACCCAATTCAACGTCAGGTCTTACTACAACCTTGACAGCAAATGTTGTTGTCTTTTCTGTTGCCTTGATGGAGTTTTCATCAATTACAGGACGTGCAACAGGTTGTACATCTCTATTTTTATCCAAAAATTCGCTGTAATATTCTTGTGCGCAGATATAAAGTGCGTCTTCGAAGAAAAGGCCCTTGCCGTACATGTTTTCAAGTACTCTGCGGGGTGTGTGTCCCTTGCGGAAACCGGGTACGTTGTACTTGCCCTTGTTCTGCTCATAAGCCTTCTGCATTGCCTGTTCCCATTCTGTTGCACTTACCTTGAATGTAATTGTCAGCTGGGAATTGTTCTTTTCGGTAACGTATTTCATAGTGTCCTCCAAAAATGGTTTTTCCGTTCAATTAGGTATTTTAGCACATTATTGCAAAATAATCAATGATTTGACGCTCCTACGCTTGAACAAATATGTTAAATATAGTAATATATTGGCATAAGGAGTAAATGAAGATGGCTTTTGACGCTCTCACCTTGTCGGTACTGACAAAGGAATTTCAACAATGTCTTATAGGCGGCAAAATAAACAAAATTTACCAGCCCGAAAAGGACGAAATAGTACTTTCGGTGTTCAACGGAAAGTCTTACAAACTGCTGATTTCCGCCAATGCGGGAGTAAACAGAATACACCTGACGGACAAAAACACCGAAAACCCTGCCGTTGCGCCCAACTTTTGTATGTTGTTGCGTAAACATATCACAAATGCAACAATTACTGGCATCGGTCAAGTGCCCTTTGAACGTGTTGTTGACTTCACGTTGAACAACAAAAACGAACTGGGATACCAGCGTACAATGCACCTGATTTTCGAACTTACAGGCAAGACGTCAAACATTATTCTTGCAGACGAAAATTACATTGTACTGGATTGTATAAAACATCTTCCGCAGGATCTGGACAGCACACGCATTGTGATGGCAGGAGCAAAATACACATTCTTCCCTCCACGTGACAAACTGCAACCGAATGACGTGCGTGTGGAACACATGGTGACATCGACAAATCTTCCACTGCGAAAGTATTTGTCCGAACACCTGCTTGGCGTATCAACGCTGACGGTTGCCGAAATGACCTACGGCATTGACGAAAACAACCACAGTGAAATAAACGCCCAGCGTATTGTGTCATCAATAGACAATTACTTGAAAAAACTTGACAATCCACAGCCTGTCATTGTGTACAACGACAAGGGCGTTCCCGTGGAAGTACTGCCATTCCCTTATCTCAGCAAGAAAGGGCAAACAGTACAATACCCCACACTGAACTCCGCACACGACGACTACTTCTATCTCTTGGACAAGGCGCAAAGATTTGCCGACAAGGCCAAGTCCGTTTCCACCATTGTCAAGAACGCAATTTCCCGTACCGAAAAGAAACTTGCAATACAGCGACAAAGCATTCTTGAAGGGGAAAAGAGTCAGGAATATAAGAAATACGGCGACTTGTTACTTGCCAATCTCTATCAGATAAAGCGCAATGCCACAAACGTTGACGTTGTGGATTACTACGACGAACAATGCCCCACATTGACAATCAGCCTTGACCCATCACTGGACGGAACACAAAATGCCCAGCTGTACTACAAGAAATACCGCAAGATGAAGAGTACAGTTGAACACAACACACGACTTGTGGAAGAAAACACAAAGTTGTTGGATTATCTCAATACAATCCGACAATCACTCAAGTACTGCAATGAAACAACCGATCTTTTGGAAATTGTCAAGGAATTGGAAGACATAGGTATCATCAAACAGAAGAAAAACAAGAAAGAGGTGCTTCCTCCCTCAAAACCACTGACCTACTGTATTGACGGATTTACTGTGTACGTGGGCAAAAACAATCAACAAAATCAACTTGTAACTTACAAACTTGCAAAGCCAACTGATCTGTGGCTGCACACTCAACAGATACATTCGTCACACGTTGTTGTGGTTACTGACAACAAGGAAATTCCCGACGACGTGATTGTAAAAAGTGCGGAAATTACAGCCTACTACTCACAGGCACGTGAAGGAACAAAAATTCCCGTTGACTACACAAGACGTGAGAACGTCAAGAAACCGCCCAAGGGCGCATTGGGTGCGGCACATTACACCTCTTACTACACTGTGATTGTCACCCCCAATCAGCACATCGAATTACTTGTAAAATGATTACAAAATCACATAACGTTACACAATAATTTACACTAAAAACAAATTAATAAACAATTAAAATCCCGACAGAATTTTTAAGTCTGTCGGGATTTTTCAATTCCGTAATTTAATTTTAACCAAACAACTTGCCTGTAAATGTAAGTATTGCAAGGCAGATAATTACAAGGGCAACAACAACTGTAATTATCAGTAAGGTGAGTTGTTTCTTACCTTCCTTTTCATCATTCATTACCTTGAAATATTCAATTACCTGCAACACAGTGTATCCTACTGCAATTGCAACAAGCAAACCCATTGCAACAAATGTAGTAACCTGACTTGACAATATCAGTCCGATGACAGCAAGCAGCAATGCCACAATCAATGCCGCTACGACAACCTTTTCAGATGTTTTCATTTTTCTTCTCCTTGGTTTATCTGTTTAAAATATACAACAACGCCATTGCTACCGCTACGTAGCAACTGTCACGTGTGTTAACAATACTGTTAGCATACGTCTTGACGCCGATGGAATCCACAACGTTTCTTGCTCCCAACAAAGGTGCGTTGACACGTGCCATATCCATCAGTTTAGAGGAAATCCCCCCCACAGTTCCGTAATACTGCTGAGGGTCGGAGTAGTCATTCAAGCCCAAATCAATTACCGCATCCGCACCTGCAAATGCACTGTTGATGTCGCCCACTACAACGCCCTTACGCTGTGTTGAAAAGTCACTGTTTGGCAAATACCACACCAATCCCGATCCGTACATTGAAAGACAATGTGACAATTCTGTAATTTTATTTGTCTGTCTGTTTCCAACAGCAAGTACCGTGAGATTGCGCAAACTGTCCATCTTGGACTGCAATGCCAACAGGTCGGCAAGAACCCCCACAGGATCACTTTGCGCCGAACCTCCGTTTACTAAAGAACACTTGACGCTTTCGGCAATTTTAGCCACCATGTTGTCATTGTCGCACTGCACGACGATTGTATTTACGCCCATGTTGTCAAGCGCACAGCAACTCTCAAACAAATCCTTGACGCCGTAATACATGTAACTGTTTGCAGACATGTAACCTGACGCCAACTGAAATCCCATGCTGTGCTTATCTTCCTGCCTGAACAGGTTAGCGACCGTCTTTCCGACAAGTTGCGGTCCTTTCTTGAATGCTGCCATTACAAGTCTGCGCATCTGCACGGCAGTTTCAAGAATCAAAGATATTTCTTCACGTTTAAGATCAGTCAAAGAAACAACGTTTTTCATAATTTTACCCCCTGTTCCTTGTCCAATATCTCCAGTACCCGTTTGAAATAATCGGGCAAATCAGCTGTAAAATGCATTTGTTCGCCCGTCCTGGGATGGGTAAACATTATTTCAGATGCGTGAAGCAACTGCCCGTCCAGTTTGAAACGCTGGTTTTTGTATCCGTAGGTAGCATCTCCCACCACAGGATGCCCCAGATACTTGCAATGCACCCTGATCTGGTGTGTTCTGCCCGTCTTTAGTTCAAGACGCAACAATGTGTTTTGTCTGTAGCGTTTCATCACAGTGTACAAGGTCACCGCATTTCTACCATCATTGCACACAGCCATCTTTTTACGGTCAGCTGTACTGCGTGCAATTGCCTTGTCGACAATGCCACTGTCTTCCTTTATTACACCTTCAACAAGAGCAGTATAAATACGACGACATTCCTTTGTTTGAATCTGTGCTGCAAGACTGTTGTGTGCAAAATCATTTTTCGCAACCATCATGAGTCCGCTTGTGTCCTTATCCAGTCTGTGTACAATACCGGGTCGCAATACTCCGTTGATTCCACTCAGATCCTTGACATGGTACAGCAATGCATTGACAAGCGTACCAGTATAAACATTGTTTGCAGGATGTACAGTCAATCCTTGTTGTTTATTAATTACTGCCACATCGGAATCCTGGTACACAATGTTGATGGGTATATCTTCGGCAGGAATATCACATTCAACCTGTTCGGGAAGTTCAACTTCCACCACGTCCCCTTGCTTTACAAGATACGCCTTGTCCCTTTCTTTACCGTTGACAGTCACACAGCCATCCTTTAGCAACTTACCGGCATGCGAACGGGAAACCTCTGCCACCAAAGAAAGGTAGGTGTCAAGCCGCATTTCATTGTAAACGGAATCCACTTCAAATTTACTTGTCATCGGAACTCTCCCTTTTTAAAACGGGGAAGACTGCATTTTTATCAAAAAACAACAACGCAAGTACAGCACAAATTGTGCCTACTACAAGAAAACTGTCCGCAACATTGAATACGGCAAATCCTTTCACGTAAAAGAAATCACGCACATATCCGCTGAAAAAACCTTCTTGTGCCAGAAACAATCTGTCTATGGCATTGCCTATGAGACCGCCAATGATGAAGGAATACCCAACCTGTCCCCACACTCCTTCAGAAAAGGAACGAATAAGCAGATAGACAAACAACGGGCAAGCAGCAACGGTGATAATAAAGAAAAAGATGTTCTGTCCACCAAGCATACCGAAAGCAGCGCCATCATTGAGTGTCCACGACAGCATGAACCAGTTGCCTATTATAGAAATATCCTTATCGGCAAGTACCGGTTCAAGCAATACCTTGCTCAGCTGATCAAGTACAACTGCCAGTACAATTACTGCACTGTATATCGTGGCTAATTGCCACTTTTTCAATTTGTTTTTCATGTTACTCCGTTGTTACAAATCAAATACGTCGTCGGCATCGGGAGTGACAAATACCTTGTTTCCCGTACCCTGAGCGGATGATTTGTTGATGTAAGAATTTTTCTGCAATTTTTTATAGTATCGCCATGCAAATACTGCAAGTACAATCAGCGCAACCAATTTTACAAGCAAAGGCAAACGTGTAGAATACACAATGTCAAGATTAACCAGTCCATTGCGGGCATTTTTAGCCATAGTGATAAAACCTTCCGCAACAATTGTATTGACGATTGTATCTGTTACAGTTTCAATCTTTTTTACGAATTCTGCCTGTCTGCGTGAAAGATTTGCAAATGTGTCGGAAGTACTGTTCATCACACAGAACGACTTATCCGTACTTTCAATGTAATCCCATGCCATTGTGCTGTAGTTTCCCGAAATAAACAATGCTGTAGGAATACCTTTTGCACGGAAAACAGCCTGATCGGCATTCAGCAATGTTTCGTAGTAACCACCCAGAATACTTGGCATTGCCACTACACCGTTGCTATACGGCTTGACGTAAAGTTCAGAGTAATCGGGCGAATTGGCAATAAAGAATTTCTCCATGTCATTGCTTACCGTTTCGCAATGAAGATACAGATTGTCGCCTCCGGCAATACTGTCCATATTGATCATCATCAGAGTGCGTTCAACGTCAATTGAAGACATGCTGTCTGCAAAGTACTGCGAACCGACAAGCCCCAATTCTTCCGAACCAAACGCAACAAAAACAATGTCTACATCAAAGTGTCTGTCAAAGGTAACAAGCCTTTTGGCAATTTCTAAAAGCGCCGCAACACCGGACGCATTGTCCTGCGCTCCTTCCGAACCTAACACACTGTCGTAGTGAGCACCAATGATTATTCGATATCCTTGGGATACAGGCGAAGTCAGAGTAGCTACGACGTTATATGACTCACCGTTTATTGACTGCAACTCAACTGAACTTTGTTCCGTCGGAAGTATTGTCTCAAACTGTTGTTTGATGTACTGAGCTGCTTGTCTTTCCGTTTCTGTTCCTGCAATACGTGAGGGGAAACGTGTGGAAAATTCTTCCACAAATTTGTACACATCCATTGTCTGGTAGTTGCCAAAGTCCTTGTTAGTAATGACTTGTTCCGACGCAACCGCCGTAAAAGGAACAACTGCAGCAACGCACATCAGCAAAGCTAAAATAAATGCGCAAACTCTCATGCAAATACCCCCAAAATCATTAAAACAAAGTACACAATTGCAACATTTCTGAAGTAATGTACACGTGTCTGATGATTGAAGTACAGTTCCGCTGTCTTCCTGTAAAACAAAATCATTGCCACGGTAGATCCCACAAAACGAAACAGAACCGCACCCCATGTAGCAACAACCGGTGTGAAGAACTGAATACATCCCAGCACTCCTGCAATAAGTTGCGCAAGCGCCGTGTAAATCAATGCCAACAGCACGTATTCAGCACGGGGTACACAGTAGATACTGAACAGATTGAGCAACAAATTGATTATAAACGGATAAATTACCAGTGCAATTACAGCACTGAACAAGCATGATAAAAGAGCAATGCCAATGTCGTTTACGCCCATCATCATTGCCAAAATAGTTGCAGATTGTCTCCAGTTTGCAAGCACAAACGTTGCAACAAAGGTTAAACGCACAATCCACAATGACAAACTGTAATTTTGTCTCAATTTGTTTATCATAAACTCTCCTTACAACTGCAACAGTTGCAGCACAAGAAATTCCAATGTTTCCCTGTCGTTGAAAAACAGTTTGATTTTTTCGTCAGCTTCTAGAAATAACTCCAACGCTTTTTTCAATTGCATCGGCTTGTAGTTCTGTGCAACTTCAGTTACGTATTTCAAAGCGAATGGCTTTACCTGCAAGAGATTAGCCTTGCTTTCAGTAGTACCTTCTGCCGTCTTGACGTAGTACATTCTGCGGTAGAAATTATACAAGACGCCGAACAATGCACGTGGTTCCTCTCCCTTTTCGATGAGAGAGGAAATCATTGACAACGATCTCTCTACATTTTTGCCTGCAATAGCTTTACCCAGGTCAAAAACAACGTATTCCATGTCCTTGTGCACAAGCAATCGAACGTTTTCAAGAGTAACTTCCGATGAGTAACCGACAAGTTTTTCCACTTCGTTACTGACACGTGCCATGTCATTGAGACAGTATTCGGCAATTGTCTGCGCCGCTAATCTATCGACCGTTCCCTTGTTGATTCTCACGTAGGACGTAATCCACTTGATTATGTTTTCAGTATCAAGTTTGGTGCAATCCACCATTTCCACGCCCTTTACAGATTCAAATGGCTTGGGATTGTCGGTATTTATGACAAGGCAGCAACTTTGTTGAGGATGCAATGCAAATTTTTCCAGTCTTTTCTTCAGTTCCTGTCCCTTCTTGCCTTGTGGCATGTTCATGTCAACAATGACCGCACGGTGACTGTCAATAAACGGTAAAGTAGAACATGCCAAAAAGACAGCGTCAACATCAGCTGCCTCATTGAATTTCGAAACATTGAAATCAACTGTTATATTTAGACTTGATACAATGTTTTCGATGGCTTTTTCCTTGAGCCACAGGTCATTGCCGTAAACAACCAGCAATGGAAAAAAGCCCGTCTTAAGTTTTTCCTTTAACGAAATAAACTTTATCACTGTTCTATCCTTACAATTTCAGCACTATTTTACCATCTTTTTGTATCAATGTAAAGTTTCCGCAACGGTTTGAGGGGTAAATATTATTTTCAGAAATGTTTTCCGTAAGAATGTAACTGTCTGAAAAGTCAATGAGCATCTTATCCGTTGGATTTTTACAAACTAGCGCTGTGGGATTTTTCACAATGAGTGACAAGTTGTTGTAAAGCAGACTGTTGTCGGTTGTAACCACAACAACATGTATTTTCCCGGCAGTTACACTTGCACCAACAAGCGAACCGTCCCATACGCTTGTGACAGAAACACCATTGTCAACCGTGTAGTTCTTGGGGACACGCACTACCTCAACACCTTGCAGAGCACAGTACCTTTCGACGGGAACATTACCAGTCATGTCTAATACGTAAATTTTGTCAATGTGTTTATTTTCATGCAAAGTTATCACATCGTCAAGTTTGACCGTGTTGAAATCAGTTACGTAAAGGGACAGCGAATTGTATCGGAAATTTACAGTACGTACTACACTTTCCACATCACTGTACTGCAAGTTACCGATGACAGCCACATCGCCATCATGAACTGCAACCACACAACTGTCGCCGTAAGTTTCGTTAACGAACACCCTTGTTCCGACGTCTTTAGGAATTACTGTTGCAATGGAAACTGCAACAAACAATACTGCCAGTACGCAATGAGCAACAACTCTTTCCTTGCCTTTAAAGTTTACAAAGCCGCCATACACAAATAACCATACTCCAAGTATCACAACAGCAAACCCAATAGAAGGGAAAATGAGTTTAGCAACGTTGATATCTGCAACGACGCCCGAAATACCCAGCACAAGCAACAGCAATTTGTCGGACACAAATAAAAACACCGCACCTATATACGGGATCATTCCAAGTATCGTCAGCACAAACGCTACCGAAACAATGGGAATGGCAATGAGATTTACAACAACGCCAAACAGCGGAAGATAACCGTAGTAACACAGCGACCAACCAAGCGTACCGATTGTTGAACCGCAGGAAACTGACAAGGACTTAAGTACAGGCTGCCAGCGATCTGAGACATACCTGCTTATATATCTGTTGGTTGCCGCAGTAAATGTTGCGATGCCGTACACAGCACCAAAAGACATCAGAAATCCCGCATCAAACAGATAAAGCGGACGAATAAACAATATCACCGTACAGGCAATTGACAACGATGTAAGTAAATCAACCTTGCGAAATGCAAACCTGCAAAGTTCTACAACCATTGCCATAGTAACGGCACGCATTACCGAAGCAGGAAATCCGCATATGTATGCATAAAGAATCAAAGGCACAACTAAAATCGCCATGCGTTTCAGAGGATGAAGGTGGAACTTTTCGAAAATAAATTCGAACACTCCCACAATAAATCCAACATGCAATCCGCTTACTGCAAGAAGATGCGCAATACCTGCAGTACGGAAACTCTCAAGGTCACTATTACTCATCATTGACTTGTCTCCTACCAGCAGAGCGTAGGAGATATCGGCAGTATCGGGACTGTTTTCAACAAGTGTGTCGTAAAGATACATTCTAAAGCTTTCGGCAAATGTCGGATTACCGTCTGTTACGACAAGCCCTTCAACCGAATCAATATCGTAGTACACTCCACTGCGATAGGTATAGGTGTCAATGCCATCCTTGAATGGGTAGCGGAAGGAAATCTCACCGTAAAATACCGCACGTCCTCCCACTTCGACACATTCAATCTGTTCCTCATCAAACAATCTCACATTGACCTTGCCTGTCAAGACACTGCCGTCGGGAAGCGTAATTGTACAATCACGCATTACCACAGAAAGGTACTTGGTGTCACTGTAAATGTCGTCAGTAAAAATCCCCGAAACCACACATGATGACGGTTGAATCTGTTTGTGTTCAATGTCCACATACTGTGCCCAGAACACCAGAAACCCTACAAGCAATGCACCGGTCATCAAGGCAATTTTCAATAACAGTTTTAAATTTTTCCTACACAAAACAAAAACAGTGGCAGTTACCACTGCAACCGCAACGGCAATATACCACCATCCTTGCAAAATACAAAAAGACAGCAGAATGCCGACCACAAAAGACAAAGTCCAAAACAAGATTGGTCTGTTGTTTATCCATGTTCTCATAGGCAACCCGCTGTAAAAAAATATCCTGCCTTGGCCGTTGTTCTGCTGATTTCAACCTGTATTAAACAGGTGGGTAATCTGCCGAAAAGTTTTGTCTTCCACCGGAGCAAATGCTCTCTAACTTGTAAAAGCCGTCGAGGCCTGACATAGATTTTCGGACGCCGATTCCCTTTTTCGAAATGTGGTTGACGCAATGCAAAACTTGTCGCACCAGGCAGGATGTATTTATATTGTTGACTAAATTATACTATATACAAATCCGTTTTTCAATATTTTTAAGTAAAATTTTCTGTTTTTTAACAATATTCACTCTGGTGCAGGTGAATTGTGTAACCCAGTCACTGGCAAGATTGATGAAATGTGCTAAAATTAGGAAAACCAAAGGAGATCAAACAATGAATAAAGTTGCAATAATTGTAATAGTAATTGCTGTAGCGGTTATCACAATCGTACTTGTAACAAAAAAACATCCCCTTTACAGTAAGATTTCCCCTCAGGAGGCAAAGCAGTTGATGAGTAAGGATTGTGTAATACTGGATGTTCGAACACCCGAAGAATACAAAGAGGGACACATTCCTGACGCCATACTCATTCCGGATTACAGCATTACCGAACTTGCGCCACAGCAATTGCCCGACAAAGATAAACTGATACTTGTCTACTGTCGCAGTGGCAATCGCAGCAAGAAGGCATCTGAACTTCTGTTAAAGATGGGCTACACCAACGTCAAGGACTTTGGTGGAATCATTGATTGGCCTTATGAAGTTGTAAAGTAGCAAATCACACGCAAATTAAGTCACAGAAAATTCAGTAAAACTTACAGACACGCAAAACGCATCGAAACAGTTGAATGCTTCGATGCGTTTTTATTGTTTAATATCTTTCCTATAGACTCATCACATCGGAAATGGCTTTTTGTACAAATTTTTGCACCACGTGACACTAAAATCACATCATAATTGCGGTTCATCTTAATGCAAAAGCTCACGAATTACTTCTTGTAGTTGCGTTTGATTTTCAGTCTGTTCAATGCACGTGCCATCTTGGTCTGTGCGTCATAGTAGGAACGTATGCTCATTTTAGTCAGCATTGCTTCCTTGGCTTCCTGCATTGAGCGCATTGCTCTGTTGGCGTCAATTTCTTCGGGACGTTCTATACTGTCCACAAGTACAAGCACAGTGTTGTTTTCCACCTTGGCTATACCTTGTGAAACAGCAGCAACTTCACGGACATGATTGCCGTCGCCGTCGATATATTCAAATTCCAAAGTGCCTGCTACAATTGCTCCTATGGTATTGCAGAAATTAGCCATTATACCCTGCTTGCCTGTTATTGTAGGCACAACAAGAGACACACAACTACCCTGGTAAAACAACTTGCCTGCCGCCAATATGGACAGTTGAAATTCTTTCATGGTTAATCACCTTCCAGCATCTTAGCCTTAGCAATTACATCTTCAAGCGTACCGACATTGTAGAATGCCGCTTCAGGATACTGATCCATCTGACCGTCAATGATAGCCTTAAATCCACGCAGCGTTTCTTTCAAAGGAACGTAAACACCGCTGACACCGCTGAACTTTTCGGCAACAAACATGGGTTGAGAGAGAAACTTCTGAATTTTTCTTGCGCGTAATACAATTGCTCTGTCTTCGTCGCTCAGTTCTTCCATACCTAAAATTGCAATGATATCCTGCAATTCCTTGTACTTTTGCAATATTTCCTGAACCTTACAAGCAATTTCGTAGTGTTCTTCGCCCACTACTTCAGCAGACAGAATACGTGAAGATGATTCCAACGGGTCAACCGCCGGGTAAATACCTTGTTCGGCAATCTTTCTGCTAAGTACCGTTGTTGCGTCCAGGTGAGTAAACGTTGTTGCGGGAGCAGGGTCTGTAAGGTCGTCGGCGGGGACGTAAATAGCCTGTACCGATGTAACAGATCCGTTTTTAGTAGATGTGATACGTTCCTGCAGTTCGCCCATTTCACTTGCAAGTGTGGGCTGGTAACCTACCGCAGAGGGCATACGTCCAAGCAATGTGGACACTTCACTACCTGCCTGCACGAAACGGAATATGTTGTCGATAAACAACAGCACGTCCTTGTTTTGTGTATCACGGAAATATTCCGCCATTGTAAGTCCTGACAATGCCACACGCATACGAACGCCTGGCGATTCGTTCATCTGACCGAACACCAGCGCAGTCTTACTTGCAACACCGCTTTCGTTCATTTCCTGCCACAAGTCGTTACCTTCACGGCTACGTTCTCCTACGCCGGTAAACACCGAATAACCGCCGTGTTCCGTTGCGACGTTGTGAATTAATTCCTGAATAAGAACAGTCTTACCAACACCTGCACCACCGAACAGACCGATTTTACCACCCTTCGGATAGGGTTCAAGAAGGTCAATGACCTTAATACCTGTTTCCAGAATTTCTACAGCTGCACTTTGTTCACTGAAACTTGGTGCCTTGCGGTGAATATTCCAGCGTGTAACGTCTTTGCTGACTTCGCCCAAACCGTCAATGGGTTTACCCAATACGTTGAACATTCTGCCCAGTGTAGCTTCGCCTACGGGAACGCTGATACCTTCGCCTGTGCAGCGAACTTCCATGTCTCTTGCCAAGCCTTCGCTTTCTGACAAGATGATACAGCGAACGGTATTTCCGTCAAGGTGCTGAGCAACTTCCAGCACCTTGTCCTGACCGTTGCAGTTTACGACAAGCGCTTCCTTGATACGTGGCAATTGTCCTGTTGTAAAATCCACGTCGATGACAGGACCGGCTACACGAGATATCTTGCCTATATTCATAAAACTTTCTCCTTGCCTTTCTTAGCCAATGCGCCAGCACAGATTTCCGTAATCTCCTGTGTAATTGCCGTCTGTCTTACACGGTTGTACTCCAACGACAGATCGGACAGTATTTCCTGCGCATTGATGTTGGCGGAATTCATTGCGTTCATACGTGCATCCTGCTCACTGCAATAACTATCCACCAACGCACTGTAAATAAATCCCGACACGTAACTGTGCATGATGTTGTCAAGCACTACTTCAATTGAGGGACTGAATTCAAATTCCACATTTTCCACTGTCGGGTCGGAAACAAAGTTTCCACGATGGAAGGGCAAAAGACGTGTGCTCTTTACCTCTTCCGTCTGAGAATTTTTAGCGTCCGTGTATACAACGAAAATCTTACCCAGTTCACCTCTGTCGAAAGCATCCAGCAGGATGTCGGTAATTTCTCTTGCACGGTACATGTTGGGACTTTGTGCCGTAAAGTGAAATGATTCCTCAATGGGTATATTGCGTTTCAGAAAATACTTTCTTCCGTACTCACCCACAACGTACAACTTGGTGTTGGGGTGTTCCTTTACAAGATTAGTAACGTACTTCAACACATTCTGATTGTAGGCACCTGCAAGCCCCTTGTCCGCTGTTATTACAAGTATTCCGTAAGTTTTAGCATAAAGGATCTTGCCGTCTGCAGGGTAAAAATACTTGTTGTCAATGTCGTTTACAGTACGGAAAATACGCTTTATCTCATTTCGCAAAGCCATAAAGTAAGGTCTTGTGTTGTCTAGATCAGCCTTGGCTTTACGCACCTTGGTAGATGCAATCAGATACATTGCGTTTGTGATTTTTCGTGTTTCACGCACACTGTCTATTCTGTTTTTAATTTCCTTAATGTTGTTCATTGCAATAAGCTACTCCTCAGAGACAGTTGCCTGTTGATCACGAAACTGTTTAGCGCATTGCACAATTGCAGCCTTGTCATCATCAGTCAGAATCTGTGTCTGGTCAATACGTCTTAATGTTGTAGGAATTGTCTGTTTGGTGTATTCCAACAAATTCTTAGCGTAAGAGTTAACCTCTGCAGGCTTCAGGTGTTGAAGGCACTTTGACAATGCAGATACCAACAATACAACCTGTTCAGTCTGTGTATAGGGATGGTACTGCGGTTGCTTTAGCAAACTCATCAATCCCATACCATACTGCAATTGCTGTTTGGTAACATCGTCAAGATCGCTGGCAAACTGTGTAAACACCTGCATTTCACGACACTGTGCAAGATCAAGACGTACTGTGCCTGAAGCCTTCTTCAATGCCTTTGTCTGTGCAGCGCCGCCTACACGGGATACCGACAAACCTACGTTTACGGCAGGACGTTGACCTTGGAAGAACAGTTCGCTTTCAAGGAAAATCTGTCCGTCAGTAATTGAAATGATGTTTGTGGGAATATATGCCGATACGTCACCCGCCTGTGTTTCGACAATGGGCAACGCTGTGATACTTCCGCCACCCTTCTCATCGGAAAGGTGCGCCGAACGTTCAAGCAATCTTGAGTGAAGATAGAATACGTCTCCGGGGTAGGCTTCACGACCTGGAGAACGGCCAAGCAACAAACTCAATGTACGGTATGCTACAGCATGTTTGGAAAGGTCATCGTAAACAATCAACACATCCTTTCCCTGATACATGAAGTATTCCGCCAGTGCACATCCACTGTAGGGAGCAATGTACTGCATGGGTGCGGATTCGCCTGCAGAAGCATTGACAATGATTGTGTAATCCATTGCGCCATGCTTTTCCAATGTCTGTTCAAGACGAACTACTGAACTTGCCTTTTGACCTATTGCAACGTAAATGCAGATTACGTCCTTGCCCTTTTGATTGATTATTGTGTCAATGGCAATAGCAGTCTTACCTGTCTGCCTGTCGCCAATGATCAACTCTCTCTGTCCACGTCCGATAGGGAACATGGAGTCAATTACCAACAAACCCGTTTCCATGGGCTTGTTTACAGGTTGTCTGTCAATGATACTTGGAGCAGGCATTTCAACGGGACGGTAATCTTCCGCTTCAATTTCTCCTTTACCGTCAACGGGGTAACCCAGTGCGTCAACTACTCTGCCAAGAAAGCCTTCGCCGACAGGTATGCCTGCTGTTTTTCCTGTACGAAAAACCTTGCTGCCCGAACGTATTTCCGAACAATCTCCAAACACCACACAACCGGTGTTGTGTCTGTTGAGGTCTTGCACCATTCCACGGACTCCACTTTCAAAAATTACGATTTCTCCGTAAGTTGCATGCTCAATTCCGTTGACAGTTGCAATTCCGTCACCTACATACAGTACCGAACCTTGCTCTTCCGCCTTGACAACAGGCGACCAATCTTCCACGGTCTGCTTCAGCAAAGGAATGATGTCAGACTGATTACTCAACTGTTCCAGGCGACTCTTTAACTGACGAAGTTTACCTTCACGTGTCCAATCGTAAACGTAGGCACCGTATTCAAGCCTGAATCCCCCTGTGAGTTGCTTGTCTTGTTTCCATTCAACCGTGATGTCGCAATTGTGCTTGTCAGACAGAAACTTAGCCAATCCCTGCAACTGCTTTTCGGATGGTTGTGTGTCGGAATAAACAACAGCAACATTATTTGTCTTTTTCAACACTTTCACCTCTTTCTGCAAACTTCAAAAATTCGTCGATAGATTGATTGGAATCCATGTCCAATGCCATCTTGGTTGTTGCTTCTTCTACAATTTGCTTTATTTCCTTTGTTGCACCGCTGACAATCTTCTTCTTTTCCAGCTGTGCACTAGCCTTAGCATCAGCGATAATCTTTTCAGCCTGTTGTTCAGCCTGTTTGATTTGTTCATCACGGTAGGATTGCAATTCATTGTCACAATCCAACTTCATTTGTTGCTTTTCAGCGTTAAATTGTTCAAGTTGTCTGTTGTATTCACTTTTGATTTCTTCGGCATCTTTCAACTTGTTTTGTACTTCAGTTTGCTTGTCAGCTATTGACTTTTTTCTGTTGTCCATAAACTTCTTTACCGGACTGTACAACAAAAAGTACAAAATACATGTCAGGATTACAAAGTTGAGTAAGTGAATCAAGACCTGTTGAATATCAAAACCTAACATTACTCACCTCAAACTGTGCTTAAAGTACGAATACTACCAGAATTGCTACAATCAATGCGTAAATAACTACTGTTTCAATGAAAACAAGACCAAGCATCAATGTGCCTCTTACATCGCCCTTAACTTCAGGCTGTCTTGCAATTGCTTCAGATGCCTTGGAAATTGCCATACCCATTGCTACTGCACCACCAAGACCTGCAAGACCGATTGCAATTGCAGCTGCAAGCGCCTTGCTGCCTGTTGCATCCTGTGCAGGTTGTTCGGTTGTTTCTGTTGTCTGTGTTGAATCTGTTGTTGTTTCAGCGTAAGCTGTGTTGAGTGTAAGAGTTACTCCTACAATTGTAAGTACAAGGATCAATGCAATTGCAAGGATACCGAAAAGTTTCATGTTACGTGTCATCATTGTTGTGCCTCCTCTAATTTGACGATTTTTTTACTTTTTTTAGGTTTTTTAGGATGTTTTTCTGAGACTTCGCCGTAGAACAACGACGTCAGCATTACCAGGACGTAAGTTTGGATTATTGCGTGCAAACATGTGAACAACACGCCCACTATAACCGGCAAAACAAAACTCAATGCCAAGTAATGGTAAACCAGTTCTGTTACCAGCAATCCTGAAAGCAATGCACCGAAAAGACGGAAACTCATTGAAATGGGCAGGGAAAAATCCTTTAACGTAAGAAGAAATCCCTTGATACCGTTGTGAATCACACCACCTGACATAATGACAAGGTAAGACAGACATCCCATCGCCAATGCTCCATTGATGTCTGACAAAGGTGCGGGTAAAGCAACGGATGCACCTTCAACCGTTACAGCCTGGATGCCGAACAATTCGAAAATTGTTCCGATGAATATGTAACTTCCTGCGCCAAAAATATAGGCACCCAAGAATTTGTTTTTGTGTGGACTGTTGCTGACCGCCAGATCGTCAAAAAATCCCACCCAGCTTTCAAGCAGTAGCTGAAATTTGCCCGGAACTTCCTTGAAACGGGGAATTACGAACAATCTTACCACCAACGCAAAAACAAACACTACAGCCGTTACAACCAGTGCTGAAACCACTGCGGGATTAACCAATGCAAATCCCAGATCAATCTTGTCGTATTCGTGCAGTACAGCGTCTTTCATCGTTTCATTGATTTCGCCATGTGAACCGTCACTGCCGGTCAGGCAAATTCCGACGATAAGCACTGCCATCAACGTCAAAAACACAACAAGTGAAACAACTAAGCGTTTTTTACTCATTTTGATTTGTCCTTCTTGTTTACTTAAAAATTTTGCATGCAAGCGGTTTGAGTAACCTGATTACAGGCTTGGACAGTAATCCTACGAATACTGCCGCAGCTATTGTACCTTCACGTACACCCAACAACCTGTTTGCAAATATATATGAAATTGCAACGGCTATCACAACATATGATACGTCGCAAATTACTTTCATTGTGGAAAACTTAGCCTTGCTCACCATACATATTGATTGCACCAATCCTTCACCTGCCAATGTCAACACACTTGCCGTCATTTCGAACGCCACACCTATTGCCACAAGCACAATACCCACAATGCACAACAACCACTGTTCAAGATACGTTGTGGGAACAATGTTACCAATCAACATGTCAGCTACAATGATCATATAGCCAAATACAATACTTACTACAATCTGCAACAATCTCTACCACTTGAATTTCTTGCGCAGTATTGGAATTTGTATAAGTACAATCCAAGGCATTGACAATCATTGTTGTATATCCAAGGTCAACCCCCGAAATCAGATTGGTGACATATGGAATACTGGATACAGGCGATGTGCCTAAATCTGCCAATACAGAAAATTCCACTCCGAACGCCATGATTATCAAACCAATTAACAACACCAAACATCTTTTAAAATACTCTGTTGCAGTAATTTAGATTCTGTTTGCTGGTCGGAACTTTTTTCCGTGGGTTCCGCACCACCTATACACTCTTCATTCTCGCTCATTGGTATCCTCCCTATCGTTATTTTGAAGATTGCAGTAGCACTTCTTCAGCCAGTCACGAAATAGCGTCCGCTCATCATCGCTGAACCCATCAAGCGCAACTTCCTCCTACCTGTCGAATTGGTGTTGAATTTCTTCCGCTATCTGCTTGCCATTGTCTGTCAGATTGACAACAATGGACCTGCGATTGCCTTTCTCTCTTATGCGGGTAACCAATCCGCTTTCTTCCATGCGCTGGAGTATTCCCCCGACCGTTGCAGGTTCAATTTCGCAAAACTGAGCAATTGTTTTTTGCTCTGCACTTCCTACTTCATCCAAAAATTCCAGAATCTTAGGCTGACCTGATGTCAATCCCATCTTCTGAGCACTGGCAAAAATACTTTTGCCAAAAGTCATGTGTAACTTCATCAGCCAATGATGAAAAGAATCCATTCCGCCCCCTGATATTACCCTTGTGTTATATAGTAAGCAAGCTAATAATAAGCATACTTACTATAACGTTGGTATATTATTCCGAAATGGCTAAAAAGTCAAGTAAATTGTCTCTGTTTTTGTTCACAAGTTCAATTGTTTCTTAGCTGTTAACTCACACTTATCAGTTAAAACAGCGTATTGACTTCTGCAAAAATAATTGATATAATAGGTTTCATACAAATACTGAACATTTTTAATCGTTGAACAAGGAGGTTATCATGAGTTTTTTAAGACAATTTATTAAACACATATTAAACGTCATTACAGCTCAGGGCAAGAAACGAATCGTATACTCATTAGCGAATGTATTATTTATTGCTATCGCCGTCCTTGCAGGTTGGGGCTTTGTAAAAGCAATTGAAATGATCGAAACATCATTGCTGGGAGCAATAATTATACTGATTGTGTGCATTGCCACAGTTATTTACAGTCTGATAAACGGTATCATCGGGCAAATTATTATGCTAATAAAATCCCTGATACAAATGTTCAATAAAGAAGAAAGGAAATACGCCCTGCCATCATTTATTATTGCATTGATTTCACTTGCCGGAATGATAGTTGCAATTGTTCTGCTGATATAATAATTGTAATACACTCATACAAACAAAATACACTCTGAAAACAATCCTTTCAGAGTGTATTTTATTTTCTGTCAATTCAATTAGATTTCCCACACAACGGGAGCACCGTTTTCACCGAAATGCCAGCAGTTGCCCGATTCCTGAGGTTTAGTTTCACTGTAAAAATACGGCGTTGACTGTGGCTTGTTTTCCAGCTGTTCCCACTGCGTCTGAGTTCCGCCGTAGTAAACAACCAACGGACTGTTGCACATGAAAAACGCTTTACTTCCTATACTGTTGACACTTGCTGGTAATACAATGCTTTGCAACTTCAAACAGTTCATGAATGTGTAGTCGGTAATTTCCGTAATGTTGTTACCTTCGAACACCACCGTTACAAGTTGTCTGCAATCATTGAATGCACAGTCAAAGGACGTAACGCTTGCTGGAATCCTTATACTTGTAATTGCCGTTGATCCGAAAGCGTTTCCTCCAACGGATTGCAATTGGCTACCTTTTTCAAACACTACACTAGTCAGGTCAATACAGCTGTCAAATGTTTGTATACCGATTTGTTTTACGCTTGAAGGGATCTCAATGCTTGTCAATCCGGACGACATGAAAGCAGCGTCCCCGATAATTTCAAGTTTACTGCCCTTTTCAAATCTGACTGTTGTCAGTTCTACGCATGAAGACAGTGCATACATATCAATCACAGTGATGTCGCTGTGGATAACAACACTTTTTACACTTGTGCTGAGCAATGCGTAGCTACCGATTTGCGTGACGGGTAAGCCTTCGTAAACTCTTGGAATTACCACATCACTGTCAACGCCTGTGTAGCCGCTTACTGAATAAGAATTACTGTCTTCAAGATACTCAAAGGTAACTGCGCTTGTATCAGTTGTTTTGACCAACATGGCACCCACTGTCACATCATCATCGGGCATTGCAAAGGAATAGATTCCTTCGGCAGGCAACACTTCAACCTTACCATTGCTTGTTGTGTAGTACACTTCCATGGCAACATATTGCTGAACATCAAATTGAACCGTTACTGTTGAAGACTGCTTGACATCGACAGGAGTTTCAACGTTTTCGCCGTCTACAAGTAAAGTCACATTGCTGTCGCTTTCTTTACTGAGTTTGTGTGTAGTTGGCTGAGCCGTAACAAACACTACGTAAACCGTAACATCACTTTCAGGCATTACAAATGAGTACACTCCGTCACTTGCGACAACTTCATTTTCAGACTGATTTACCGCAGTTGTAAAATGAATTTTATCAATAACAAATCCTTCATCGGGTAATGCAGTAACCGTTATTTCTTGCCCGGATTCCGCACTGCTTACTTCCGTGCCGTTTACTGTGAGGGTAAATGAACCATTTTCCGACTGTGCCTTGCTTACTGTATAAGTAACCGCAGTTGAAAGTTTAAATTCCACATAAACGGTAATGTTATCGGCTGGCATTGAAAAAGTATATTGACCATCTGTCAAAGTAACGTCTGTAGAATTGGAAGACGCTGTCTTGTAGTACGCCTTATCTACTGTATATCCTTCCGAAGCACTTGGAACGACAGTAATTTTCTCTCCTGATTTAGCTGAACTGACGACTTTACCATTTACATTTAGTTCGAATGTTCCATTGGAGGTTGTCGCCTTACTGATACTATATGTAGTCTGCTGTGTAGTTGAGGGCTTGCATCCCGCAAGAACGAAAGTAAGAGCCATTACTACAGCAACTACTGCGAATATAATTTTAGTTGTTTTCATATTATTTATCTCCTTGGTGTTGGTCATTCTATACTACATTTCTTAAAACTACATTTATTTTTAAACAAAAGCAAACAAAGTTTACTAAATTAATTTCAAACATTGCCATTGAATTGTCTTTTATAATGTCAGAAAAGCAAAATAAAACTTTCCCCCAATCAGTTACAACTAATTAAGAGAAAGTTTTACTAAATGTAAATGTACCGTATTAAAGGTCATTGTTTTCCAATTTATCGGACGATTTCTTAAACAACGGTTTATCCCGTGATGACAGCCACGCCCCTACAAGCATTAGCACAAGCGCAATAAAGTACGTATAATGTGGAATTTCACGGAATATAACCAACGACAATGCCGTACCGATAAAGGGAGCAATTGCGTAGTAGGCACTTGTGCGTGCTGCCCCAAGTGTACGCTGTGCATATACGTAAAAGAATATGCTAAGACCGTAAGCAACAAATCCCACGCCCAATACTGCAAAGACGCTCCACACGACAGTTATCTGTTCCCCTATTACAAAACCTACCGCAATTGAACCTATGCCTGAAAATATTCCCTTTAACAACACTATCTGCAATGGATCTTTTGAGGAAATCTTTCTGGTACAATTGTTCTCCACGCCCCACAGAACACATGCAGTCAACACAAATAAGGAGCCAAAAGAAAACTGTAATCCGGACCAGTCATCGAAGGACAGTATTGTGCATGACAACGTAATGAAAAGAATACCTAACCACAGACGCAGACTTATTCTTTCCTTGAATACAAGCAATGCAATCAAGGCAGTTGCCACTATTTCGAAATTGTTGAGTAAAGATGCGGATGCAGCCGATGTACTACTCAATCCAAACATGAGACAAATTGGAGCGGCAATATCAAGGAGAATCATTGCAATTATGTACGGTATGTCGCTACGTGAAAATGTCGCTTCGGTGTTTTTCATATTTGTAGCCTTGCGTACAAGCGCAATTACGCCCATACCCACTCCTGCTCCGACATACAGAAAGCCTGCCATCAATGTTGGTGGCATATAATCAAGCAAGACTTTAGAAACGGGTGCATTTATTGCGTAAAACGCCGCAGCAATTACCGCCAGAACTATTCCCTTTTTTACCGATGTGTTGTTCATATCAATCTACGCATTGCATTTTAAAATTTTGGTACTTGTTTTCAAATTTTGACTTAAAAAACTATAAATTGTGACAGAGTAGATTTTATTTTCTAATAAATTTTTCGTCTGTCTTCGGAGCCTTGGTATCGTCAACAAACCTTTCCACCGTCATGGTCAAGTCGTATTTATTACGAAGTTCCGAAATCCTGTTCATCATGGGTGAAGCATGGTGAATGTCCAGTGCAGTTTGACTTTCCCACTTATCGATAAGTAGCACTGTTTCTTCATCGCCAAAGGGAATGAAGTATTCGTACTTCAGATTGCCTTTTTCAGCTCTTATTTTATCCACCAATCCTTCGGAAAGCATTTCATTGGCAAAAGCTCTTGCACTGCCATGCTTTCCCTTGTAGTAAATGTTAATGGTTACTGCCATTTTTCCTCCTTGATTGACATCAATCAACGCAGTTAGTACTGCACAAATTTTAGTCTATATTGCAATTGTTTGTTTATTGTATTTTGTTCAATGTGATTACACTAATCAATACAAACCAATCTAACAAAACAACGTATGATTGAATTAGACCGGTTTCAGCGATATACAAAAAAAATGTTTATTCGCATCACTAATCAATCCAAACAAACTATTTGAAATTTCACGATAGTCTTAAAATCATTGTCCGACATCAGTTTTCGTCGGGTGCTTGTCCGTCGTGTTTCAACCATCTACATTCGCCCAAATGGAAATCTGTAAACAACGCCTTGAAACTTGAGTTTTCAGGCGAACAAGCGTAAACACCAAACCTTATAGCACCATCACCTTTATAGAAATGGCATATTCTCATCTGGTTGAAGTTTACCCCGTCCAAGGAACATTCAATCTTGAAGTCATCTTCCCTCCTGCTGAGTCGATACCACATGTGTTTTACTGAAGCAGGGATGTTTGTCGTAGCCCAATCGGAAAATCCGTTGTTGGTCACAACACTTCCCAGGTGCTGGTAGGTTTCGTTTTCGTACTCAATTGACCCCTTTATCCAATTTTCGCTGTCCATGTACACTATTACGCCACATTGGTCAAAACGATGTTTCGCCTCTTCAAAAGAAGTCTTGACAGTAAATGAGAAATATTTTTCCTCTGTCTCAAATTGAAAACAAGGCGCATTGTCGTTTCTGAAATGGTAGTATGTCCTTTGCCACAAATCGGTGTTGGGTTCGGTTACAACTTCCAATACGCCGTCTTTCAAATTCCAATTTTTAGGCTCTCTTACCCAAGAAAATTTCTTTAAATCAATGACTTGCTCCTTAATTAATAAAACTTGTTACCAGCAATGACTGTGAAAATGTTCATCTTCATAGATAAATTCCGTTCTAAATTGAAATGATTACGTGAATTCTTTTAGAGAGTATCAGAATGCACATAACTATCAGTCAGGAAATAACATTAATTGCATTTTAACACAAAATAACAACATTTACAATGTACTAATAAAATTGCTTGCAGAAAAATAAATAAAACAAGATCGCAGTAATCAATGATTTGCTTTTGCGCATCAAAACACAGTTTATCATTTTAAGGCCAACACTGATGAATTTTACAAAAAAAGGTTTGACGCCGTATCGCATCAAACCTTTTTAAAATGTGTGTAAATACCTATTTTGATACAATTTGCGTACACCCACTTAAAAAGTGCGTGCAGTTGAACTCGCCGAGAAATTGGAATTTAACGCTTTCTTTGCTTATATATAACAACAGCAAACCAACTGGCTATAATGAACATCATTATTCCTCGAACAATCTCCGCAACTAGCAAGTCTTTGCCGTTCATCACTACGATTTTAGTTTCAAAATCAAAGAGAAAATGCACCAGAAATACAGGAATGATATTGGAGGATATTATAGTCATCTCCATTGCAAGCCAACCAAAAATAAAAGCATTCAGTACGGTTAAAGCAATCTCAAATACATTACTTCCTGTGAATGCGGTAGCAACATGCCCAATGCTAAAAATAAGCGTAGACCATAACACAATTCCTTTCGTCGAAAATTCTTCTTTTAGATATCGGGGTATTATCCCTCTGAAGTATACTTCCTCCGATATTCCTACAAACAGGTACAGAAACAAACTACCTATCACGTATCCAATTGATTTTATATAGAATCCTTTAATGGCTACTGGAACAAAAATAACAAGAAGAGGAATAAAAAATAACACTTTTTTGCAACCTTTTAAATCAAACGGTGCAAATCCAACTTCTCTCCATTGCCACTTACCACTAAAGACAAAAGCAGCAGGTGGAATTAAAGCTAATGCCATAAAAATTCCTTGCAAAAATAGCGTTGTAATAGTATCTAATGTTAAAATTACCGATATTGTCCCTGATGCAATTGGAAATAACAAAACCACAAAACACCATAATAGTGATTTATATATAGCTAAAACTTTATGTTTCATAATTGATTTCCTTTTCTATTGAGCCCTACAAATTTCGATTTATTTCTCCAATATTTTTTTTTAAGTCCATAACGAACTGCGTTTGCTGTTTTTTTAAATATGATTTTACAAACGGCTTCATAAAGAATTTCTTGGCTATTACCTGTTCTGTAAAATCAATTTCCGTTTTATCGTCTTTGGAATTAAAAATGCCAACCCAGTGTCCTTTCATATTGCTGTTTTCCATATCAAATTCCCAACGATTTAATGGTTTAATAACAGTAACAGTAAACGTGGTAGAATAGCCATCTTTAGTATATTCAATGAACTTCTTTTCGTTTATAATTTCTGTTTTACTTACATCACTACGCCATCTGCTATAGTTCTTAACAGCTAAAACGGTTTCCCATACATTATGAATATCACTATGAATAATAGATTTGATATTTGTTTTTGCCATTATATCTCATCTCCTCAACTTCCAATTTATATTATAGCATTTTCCATTGATTTTTCTTTTGTAACTTTTTCACCTAAATAATTAGCAAGCTTTTCTGTAAAAAAGCTAAAGTAAGATACTCCGTTGTTTCTTTTATTTTGAAAATATGGCAAAAATCCCCATAG
>DVLO01000014.1 GCA_018715495.1 Candidatus Limihabitans stercoravium | reverse complement strand
ATGGTAAAATGTTTATAGTTCATACAGATCTCCTCTTGTGTAAATGGTTTTGCAACTCTATTTTACCACAGATTTGTATGAACTCCTTTTTTTTCTTCCTCACCTGTTGCACTTAATAGTATAATTCACCTTCGTTTAAAACAACTAAAACACCATTTGTGTCACTCTTTAATGCCTCTTGAACTAACTTCGTTCAGCGTTCCACGCCAATGGAATTTTCGAAAAAGGCAGTAATACAATCGGTCATGTGTTGAACGTCCTTGACACCTGCCGTTTCCACTGCTGAATGCATTGCAAGTTGGGCAATACCGATGTCGCAGGACTTCATCTGCAACGAACATGCAAGATACAATCCCAACGTACTGCCGCAACGCAGATCCGATCTGTTGTAGTAATCCTGGAAAGGTACACCTGCACTCTTTAACAGGTATTTCAGCATTGCCGATGTTTGTCCGTCGGTGCTGTAATTGACGTGGTGCTTGATCACTACGCCACCGTTAAGCACAGTCTTGTAGGCAGAGTCATACTTTTCGGGATAGGCAGGATGTGCCGCATGTCCGTTGTCCACCGACAAAATCATACCGTTGTGCTGTGCGTACAGCATTTCATCCTCACCGCCGCCAAGCGACTTTACAATCTTTTTAAGTACTGCGGGCAAAAATTCCGACTTAGCGCCTTGCTTTGTTCCGCTTCCGATTTCTTCGTTGTCGAACAACGCAATTACAGCCGTTCCGTTGACCTTGCACTTTGTCAACGCTTCCACACTGCTGTACACACTTGTCAGGTTGTCCAGTCTTGGCGAACACAGAAATTCGCCATTAGCCCCTGCAACAAAAGGTTGAACGTCAGGAACAACGTACAGGTCGGCGTCAAGCACCTCACCGTCCGTTACTGTAGACACAATGTCCTGCTGACCCATTCCGATGAAAGGCAGCATTTCTTTCTGTATATTCAATGCAAATCCGCTGTTCGCATTGGGATTGTGATGTATTGCAAGGCTGGGAATTACCGTATTGTAACTTGAGGTTACCACCTTGCTTTCCACCCCTTTGTCCGTTGCGACAAATACACGTCCTGCAATTCGCAGCGGAATGTCCAGCATTGAATACAGCAATGCGCCGCCATACGCTTCGCAATTAGCACGTGTGTAATTGCACACCGTAGGCTTGTTTCCCTTGATTTTCAAGCATGGACTGTCGGTGTGACATGCCGAAATGTTGAAGACAGTGTTCTTCTTGCCGTCTGTTGTAAATGCAATCAGTGCACTGCCGTTTTTTACAACGTAGTACTTGCCTTGCGGTTGAATTTTCCAACTGTCGGCAATCTTGAGTTCTACAAATCCCTGTTCTAAAAGATACTTCTTGCAATTGTTTACTACATGGTAGGGAGTATATCCGCTACTGAGAAATTCCATTAAATTCATATCTGATCCCCCTGTTCGGAAAGTGATTGTACAATATATCTTGCGTACAGCATGGCTACATCCACACCTGTAACACCTTCAATGCCGCCTATCATTGCGTTGCTGTTGACTTCACACAGCATTGGGCCGTCGTTACCAAACAGAATGTCCACGCCGCAAAAATCAAGACCCAACACCTTAGCGCTGCGTTCGGCAATGTCGCGGAAACTGTCAGGTAAATCACAGACATAGCCCTTGCCGCCGGCCTCCACGTTGGAACGAAAATCCACATCGGACTTTCTCATCATCCAGGCAACCGCCTTGCCGCCCACGACAATGACCCTTATATCACGTCCGCTGCTTTCGGCAATGTACCGCTGAAAAAGACATGCACTGTTTTTCAGTTGCATTGCAATGTCCTTTAACTGTTCAGCATTTTCCACAAGATGCACCTGCTGTCCGTAACTGCCGAAACAACTCTTGACCACCAACGGAAATCCCAGTCGTTCGCCTATACTGTTGATGTATCTGTCACTGAGAGGTTTGTCGTTGTAGCACAGTGCACCACCCAACGTCATGGGCATGGGAATGCCCTGCTGTGACAATGCAATGTGCGTCATCATCTTGTCATCACACAGTTCGGTACTGCGTGCGCTGTTGAAGACCCTGATTCCTGCCTTTTCCAACATATACTGAATGTACTTGTCCTTGTCGAAATAGACAGCAAAGTCTATTTCGCAGTTCAACTGAACATTTCCGTTGTCATTGAGCATGGCAAGAAAACGGTCATTGGTAACAATTTCCGTTTCTACACCAAGTTGTCCAAGACAATCCTTCATTCGGTTGGACTTGTACATTACGTTTTTGCCGCCGTCAAAGGCGTTGATTACTATCAATCCCTTCATCTTTCACCTTTTCAATAGATTTTACCACACCGCTGTTGCACTGTCAACGTCATGTCACATGACAAGACAACAAAGTTCGCAACAAGAAAAAGCACCCTGAAAAGGTGCTTTCCATTTATTGAAACCCAAATCAATGTTGATCGCATTTCAAAATAATGTCAACATCTTCAAGCGGCTCTGCATCGCCTTCCTTTAAGTTGTCACGCTGCTTTACAAGTCCGGTAATGTCTACTTCCAATTGTTGTTGGACTTCGAAAAATGCAGCAACGTCATCGTAAATCTGTTCCGTTGCGTCCTTCAACTGTTCTTCAGTTATTGTCTTTGGTCTGCGCAAATACAGTACATTTTCCGGGTCGCCGTCACCCACTCTCAACACTTCAAGAGAAATGTTGATGTCGGCAATTGCCTTTCTGTCGTAATGCAGATTGACATTCTTGCTGCTTACATACAAACTGAAAGGTTGATCGTCCTTGGTTACTGTGTAAAGTTGCCCGATGTATCCCTTTTGTACAAGAGAAAATCCCTTGGTTTGCTGAACCGTCAATCTGTCAACATACTTGAAATCCTTAAACACAGCAATTGTGTTACACACAAGCGAACCTTCGTTGAATGCTTCTTCCTTCTGTTGCTGAGTGACCTTTTCTTCTTCAAAGTCTACAAAAGTCATGTAACCGCACTTGCCGTAGCCTGCCTGACTGCGCACAAATCCGCTGACGCTCTGAGAAATAACGCCCGCCCGTTGCGAACTACCCAGCAATTCCACCAGCGAAAAGGAAAAACTTTTACCGACGGGTAACTTGTTTTGCATCATTTGTCTTGCGCTTCCCTTGACGCAACACACAGTTGAACTGTCCTTGAAACTGTTGAGGTAGGAAAAGAATGTAACTGCCGATTGCACTTCTACATTGTTGTACAATCCGTCCCCCAGCAGCACTACAAGACACTGCCCCAATGACGGAACACGTCCCAGTCTTACAAATATATCGTAAACGGCTTCTTCGGGAGTGGGACCGTTTCCTTCAATGAGTTTACTGAAACTGCCTGTCCCCTGATCCTGACTTTCTTCAGGACTGACAACTTCGGCAGTTACACTGTAAATTTCCGTTTCTGGGTCGTAATCCAGACCGATACCCAACACTATGCTACGGGAAGAAATGTCCTTTCCGCCGAACAGAGAAGTCAGCAGGATGAGAAATGTTCCCACCGCAAGTATGATTGCAGAGCGTTTAAGTGTGTTCATGGCTGATACCTCCCCTGACTGTCTTTCTGTGTGCAACGGTGACAAGCAACGGCATCAGTAACGGTAAAACGTATTGCACTGCCGCAAAGGGATATTTAAGCACTCTCAATGCGTTTTCCAACCATTGTTCAACGGGTAAAAACAAAGGAGACATTCCCACTGCACCGATAAATGCTACTACCCACCAGTTTACGGTAGGTCTGATTATTTCCAGAAGGTAACATATACTGCGGTAGGCACTGAACATCAGCACACACAATTTGATGAAAATGGACATCATCCACACCGACAGGAACAACCAGTCAAGTCTGCCGCTGATTGACGCAAGCACGGCAAATTGGCTGACCTTACTCATTGCAGGATTGTAGTACTGCGCTGTGTTTCCGTACAGTGCTCCAAACACCATGTTCATAAATATTGCAAAAGCACTGCCCACAACAAAACACACAAGTGTTACGGGCAATACGTTGTTCTGTTTCTTGACATCAGCTAAAAGAAAATACACGAAGATGTAATCGGTAAACCAGAAGCTGTAATTTGTCATCGTTTCAAACATCTTGCCTGCACTTGTCATGATGGGCATGAGTTCGTGCCAGTCGGCATTTGTTGCGGGATAAACCAACATACAGATGACGCATATCACAATCAGCGTGAAAAGCACTTCATTTACTCTTGCAAGCGCATTGAATCCCCTTGACAAGACAAATACCACTACTGCAAAAACGGGAATGTAGAACCCCAGCCAGTTGGTGTTGATTGCAAAAGACGCCGAAAAAACCTGGTAAGTCGATGTCAACAAAGTTACCATACGTGCCAATAAAAACAGTGCAAACACCGCAAAAATAATCTTTGTCACAAACTTGCCCAGCGTCATGTAAAGAATGTCTTTCAGGCTGTATCGGTCGTTGAGATTGATTGCCCAGCAAACAAAAGTCAGGCACACAAGATCCACCAGTAACATGGCACTTATTACAATCCAACCGTCAGTGCCTATCTGTTTGGCAAGCATTGAAGGCAGCGTGAGATACTTTCCGCCGGGGATTATTACAAGCAGTATCAGCGCAAGCTGTCGCATGTTTACGTTGTTATTCATGTACACCTCACTTTTTACGGGTTTTGTTTTTGTTGGGAATGGACTCAGGTCTTTCCACAGTGCGGTTTATTGAACGTGCAAGTACAGCGTCTTGTCTGTCCCCTTCGACGTTGGGAGCGTACGGAGCAAGATAAGGAGTGCCGAAACTGTCCACACTGCACATGTAGGCAAGTAATACCAACAATCCAAGCAACACGCCCAGAAGTCCCATTACACCGCCAACAAATGTAAACGCCAGTCGCAAAAGACTGAGCAAAAGAGTGTTTTCGGGCATTGTGTACAAACCTATACCACTCAATGCGCCCACCATTACCGCAGGAGCGCTCAGCAATCCTGCTTTGACGGCTGCGTCACCCAATACAATTGCGCCTACAAGTGACAATGACATACCTACAGCTGTAGGCATACGTAAGTTGGCTTCACGCAAGATGTCAAAAATGATGACCACCATCAACATTTCGGACAGCGGTGAAAATGGTATTGACTGTGTGGATTGAAGTATTGTAATGAGAAACTTCAACGGAATGATCTGGTAATTGTACTTCTGCAAACAGACATAGACTGCAGGCAACAGCACCGACGCCAGCACGCTGATAAAACGAAGCAACCTGCTGACAGAAGTTACAAGTCCGCTTTCGTGGTAGTCACCGGGACTTTGCAGATCTTCTACAAACAGATAGGGCAATGTCAATACCATGGGTGATCCGTCCACTACAACCGCCACCCTGCCTTCCAGCATTTTAGCCACTGCCACATCGGGCTTTTCCGTAACGCCCACACGGTAGAACAATGCCGTCCTGCGTGGGTCAAGGTAACGTGACAGATAGCTGCTGTCCAGCACACCGTCAATGTCAATTGCGGAAATACGTTGTACAATCTTTTCCACCACCTCAACATCGGCAATATCCGAAATGTAACACACGTACACCAGAGTATCGGTGTATCTGCCAACGTTCAGTTGAACGGTCTTGAAGGAAGGGGTCTTGAGTCTCTTGCGTAACAAGGTCATGTTTACCTTGACATCTTCGACAAATCCTTCTCTTGGTCCACGCATTACAAGTGAAGTAGGCGGTTCGGTTACTGCACGTCCCGTTTCAATACGTGTGTCAACACACAGGCATGTGTCCTCACCGTCGATGAATACAAGTGCGAAACCGTTTGTAAAGTCGGAAAGCACCTGTTCAAAGGAAATGGACTGCCTTACAATCACACCGCATGAAATGTGCTTGACAATGTCGGCAAGACTGTGCGCCTCTACGCACACAAGCGGTTCTATGATGTACTGACTGATTTTCTGGTCGCTGCACATTGTGTCCAGGCTGACGATGTTTACTTCGCATCCGTTTTGCAAAGTCCTCACACGGAAGTCGCTTGAACCACGGTACAGCTGACTTATATGATTGAAATATTTGCTGTTCATACACCTACTGTGTGTAGAATGAAAAATAATATACCACCGCAGCGATCCACAAAACACAAGCACGTTCAACGTTTTTGCCCTTTTAAAAATCAAAAACGCAACAAAAAAAGCGTGTCGTCAGACACGCTTAAATTGTCTTGTATTTACTTGATTACCACACCGAAAACCTTGCTATATGAGATGTCGCCCACTTCCGAATTTCTGGAATCTCTGCTGTTGTTGCGGTTGTCACCCATTGCAAAGAAATACCCTTCAGGAACAGTGTAGGCATTTTCTTCACCAACACATTCGGACAGACGTTCAAGATACACCCTGCCTATGTTGGGAATGTTGACTTCGTTGCCCTTGTAGGTGTAGTGTTCTTCCACCACTTTACCTGTATCATGACATCTTACCATTACTTTGTAGGTGTCTGCCGTTACGTTTTCCACCCAGATTTCATCTCCTGCAACTGCAACGACACGTTTTATCAATTTCTTGTTGCTGTCATCCAGTTTCTGGAAAAATCCTGTGACGTCCTCTTCAAAAAACACAACAATATCTCCACGTTGAACAGCAGAAACTTTACTGACCACGACCACATCGCCGTCGTTCAGCGTGTCATACATCGATGTCTGACTGACCTTGACTGTAGTTACAAAAAACACCTTGACGACAATAATCACAGCAAGCACGATACACGCAACCAACAGAAGGACGTTTATAATGTCAGTTTTTTTGCGGACTGCAACAGTCTGTCCTTGATTAACTTGGGACTGATCCGATTGTTGCGATTCTTCCGTATGGGTAATTTCCGTCTTGTCATCCATCATTGTTTACCGCCTTGTAAGATTGCATCTTGCTTGCCTGTTGTCTTGTGCAACGGTGTCGAAGTAAAAATATCACAGCACAGACAATTTTTTACGTAATAGTTTTGTCAAATGGTCTGATTTATACTCATATCAGCACAATGTTGTTTACAACAATTTTGTTTTCACACAGGAATGCGATACTTTCCGGACGATGTTCGGCAGGCATTTCATCCCCGTTGTCATCTGTAAACGATGAGTATTCCGCAGTAACTTTCTGCCACTTTCCGTCGCCGTTGAGTTCTACAACTCTCTTATATCCCTTACCGTCCGCAACGGCAAGGATTGTCATTTGTCCCGCAGTTTCGGTGCAGACATCAAGGCTGATGCTGTCACAATTGTTGTACTGCACAAAATCGTCGTTGACTGCAAAGGTCAGCATACGTTTGCCTTCAACACCCACAATGCCCAGATATCCTTCTGCACGCATGAGTCTGTTTTCGTTGCTGTGCCAATGTTTGCCGTTGCCTATAGAAATCAACTTACTGCATGTCATTGTTCCGTCGAAAATGAGTTTGGACGGAGTCTTTAATTTGTACTTATTTGTTACTGGAATTTTTAACAAGGTGCTGGAAATGTCTACTGTTTCGCTGTTGTACATGTAGGCAAGTGCAAGCACTGTCTTTCCTGTGCTGTAAACGTCAAGCTGAGCAGTAATAGTACCCTCTTCGTCAACGCTGACGGGAGCTTTTACCCAGTTCTTACCATGAACGCTTGCGTCACGACAGTACCACACCCTTATATCCTCTACAGGGAAGGATGTGTTCACCTTGACTGTCAAGGTGTCACTGTCCAGCAACTCCAACTGAAGGTCGTCATCTACCGTCTTGTCTTCAAACCACCTTACAATGTTCAATGTGCTTGTTTCAGTCAGGTAGTCCAACACCTTGGGAATAATCAGCAGCCTGCTCTCATCATTTGTGCGGTAATAAGTTGACGAAAGATTTACAACGTCGACAGTCTTACTGTTTCCGCCGCTGACAACGTACATCGGAACATCGATGAGCTGCACATATGATTGCGGTGCCAGACCTATTTCCCAAATCTTGTGCAGGGTGTCTTCCTGCAACACTTCTTCCATTTCTTCCTTGGTATCCGATTCTATCAGCGCTTCAACCACGCCGAAATCGGTGTAAAACTGTCCCCTCTTATACTGTTCGTACAGGTTTCCGAATACAACCGAACCTTTTTTAAGTCGCTTGTCCATTGCAAGAACAATCAGCCCCACCCTGCTGCCACGTCCTACCGTCAATACAGAAATGTCCTTGACGAAAGGCAATGTCTTGAGATAAGTTACCGCACGCATGCTGTTTAAAGCGTATTCGTACCACTTGGTTTTCTTCACCCCGTTGTCAACGAAGTAGTCGTCAACATGTCTTGAAGCATTTGCGTAAGAAACTTCTTCGGGATACAGGGTGTACCTGCCCATGTCCGTTTCGCCACGGTAATCTATTGCCATTGCACAAAAACCGTAACTTGCCCAGTAAACAAGGTCCTCATGGTCAATGGGACGCCTGCTGTCATTAATGACAAGTATTGCCGACTTTGACGCGTTGTTGTCAGGATAGCACAACTGCGCATATACACGACTTTTCTTTTCGCCGAATGTTCTGCCGGTAAAATACACGTCGGCAGTTACAATTCCGTCGGTGACAGATGTTTTTACCACAGATTCTTCCAATGGTTCATTGGCATCGAAATCCTTCCAGATTTCCGTTGCGGTAAGTAAGTTTTCCATAAAATTACCTCAGAATGTAGTTAAACAATTGTATCACAACAGCTGTTTTTGTCAACAGCAGAATGACAAAAAACAACTCTACTTATGGTAGCCTACGTTGTTGTTGATGGCAAGCAACCTGTAAATCTGTTCACAGGTAACGACACGTGCAAGCTGGTGCGGGAGAGTGATTGCTCCCAATGACCAACGTATGTCGGCACGTTTCTTGACTTCCTGTGATAATCCGTGACTGCCGCCTATTACAAAAGTAAAGGTGGAATTTGTCTGCATTGCTTTCTTTACTATCTCTGCAATTTCACAACTTCCCAAGACCTTACCGTCGATGTCCATTGCGATTACAAATCCTTCGCAACTGTCCAGCAACAACTTGCCTTCACTGTTGATAATGTTGTCAATTTCCGACTGATTGGGAGTACCCTTGAACAGTGTTTCGGAAACTTCCTTGACTTCAATTTTACAAAAGCGTGAACAACGTTTCAGATATTCATCCATTGCCTGTGTAAAATAGTTTTCCTTTATTTTGCCTACTGCAACAATCTTTATTTTCATGAGAACAACACCACCACCCACATTGCAATACAGTACAACACTGCAACAAGAAATCCGACAGGCGGAAAACTGCGTTGCGTTGCAGGAACTTCCTGATCCTGCTTTTTGAAGGGAAATACTTTTACGTAAACGACACACAATGCGGCAAGAATCACACCCGAAACAATCAGTATCTGCCACCAGTAATCGGTATAAAATCCTGTTGTTTCTACTGTCAGCGACAACACTACCGCAAGAAGATTGTTGAAAATGTGCATTGCTACAGCTGTGATAAATCCGCCACGTTGCAATGCAATGAGCATTACACAGCCCAATACAAATTGATGTAATGTCTGTGCAGGATTCATGTGAAAAATGCTGAACAACGCACCGCCTATTGCAATGCCCTTCCAGCTGAAAGGCTGTGCAATGTAGTTACCTATCATTCCACGGAACACAAATTCTTCACAAACACCCGCAACAAGCACTGCAACAATGATTACTGCCGGCAAAGTTTCATTGTTGATTACAATGTCTACAGAAGGACGCTTTAACCCCAACCATTCAATGAAATCACACAACAGATTGTTGATGGGCGTCATGAAGTTGACAAGTACAACAACAAATGCCAAGCCAAACAACAGTTGTTTGTAGTCAAATTTTTTGACGTTGATTACTTCAACGACATCGGCTTTCACCAGCCTGCCGTACAACAATGCAACGATTGCAAGCCCCACCGAATACACTCCGTTTGCCCACAACAATGCACTGTCGCTTTGTCCAGACGCAATAAATGGAGAAAGAACAACCTGCAACACAATGGAAGCAAGCACTACTACGGCAAAACAGTTATATGACGCTGTCTTGGTATATGGCAACTTGTTACTCAATGGTCTTCCCCCTGTTGTATTGTAATGCAAGATGTAAACGTACGTTCTTGCCTTCTTCGATGTTCTTGTTTTTAAAAGCCTTCATGGCTTCGGCAAAAGCCAGTTCATTGGTGTTGTTGTTTTCCGAAATGTGAGCAAGCACAATGTCACGGACGTTGCCGTCCAACAGTTTTTCAATCAACTGAGAAGTCTGCCTGTTGGAAAGGTGTCCGTGTTCGGACAATATACGCTGCTTTAATCGGTAAGGATAAGTTCCACGTGTCAGCATGTCTTCGTCGTGATTGCTTTCTATCTGAACAATGCTGCAGGGCATCAGGAAGTTTTCCAGTTCCTCCGTGACAACGCCTACGTCTGTCACGCTTGCCACAATGTTATCTCCGTCAGAGAACCTGTAACCGCAGCAGTAACTTGCGTCATGACTGCACTTTATAAAATCCACCTTGACGTCGCCCACGCTGAAACTGTCGTCAAATCTGCAAATGTCGGAAATTCCGCACTTACATTCAACGGATGGCGCACAAATGCGATGAGCGTAAATGGGCGTGTCGTTGTGCTGTTTCCACACTGACAGTGCGCCTACGTGGTCGCTGTGTTCGTGGGTAATGACAATTGCGTTTATATCGCTTGGAGTAAGTCCTGCGCTTGCCAGATATCTTTTAAGCACCGAATAGGTAAATCCTGCGTCAATTAAAATATTGCAATGTCCTGATTGTATCAACGTGCAGTTTCCGTGACTGCCGCTGTAAAGAGATGTCAATTTTACCATGTTTTTTATTGTATCACACAATCGGTATTTTTTCAACACAATAGGGGGTGGGATTTAGACTTCTGCCCACGGCAATTGATTACCATTTACAACTCAACATCTGTACTGCTCTACTAAATGTAACACTGCTGTACGCTTGCACATACCAACATATGTGCAAAAACAAAGGCACGTCACTCAAAAAAATGTGACGTGCCTTAATTTTAAATTTTACAGCTGATTGAGCAATTGTTCACGTTGCTGTTCGTAATCGGGATTGTCGTCCTTGCTCTGATTGAGCGCAACAATCTTGCTCTGTAAATCCTTGTTGAGTTTATATCTCAGTGCAATGATGATACCGATTACACAAATTGCAATGGGTAGCAATGTCAATGTAAGACGAATTGCCTGTTGTGCGCCTTCCACCTGAATCATCGGTACAATCTGGTAGGTGTCGCCAACCAGTGTTGCCTTGAAGTTGTCAAGTGCCATTCCCAATTCCTTGACTGCAAGAACGGGATCGGCAAGGTAGCTTTCGTACAATTCCTTGCTGATGTACTGTGTTTCAACGTAGCCTGCCATACCAATGAAGATTGGAGGCAATGCCAGACCGATTGCCTGTGCCGTTGTGTTCAAAAAGTTTGTAAGTCCGCTGAATGCACCTTCGGTACGTTCGCCGAAATACAGTTGTCCTACGTCGCACACGTCACCGAATGCTGAATGGGGAATAAACATTGTTCCGCCTATACCAAGACCGATTGCAAGCCCCATCACCATTACTGCCCAGTCAGGAACACCTTCCGTTGTCTTGATTGCGCCGTCAACAACTTGTATTGCTCCTTCGGCAGGCAGTGCCAACAACACTACCGCAAGGACAATCCACAGTGCTGCACCAAATATATAGGCAAAACGCTTGCCCTTCTTTCTTATAAGATACAGGTACAGGGGTAATGCAATAATCTGTGCAAAGAACATCAATCCCGCAGCAACCGTTGCAATGGGAAATCTTGACGCACCGCTTACCATTGTTTCAAGATAGGTGTACCTACGCAGATAAAAATCGCAATAGGTGAAGAAGAAACTGCTCATTACTGCCATTCCCATGCTTGTGCACATCTGCATACCAAGATACTGGCGATATGTCTTGACCTTTAACGGACGGAAGAACTGTTTTAGTGACACCTTGTTTCTGACAGGAGGCGTCACAATCTGTTCACGGCTGAACAAAGCCGTCACCAATATAGAAACTGCAAAAATCACGCCGAAAATAGCTGCCATTACAAGGTAACTTCTGCCACCATCCAACTTGGTGGGACTTGCTATCATTCCCGGAACGACAACACAGATGATACTGGAAGTAAGAGAAAATGCAATACGTACTGCGTTTACCTTGTTACGTTCGGTAAAGTCATCTGTCATTTCGCTTGCATGTGAGTAGTACGGAATGAGCACAAATGACTGAGCCGTTGCGTACAACATGTACATGATGATTACCAGCACTATTTTCAACGGAACGCTGTCTGTTACCAGATTCCAAGGGAAGAACAGCAATATCAACGCAACAAATACAATTGGTGCGAAAATCAGCATGAAGTATCTGCGTTTGCCGAATTTTCCCGGTTTCTTGCCGTCGGTGATTGTACCGATGAATGGGTCAATCAAACCGTCCCAGAACTTACTGAACAGAAGTATCACTGACACCCAGTACATGGGAATACCCACCACCAGCGTCAGAAAAGGTACGAACAAAAAGTTTATGATGTTAAATGAACCGCCGCCGAAAATATCGCCTGCGGAAAATGCCAGCTTGTTGCCCAACGAAACCTTTCCGTTGCCTGTACTTGTTTTCACAACTACCTCCCTTATACGTTAAATCTGAACAGAACGACATCGCCGTCCTTGATTACGTAATCCTTACCTTCACTTCTGACCTTTCCGTGTTCTTTAGCCTGGTTGTAACCGCCCAGTTCCATCATTGTTTCGTAAGGAACAATTTCGGCACGGATAAATCCCTTTTCGAAGTCACTGTGAATCTTTCCCGCAGCCTGAGGCGCCTTGGTGCCTTCTTCGATTGTCCAGGCACGTGTTTCCTTTTCCCCTGCAGTAAGGTAACTGATAAGTCCCAACAGCTTGTAACACTTGCTCACAAGACGTTCAAGTCCGCTGTGTTCAATGCCGTAACTTTCCAAAAACATCTGCTTTTCTTCCGCATCCATTGTGGACAGCTCTTCTTCCACCTTGGCACAAATAACAAGTGTTTCGGCATTTTCCAGACTTGCACGCTGCTGCACTGCCTTGACAAAGTCATTGTCAGGCTTGCCCAACTGATCTTCGGAAATATTAGCTGCGTAAATTACCGGTTTAGCCGTCAACAACATCATTTCATCAACAATGGGCTTGTCATCTTCGGTCAATGTCATTGTACGCACAGGTTGTTCGCTTTCAAGATGTTTCAAAACACGCTCCTGCACTTCACATTCGATCTTGTACTTCTTATCGCCCGACTTCATCATGTTGCGCGTCTTGTTAAGGCGGTTGTTTACCGTTTCGATGTCGGCAAGAATCAGTTCAAGGTTGATTGTGTCCATGTCGGAAACGGGATCAATCTTGTCCGATACGTGTGTAATGTTGCTGTCTTCGAAACATCTTACGACGTGTACAATGGCATCCACTTCACGAATGTGTGAAAGGAACTTGTTTCCCAATCCTTCACCACGGCTTGCACCCTTGACAAGACCTGCAATGTCAACAAACTTCAAGAAAGTGGGAGTAATCTTCTTACTGTTGTACAGACTAGCCAACTTGTCCAGTCTTTCGTCAGGTACCGCCACTACCCCCACATTGGGTTCAATGGTACAGAAGGGGTAATTAGCCGATTCCGCCCCTGCTTGTGTAATTGCGTTAAACAATGTGCTTTTGCCAACGTTTGGCAAACCTACTACTCCAAGTTTCATATAAAAATCTCCGTCTTTGTCTAAAAAACGCACGTACTGCGTAAAATATCATCAGTAGTCATTGTACTACAAATTTAAAAAATTGTAAATAAAAAGGTAACCAAATGACCATCATTGAAAGCATATTTCTGGGATTGCTGCAAGGACTTACGGAATTTTTGCCCGTTTCAAGCAGCGGACATCTGATACTTGCACAAAGTTTGTTCGCAATAGAAGGCAACTTGTTTTTCGACATCGTGCTGCACATGGGCACACTGCTTGCCGTTGTAGTTGTTTACCGCAACACCCTGTGGCAGGCAATACGCCATCCTTTAAAGGACAAGACAGTAACCTACGTACTGATTGCAAGCATACCTACATTCATCATTGCGTTTATTGTGGAATTTTTCCTGCCCGAACAATTGATGTACGATCTTCTTCCCATCGGATTCGCACTGACAATCGTGTTGCTTGTCACAAGCGACCTTTTGTACAAAAAACGCAGCACCAATCTTTCCCTTGTTGCAGTAATCACAACGGGCGTTGTACAAGGACTTGCAGTATTTCCCGGATTGAGTCGAAGCGGAAGCACCGTTTCCACAATGAAACTGTTTGGCGTCAAGCAATCGACATGTGCAACATTTTCATTTCTGTTGTCAATACCCGTAATACTTGGAGCTACTGCCGTAGAAACCTACCGCTACATTCAATCGCCTGAAAACATTGACATCGTGTGTGTGATTGTGGGCGTCATTGTAGCCTTTTTCAGTGGCTGGGTTGCATTGAAAACAGTACAACGTGTGTTGAAAAACGGTAAATGGTGGCTGTTTGCACTGTACCTTGCAATACCTCTTACACTGTCATTGCTGACAATGTAAGCAATCAAGAAATTGCAAATACAAATGCAACACATAAAAGCAAATTTTACACATCAATAAAAAAGGAACGCTCAAAAAGCGTTCCCTTTGTTTTAGTATTTTGTTCAATCACTGTGCCATCTGGGCAAGTCTTTCCTTGATGATGTCTACAATGTAATCACCGAAAAAGTTGTTGGAATACAATGTAGGCATGATCTTGCTTTGGGTAAATTGATCGCCTACCAACTTCTTGATCAATGGCAAAAACTGTTCCGAAGTGTTGGTAATCATTGATTCAAATACTGCAAATACAAGATAAATGATTGCCACTGACATCACCGCTCCCACAATACGGTCAACGGCGCGCAGCCCCGTTGCCTTGTGAATGAGTTTGACAATGAGTGCCGTAACCATTCCGTAAATGAGTGACAGTGCTATAAACGTAACAACCAATGCGGCAATCGTCAAGAGAGCCTGGTCTGTTATAAGTGACGCCATCCACTGCTGAGGGTAGGCTGACAGATAGGCTGTTCCTATCGGAATCAGTATTATTCCTAAAAAACCGAACAACAGTTTTAAAAAACCTTTCAGTATTCCCACCACCAGCATCACAGCGCACAGTGCAATGAAAATGTAATCTATTACAGCCATATAGTAATTCTCCTAAAAATTCGACTAACTACAAATAATTTACAACAGCAAGTTGTCATTGTCAACACTTTTTCAATATTGTTGACATCAGCACGGATTTTTAAAAACACCGAAATGTACTGCCGTCCCGCTATATTCAGATGAACAGCAACACACATTACCATATTATACATTATACATTATTCTTCGTTAAAAATCAATATTCAGTGCCAATTCAACTTAAAGTTGGAATAAAATCAACCTTTAAGTTGACAAACTAGCGCAAAAAGTGCTTGAAAATACAGCTTTCTCGTAGTAAACTGGAATCATCCAAAACAAAGGGGGAATACAAAAAATGACTACATTGGGAACACGTTTACAAGAACTGAGAAAACAAAAAGGACTTACTCAGGAACAACTGGCTGAAAAACTCAATGTTACCAACCAATCGGTATCCAAATGGGAAAAGGACATCAATGCACCCGACATCTCCCTGCTCATTGAACTTGCCGACCTGTACGAAACAACGGTAGACTACCTGTTGGGCAGAGGGGAAAAAGCGCCCGTTGTCACCACTACCAAGAAAAGCATTGACGATCTTGTGTGCCGAATCAAGGTACTGTCCAGCGACAAAGACAAGGTAAACATCAATCTGCCTTTTGCTCTCATCAAGGTTTTTGCCAAGGACGGGGAATTCAAGATGTTGAAGGACAAGAACATCGATATTGACATCAATCAATTGATTTCACTTGTGGAACAAGGCGTTGTAGGTGAACTTGTAGACATCGAAAGCGGAGACGGCGACATTGTCAAGATTACGGTAGAGTAATGAAGATACGCATTAAAGAGACGGAACACAAGGCATTTACACTGGTGTTACCCAATTTTCTGTTTACATCCGCCGTCGCAAGAAAGTGGTTGAACAAAAAATTGAACATGGAACTTGACCGACAACAGTTGAAAGAAATCCGCAAAACATTGAACAAGTTTAAAAAGCGCCACAAGGAATTTGTGCTGTTGGACGTTAAATCACAAGATTCCGAAGTGCAGATACTGTGGTAACACATATGTTCCAAACAACATATGAGCTGAAACTGATACCAACGACGCAACATTTGCATATTAATACGCACAAAGTCTGCACATATAAACAAACCACTGCTCATTCAATTGAATTGAAAAATCCCACTGCTTTTGATGTGTACCCCAAAAGTTAGACACTTTTGGAGGTACACATTTTTTATGGCAAGAAAACAGAGATTTAACAGAAAGTATAGTCCAGAATTCAAACTTTGTGTTATACTGGATATGCGTAAAAACCATCT
>DVLO01000013.1 GCA_018715495.1 Candidatus Limihabitans stercoravium | reverse complement strand
TTCTTTTGCGCGGTATGCGGATAGTATCTCGGTATATCCCTGAAGAACGTACAGTTCCGTCTTAACTCCCTGGATACCGAGCTGACGTTTCTTCCGAGCAATCTCGCGATTTCCCTATAACTTTTTCCTTTAACATAGTATTCTCGTAGACAACAACGTTCTTCTATGGTAAAATGTTTATAGTTCATACAGATCTCCTCTTGTGTAAATGGTTTTGCAACTCTATTTTACCACAGATTTGTATGAACTCCTTTTTTTTCTTCCTCACCTGTTGCACTTAATAGTATAATTCACCCTCAGGAATAAAGACAATGCGAAAGCATTGTCTTTCGTGCTATTTAGGATAATTTACGTCAAGTCAGTTTGCTGGAAAGTATATTGCGATAGCTAACAATACGGCAGAACAAGCAATAGTAGCTATATTTGTGAGCAACTTCTACTGTCTTAAGTAAACTTGAAGTTGTTCGACAAAGATGAGCAAACCGCTGCTCAATCTGTAGAGGAACAACAGCATGAAGAAGTTTAAACGGCGTTCCGCCAAGATTAACATATTACATCTGAACATTCTCATCCAAAGGTATTTCAGACAAATTTTGACAAATGTGGGAACCATTGTACCTCTTTTGTTGGAAGTCCCCATGATGTTGCTTATTGTGTACATAACGGCAAGCAAAAATGCCTTTGTCAACATGAACGAAGGCAATGCAAGTATCAATATTTTTTTGTTGGTAGTTGTAAGTGCCATGATGGGCATATTGAACAGTTACAGAGAAATTTGTAAAGAGAGTGAAATACTGTCCCGTGAAGTGTACGGAGGATTGGACGTCCGCCTACACCATGTCGAAATTTATCGTTTTGGCAACCATAGGCATATTACAATGCACAGTACTGTTCTGCGGAACATTACTTTTTATTGATTACAACTTTGCAAATCCCGCAAGAGGCTATGCACTCTGTATTTTAGCGCTGATACTGGTAAACTTGTCTGTAACTTCGCTAGGGCTGTTTGTGTCGGCTGTACTCAAAAAGGCAGAAAGCGCTATATTGCCCGTTTTGGTAATAATTATTGTACAAGTTGTTTTTTGCGACTGTCTGATCACATTACCACCGGCGGCAGATCTTGTAAAATATCTCACGCCAACAACATGGGGCATTGCGGTATTCGGAGCTGTAACACAGATGAATTCGTGGCATGAGCAATACTTCGAAAAAGAACTTTACAATGTAAGCCCGTGGATTTCACTTGGAATTTTGGCAGCAATTACATTGTTGTTCCTTGCACTCGTAATCATAAAACTAAAACGTGCCTACAAACAAAAGGATTGACGGAAATAAACCATATCACTTTAAACATTGTTTATCGAAAAGAATCCACTTCAAAATTGATTTAAATTACTGTAAAACAAAAAAGGACAACCTTGCATCTTGAGGTTGTCCTTTTTACAAATTGTCTATTTAAATCTTGTTGTATCCGTGATAGACTTACAAGCACTTTACGGCAAAACAAACATTCTACCACCGCCAATATTGGTCGGATAGCAGCTGAAAACATCAACTGCTTTTGTTTGTGTTTAAACTATCTTTAGACAAAACGGACAATGCACTACTTGTTGTACCCGTTTACAGATACTGTGCTGTATAATGTTTCAAATGAATTGCCGTTATAGGTCATGTATTCCATGACGTACCCCAAGGAATCGGCGTTGTACAAACCTGTAATCCTGCGCAACACAAGAATGTTAAACCTGTTGCGGGTACTGAAAAAGTAGGGATACACTGTATTTACCGCCGATACATCTGCTGATGTCGGTCTACTCAATGTGCCGTTGCTGTTGTAAAGTCCGTCAAGGTACTGTCTGTCACGTTGTGAAATGTCAATGTTAAATATCACATTGTCAACGCTATTTGTCACTGCCACCTTGTAATTGTCTACATACTGCGCCGAATAATTGTTAGGTAAGGTGCTGTAATCAAACAAAGTTTCCACACTGCCGTTGACAAGCGAATAAATGTAGTAGTAACCGAATGCGCCACTGCCACCGCTGTCAATACCGATATAGATTTCATCCACACCGTCACCCGTAAAGTCCGCAAGCAGCACCGCAGGAAAATACCCAGAATCTTCCTGAGGAGTAATTTCAAACAATTGCTTGTCGTTGTGCTTGTCCTTTACCACAATTTTTATGTCATGAGCATATAGTCCCTTGTTGTGGTAAGTTGCGTACAATTCAACCTTTTGTACACCATCTTTTAGAACCTTGCCGTATTGACTGGACAGCAACACGGGATGGTTCTTTAGCGTGGCAAAACAAGTACACGTTGTGCAGAAAACGGCAAACAATGCAACAATTACTACAAACAATAAAAAGATTTTACTAAATTTCTTCATATATAAAGTCTTTGCAGTTGGTCGTCCTATATGTACTATTCCTAAAATTTAATTAAACAAATCATCGGACACTTAAACTAACACACATCACGTAGTCAAAAAAAATCCCCCGAAATACACTTCGGGGGTTAATATTGCTGACAGTTAAACACAAAACACTACTAAAAAATGCAGTCACATTGTTTAAAAATTTGTAACGTTTTGAATTTATATCACATCTTCAGCCACGCAACAAATCGTCCGCTTGACAGCCGAAATAATCGGCAATTTCCAGGATGTTTTTAGCTGTTGGCATTACACCTCTTTTCCAACGTGCAATGTTGTCACGTGAGTAACCAAGATCCTTAGAAAATTGTCTGCCTGAAACTTTCTTGCAGTCAATATAACGCATGAGATTTTCGTAAAATGTCTGCGCATTGTAGACGTAAGGGCAACAAAACACATTTTCGTTATTCCTTTCAAAAAGGTAATCGACCGATACTTTGAGATAATTGGCAATTGTCAACACCGTTTTCAATCCAGGATCTCTCTGCCTGTATTTATAAAAAGTGTCCTTAGAAATCACACCGTCGGAAAACAAAACTTCCGTTGACTTTCCCTGTTCGTCCAGCACTTCTTTTACTACGTCAATGAAATTCAACATGATAGTCCTCATAATCTTTTTTAAATTATTGCCTAAAATGAGGACAAAATGCTTGCAACTGCCTATTTTGATGACGTATAATTAAAGAAAAGGGGATAAATAATGAGAATAGCTTTCATTGGACACAGACAAATACTTGACAACACTTTATTCAATCGACTTTACAATGTTACAGAACAAGCAATTTTATCTGGTTGTTTCCATTTTAGCGTTGGTTGTCACGGGGAATTTGACAGAATAGCATTAGGTGTACTTTTAATGTTAAAAAGAAAATACAAAAATATGGTAATTGAAGTCGTACTGACAAGCCTTAGTCAATTAAGAACAATGTTCGATGAAAATCAAAATGATATACAGACAGTTATGTACGAAATTGAAGAAATGCACTACAAACAAAAAATAATATACAGCAACCGCAAAATGCTGGATAATTGCGATGCTGTTATATGTTACGTAAATCCAAATAAAGTTGTAAGTGGAGCTAAACAGTCGTTAAACTACGCAAAGAAGAAGTCCATTCCAATCACCAATTTGTTTGAAAAGGCACAATATAATAATAAAGAGTAATACCACATTTATTTGCACTTTAAGTTAGCGACGCTTAAAAATCCCCTGTGCACTACAACAAAAAAAATCCCGACAGGAAACAATTTTCCATGTCGGGATCGTGGGTATTTTATTGAGTTGTTACATTGTAACAAGGGTACGTGCTATAAGGTAAGCAACGTAACCGACGTAGCACACAAGGAATATGACACCGTCAACCTTCTTCAACTTTCCCTTGATACTTACAACAAAGGCAAGTACTGTAGCGGCAAGCATTACAAAGGCATCTACAATCAGTTGTCCACCACTTGTCAATGGGTTTACAGTTCCCGCAATACCCAATACAAACAGAGCGTTGAAGATGTTACTTCCGATTACATTACCAAGAGCAATTTCGTTTTCGCCCTTCTTAGCGGCTACAACGCTGGTCACCAATTCGGGCAGACTTGTGCCGACGGCAACTATTGTCAGACCAATAAGAGCTTCGGCAAGGTCGTGATCGACACCGATAGCAACTGCTCCTTCAAGAGCAAGTCCCTTAGCGCCAAATACGACAAGTTCACCGCCAAGGATGATACCTGCACCGCCCAAAACAACCAGAACAATTGCCTTCAACCAAGGCATGTCCACTATTTCCACCTCTTCGGCAGGAAGTTCGGCATTGAGTTTCTGTCCACGTTTAGCGTCCAGCACAAGATAGGTTACATAAATGATAAATATCACGATAAACACAATGGATTCCCATCTTGTAATTGCTATGTCGGTCGAACTGCAAACGCTGTTGAGTCCGAAAAGGCAGATAAACAACACCAGCAATACGGTAACACCCATCAACATGGGGAACTCACGCTTGATTACGTTCTTTTGCACAACAATGGGTGTAAAGACTACAGACAATCCCAAAACAAGCAACAAGTTGCAGATGTTACTACCGACAACATTACCGATAGCAACGTTGGCATTACCGCCATCTATCAAAGTTGCGATAGAGTCAGATGTCGAAACGGCAAGTTCGGGCAAACTTGTACCCATTGCAACTACCGTCAGACCGATTATCATTGGGGAAATCTTCAACTTCTTAGCGATAGCACTGGCAGCGCCAACAAAGATGTCGCAAAACTTTACTAAACAGAACACGCCAACACCCATGCCGACGACATAGGCAATCAACTGCGCCCACAAGGGCCAAGATTCAACAAAACTAAACATTTTATCCTCCGCAATACAGCAACCAGGTGCCGTAGTTTTCAGGGGCGCTTTGTAATCATCCCGAAAAATCCGCAAAAAAAAATACGAGCACCTACACCAACTAAAGTCAGCATAAGTCTCGTTTTTCAATGTCGAACCTGGATACTCCATCATGTAGGCAAGACAACTACAAAGTAGCAAACTACTCCCTTACGTGTTACTATTTTAACATGAACACCATGCGATTGCAAGCGTTTTAAAAAAATTTGCAAAAACAGTCTTTTACTTACACTTTGTCACCGACGCTGAACAATTAATTCGGTGCACGATACTGATTGTCGCATATCGGCTGCAAACAAGAGTTTTTCACAATAAGCCCATTTTGTGAAAATACTGAGTTTAAAATGTCCGACAGGTTACCTGCACAAAGTCATCAGCAATCAGTATATTTCCAAGGCAAAAAGCATAAAATTTAACCATGAAAAACAGTACAAAGTGTGTAATCACTGTACTGTCAATTGTTGCAGTTGCAGGTATAGGAAGTATCTTTACATCTATCGGACAAGAGTGGTACTCACTACTTGAAAAACCAACGCAATGGCCACCGTCCTTTATTTTTCCGGTTGTGTGGAGCACCATTTACCTGTTGGCGTTCATTGTGTTGTGCAGAGCAATCAGTAATGATACTGCAACGAAAAGTCTTTTTGTCTGGGGAGTAATAAACGGCATACTGAACGTGCTGTGGTGTCTTGTGTTCTTCACACTGAAACTGACGTTTGTTGGCGTGGTAGTGATTGTATTCAATGCCGTAGCGTCTGTAGTATTCGTCAGACAAATTGAAGGCAAGATTCAGTACGCAATGTGGATTTACCCATTGTGGGTAATGCTTGCAACAATGCTCAATGTTGCAGTTTGGATATTGAACTAGCACTGAAAATGCATTTACGTACTACTAAAAATCGATACAAAAAACGTGCCGGATGATTTCCTGCACGTTTTTTGTGTCGCTGTTGGATTAAATCAATGACTTGAACAACTTCTTGATGTCTTCCACGCTTGTATCCTTGGGATTACCGGGTGTGCAAGCGTCCTTATATGCACTTTCGGACAAGAAGTCAATGTCTTCGGGACGAACAATTTCCTTGAGGTCGGCAGGGATGCCTACGTCCTTAGAAAGCTGCTTCACAGCTTCAATTGCCGCATTGCGGTATTGTTCAGCAGTCATGGAATCGACACCCTTTACACCCATTGCACGGGCTATTTCTCTGTACTTTTCGCCTGTACAATCAGCATTGTATTGCATTACTGTCGGAAGCAAAATTGCATTGGCAACGCCGTGCGGAGTGTCGTACTTAGCACCCAAAGTGTGAGCCATTGAGTGAACGATACCAAGGCCAACGTTGCTGAATCCCATACCTGCGACATACTGAGCAAGAGCCATTGTATCTCTGCCTTCTTTTTCGCCTGCTACTGCACTGCGAAGGCTTGCGGAAATCAGTTCGATTGCCTTCAGGTGGAACATGTCGGTCATTTCCCATGCTGCCTTGGTGATGTATCCTTCGATAGCGTGAGTCAAAGCATCCATACCTGTAGCAGCTGTCAGCCCCTTGGGCATTGTGGACATCATATCAGGGTCAACCACTGCAACAATGGGAATATCGTGTACGTCAACGCAAACAAACTTGCGTTGTTTTTCAACGTCAGTGATTACGTAGTTTATTGTGACCTCTGCAGCGGTTCCGGCTGTTGTGGGAACAGCAATGATGGGGACACAGGGATTCTTGGTAGGAGCAACTCCTTCAAGAGAACGAACGTCTTCAAATTCGGGATTGTTGATGATGATACCGATTGCCTTAGCTGTGTCCATGGAAGATCCGCCACCAATTGCAACAATGTAGTCGGTTTTCGCCTTCTTGAATGCAGCCACACCGCTCTGAACGTTTTCAATTGTAGGATTCGGTTTAATGTCAGAGTATACTTCGTATTCAAGGTCAGCCTTATCCAGTACATCCAAAACCTTTTTGGTAACTCCGAATTTAATCAGATCAGGATCGGAACACACAAATGCCTTTTTAAAACCTCTTGCTTTAGCCTCTGTTGCAATGTTTTCAATAGCACCTGCTCCGTGGTAACTTGTTTCGTTTAGAATGATTCTGTTAGCCATAATACACACCTCTGTTGAGAAATTGTAGGGAAAGTCATTCCCATTACGATTGAGATTATAGCACCATCAAAACACAGTATCAAGCAATAACAGTTGATTTTGCGTCACTGTTACAATACAAATACTGCAGGTATGTCATAATAAATATTTATAATCTCACAAAAAGTGTAAAATTATATGATAAACCCAAAGCACCTTGTTACCCGCATTAAACAGCTAGATTTCTACAAAAAGGTTATTTTTAAAAATTTTTTCGCTATTCATTTCACAAAATTGTTTAAACCGTTGAAATTTGCGTAATTTTGTAGTAAAATTATAAGGATGACAAATAATTGTGGAGGAAACTGCAAATGCCACAATGGCTTAAAAATGCTGTTTTTTATGAAATTTACCCACAGAGTTTTTACGATTCCAACGATGACGGAATAGGCGACATCAACGGAATAACGCAAAAACTTGATTATATAAAAGGGCTTGGATTCAATGCACTTTGGCTCAACCCCTGTTACCTGTCGCCCTTCATGGATGCAGGTTACGACGTGGAAGACTACTTGACGGTTGCTCCAAGATACGGAACAAACGACGACTTGTACAATCTGTTTAAAGAAGCGCACAAACGCAACATGCACGTCATACTTGACCTTGTGCCCGGTCACACATCCGATCAGCACCGTTGGTTTCTGGAAAGCAAGTTGCCCGAACGCAACAAGTACAGCGACTACTACGTGTGGTCAAAAAGTGTGTGGGAAAAGCCACAAGGCTACCAATGGGTATCGGGAATGTCCGATCGTGACGGATGTTACATGCTCAACTTTTTCAACAGTCAACCTGCATTGAACTACGGTTTCAACAACATTACCGATGCAAGTTGGCAGATGTCGTACACTGATGAAAGAGTCAAGGCTACATTTGATGAAATTCTTGATGTAATGCGTTTCTGGTTGGATCACGGCTGCGACGGATTCAGGGTAGACATGGCAGACAGTCTTGTCAAGAACGACGATGAAAAAACTGCAACCGCTTCACTGTGGCGCAGAGCAAGAGCAATGCTTGACAAAGACTACCCCGAAGCAATGATTGTTTCGGAATGGTGCAATGCCCCACGCTCCATAAACATGGCGGGATTCCACTGCGATTTTCTGCTCAACCACTATCAGAAGATGACTTACTACGGATTCCGTTGCATAGAAGACGGACAAAACAAAAGTTACTTCTCAAAAACTGCGCATGTGTCGGCACACAACATGCTGAACAAGTATCTTGACGAACTCAGACAAATAGAGGGAAAAGGTTACATCAGTGTAATTTCGGGAAACCACGACACAGAACGTATTTCTTACACATTGGACAACAGCGAACTTCGCCTGGCGTACACTATGCTGCTGACATTACCCGGAGTACCATTCTTCTACTACGGGGACGAAATTGCAATGCGTTATATCCCACAAAAATCAAAGGAAGGCGGATTCCACCGCACAGGTTCACGCACGCCAATGCAATGGGACCGTACGTTGCCCAATCTTGGTTTTTCCAATGCGGAAAGCAGTAAGCTGTACCTTCAGGTAGATGACAGACCTGATGCTCCCTGTGCCCTTCAGCAAGCACAAGATGACAATTCATTGCTCAATCTTGTAAGACGGCTCAACGAACTGCGCCAGCAGTACCCCGACCTTCAAGCTGACGGTTCAATGGAAATACTTGTGTGCGATGACAAATCAGTACTGTGCTACAGACGTGGCAACATTGCCGTTGCCTTCAACCCCAAAGACGAATCGGCAATACTTCCCATTGCAATGGGCGAAAAGCTGTTTGAAACGGGAAATGCTGTTTCGCAGTCTGACTACACACTACTTGGAGCGCAAACGGCGGTAGTATTTAAACTGAAGTAAATCTGACAAAAGGAGGGTGCAAATATGGACAAAACAATTGTTGCTGTAATTTACGACTTCGACAACACTCTTTCCACCAAGGACATGCAGGAATTCACCTTCATCCCTTCACTTGGAATGTCTGCCTCCGAATTTTGGGCGGAATGTGAAGTTGTTTCGCACAAATACAACATGGATCACATTCTTGCCTACATGTTGCTGATGGCAAAACTTTCCAAACAACGTGGAACACCGCTTTCTGCGGAAAAACTGCGTGAAATGGGCAAGGGCGTAGAGTTTTTCGACGGCGTAAAAGAATGGTTCAAACGCATTAACGACTACGGAGCAAGCCTTGGTCTGGAAGTGAGACACTACATCATTTCATGCGGACTCAAACCCATGATTGAAGGTTGCGACATTGCAAAAGAATTCTACAATATATTTGCATGCGATTATGTGTACGATGAAAATGGCGAACCCGTTTGGCCCGCTGTTGCCATCAACTACACCAGCAAGACGCAGTTTCTGTATCGTATCAACAAGGGAGTAGAGGATGTTGCCGATCACAAGACTCTGAACATGTACATGCCCAAAGACAAGCGTGTTGTGTCTTTTGACAACATGATTTACATTGGAGACGGATTGACAGATATTCCAAGCATGAAACTGGCACGTCAACGTGGCGGATACGCAATCGGCGTTTACCGTAACCATGAAGACGCAACCTACCTTGTTGACGAAAACCGTGTAGACTTCTACGTCAAGAGCGACTACACCGTCGACAGCGAAATGGATCGTGCAATGAAGGCAATTCTTGACAAAATTTGCGCCGAAAAGAACTTTACAAACCTGTCCAAGAAATACACTTCTCAAGATTGATTTAAAAACTCAAACTGACACAATTAAAGGCAAGCCAATCGGCTTGCCTTTTACTGTAATTTGATATTGATTACGTATCTTACTTATTTTCTCCGTTAACCGCTTTGACAACGTCCATCATCTCTTCAAGCAGATAACTTGCTTGTGATTCATCGTACTTCTTCTTGTTTTGTTCAAATATTTGTTTTACGTAATCCAAAGCGACTTGCTTTTTGGTGCCTTCATCAGCATTTTGAACTTTTTCGGCAAGTATAATGGCTTCTTTGGTTGCATCCATCAGTAATTTGTAGATTGCGTCCTTGTTTTTAGCCTTGATTACTGAAATTAACCCCATTGTAAATGACACAATTGCAATCACCGCCGAAACAATTTCCGCAATGTGATTTAACAGAAATTCCATGTTTTCCTCCCAAAGACAGCAAATACTGTCTGATTCAGCATATGTTTGCGCCACCATTGAGGTCACCGAAAGAAATTGACTAAACGCACAAAATATGTTACAATAAACTCTAAACTTTTGTGAGGTGAATCATGTACAAAACGGCTGTTGAATTAATTGAAAAATTTGACACAATTATAATACACAGGCACAACAATCCTGATGGCGACGCATTGGGAAGCCAGATAGGATTGAAGAATTTACTCAATCTCAACTACCCCGACAAGAAAATATTTGTTGTGGGTGACAGCGCAGGCAGATACTCTTTCATGGACGACTGTCAGATGGATGAAATTCCCGATGAAACCTACAACAACGCTCTGGCAATTGTGCTGGATTCTTCTGCTAAATTTCTCATTTCCGACAACAGATACACTACTGCAGCCGCAACACTGCGATTTGACCACCACTTGTTTGTGGAAAAAATCTGCGATGTTGAAGTACTTGACACGTCACGTGAAAGCTGTGCAGGACTCATTGCTCACTTTGCAATTACAAACAACTGGAAGTTTGACAAGTTGTCGGCAAAATCACTGTTTACAGGAATGGTCACCGACAGCGGACGTTTCCGCTACGATGCAACTACCCCCGAAACATTCCGAATTGCCGCAACATTGCTTGAACAGGGATTTGACATTAACGATGTTTACGTTCCCATGTATCAGGATGACTTCGACATGATAAAACTGCGTGCGCAGTATGTGCTGAAGATACAGTTCACCGAACGCAACACAGCGTACATTTACACCACCAGGGAAGAACTGGATGCGCTTGGCGTAGATACATTTACAATTTCACGTGGTATGGTGGGAGTAATGTCGGAAATCAAGGGCGTTGACAACTGGGTAAACTTCACAGAAACAGACAAAGGCGTGTTGTGCGAATTGCGTTCTAAAAAGTACAACATCAATCCCGTTGCTGTAAAGTACGGCGGCGGCGGACACCAGAAGGCAAGCGGAGCAACTGTTGCTGACAAAGAAACTGCAATGGCAATGCTCAGAGACCTTGACGCAATAGGCGAAACTGATTAAGAGGTAATAAAATGACTGAACAACTGCAAAAGATGCAACAAATTTTAGACAAAATCGAACAATACGACAAAATTATTGTGTCAAGGCACAAACGTCCCGACGGGGATGCAATCGGTTCTACAAAGGGACTTACGGGAATGCTCAGATTGACCTATCCCGAAAAGGACATCCGACTGATCACCAATGATAGTTCCGACTACCTTGCATTTCTGGGCAAAGACGACGAAGACGTTTCGGATGAATTCTACAAGGACGCACTGTTGATTGTAATCGACACAGCAACGGCAGACAGAATGTCAAATGCCAAGTGGAATCTGGCTAAGGAAGTAATAAAAATAGACCACCACATCGACATCAAGCCTTACGGCGACTTGTGTTGGATTGAAAGCTGGCGTTCTTCGGCTAGTGAAATGATAGCCTATTTCTACTACACTTTCCGTGACAAACTGAAGATGGACAAGCAGACAGCAACCTACATCTACTGCGGAATGGTTACCGACAGCGGACGCTTCCGCTACGAAACGGTCAACGGGGACACACTGCGCCTTGCAGGTACACTGCTTGACTTCGGCATTGATACCGACAATCTCTTTGCACATCTTTACCTTGAAGACTTCGAAATGCTCAAGTTCAAGTCCTACGTGTACAAGAAGATGAACGTAACAGAACACGGAGTTGCCCACATCTACGTTGACAAGGCAATGCAACGCCGTTTCAAATTGACGACCGAACAGGCAAGCGAAGTTGTTTCTTTTCTGTCGGGAATCAAGGGCTGTATTGCTTGGATTGCATTTATCGAAATGCCCGACAAGACAATCAGAGTAAGACTTCGCAGCAGATTCATGCAAATACACAAACTTGCCGAAAAGTACAACGGCGGCGGTCACGAATACACTTGCGGCGCAACATTGTACAAAAAGGAAGAATCGGATCTCTTGATTGCTGACGCCGACAAGATGGTAGCCGACTACAAGGCAAATAACGACAACTGGCTGTAATACTAAAACCAAATAGGGGACAACATGAAGATTCTTATTACAAACGATGACGGAATACACAGCGAAGGGCTGGCAATACTGGCTAAATGGGCAACTAAACTTGGTGAAGTGTGGATATCCGCACCCGTAGATCAACAAAGCGGCAAAAGTCACGCAATACAGATACACCAACCCTTCAAGATTGAAGAAACAACGCTGGGACTTGGCGAAACAAAAGCATTTGCCGTACATTCCACACCGGTTGACTGTGTAAGATTTGCTACCCTGGGACTCAACCAACACTACGACCTGATTTTCTCAGGAATCAACAAAGGTTACAACATGGGCGAAGACATCTTGTACAGCGGAACGGTAGGTGCACTGTTCGAAGCGTCGCTCAGAGGCTCAAACGGAATAGCGTTCTCTACCGAATTCACCACATTTGAAGGCGCTAAAAACAGTCTTGACAAGGTTTACGACTTTTTCGTAAAACACAACCTGCTTGACCACAACAACATCTACAACGTAAATATACCCCCTCAATCGGGCGAAGTAGTATTGACAAAGATGGGCGGTGCGTATTTTTCAGACCAATTCGAACATTTAGGCGACAATATGTGGCAACAAAACGGCTACTGCGTGCACCAAAACAGCCACGACCACACCATTGACACAGACGCCACCATTGACGGATACATCACCGTCACCCCCATGACAACGCAACGCAGCAGCGTTGAGGTATGGAAAGCAATCAAGGAAAAGATGTAATCAATTCAACAATAAACAAAAGCCGTCATCCGACGGCTTTTTTTGTTCTATTAAATTTTATATTGTATTTCAAATTTTAAAACAAATTTACATTAAATTAAAATCTGAATGCCAAAAAGCAATGTGTCACAAAGCTTTGTGTGCATTATTTACCGAATATTTAAGCAACCAATAATAGACAAATATTTAAAGGATTTTTCAACTTATTACTAAAGTTATTTAGCAAAACAAAAACCAAGTCCGAAGACTTGGCTTTTGTTTTGATTTTAATTTTAACAATTAAGCACAAAACTCAATTGTGTTAATCATTGCACGGGTCGTACCTTTAAGTGTAGCCAATGTGATTGTCTTTACTGATGATGTATCAATTGTAATGCAATCATATTCGCCATTGTTTGACAACTTTGCAAGTTCGTAATCTGTTCCGTTGATATTAACTTTACCTTTATTAGCCTTGTAACAAGCAATGTAAATGTTTACAGACTTAACATCATCCCCAACTGTAAATGACAATGATGCTATTGCACGACCTGTACCAAGTTTCAAACAACTGTTTCCCATTGCATCAAAAGCACCGCTGTACACCTTTGTCAAACCGGTCAATTCCAATGTATAACCGTTAGATGTTTCAGTATAGGTTTGAATTTCGCTACCGTCCACGTGACCTGCTGCACCATTTTCACCGAATGTGAATGTAGCAAGTGCACCTTCGCCGGGTTCAACGATCTTAGGAACTGTGATTGTAAATTCCTTAGTAAGTGTTTCTTCGTTCAACTTGATTGTTGCTGTCAACTTAACTGTTGCGTCAGCGTCACCACGAACAACTGTAGCTTCTGTACCATCGATTGTGATTGCTGTACCTTCGGTTACTGCCCATGTGATTGTTGAACCGTTTGCACCTGTTGCAGGCAATGTGAAATTGTCTGTGTAGGATGTTTTAAGTTCAAGAGCGTCTTTGTCAAGTTGAACAAGATCAGCGTCTGTTGCAACCTTCAATGTTGCAAGTCTTGCAGGGAACTGTGTCTTATCAACGTTGTCATCGTTAACGAATGAAACGTTGCTTGCACTAAGTGTATCAAATGTATTGTATGTTCCAAGGTAGAATGTGTTGTCACCAAACTTGGCTGTCAACATGTTGTACTTAGTATCAAGTACAAATACAGCTGTAGGTGTATCAACAATTTGTACTCCGGCCTTGCCTTCGCCACGGTCATACATTTCTACATACTTCTTAGCGCCGTCAACCATGAAGGACAGGTAGAATCCGCCTTCGGCAACTTCGTAAGTAACATCTACAGCTTCGCCGGCGTTTTCAGTTGTTCCAAGATAGAAACCATCCATAGCACCTGTGAAGTACAATGTCTTACCAAGGTTGTTTTGTGCAACGGCAAGCTTGTACTGTCCAGCTGCCGGTTCGGTTACGAATTCAGGCAAATAAACCTTCAGTTCTTCAACTGTAACTGTGATTTCCTTTGTCAGGTTGGTTGCACCGTCAAGGGCAATTGTAGCAACAATTACAACTTGTACTGCTGTGCTACCGGGAGTTACTGTTACGTTGTAACCGTCAATAACCAATGCGGGGTTTTCTTCCTTTACTGTCCATGTAAGTGTTGTTCCGTACATACCTTCGGAAGGCAATGTGAAGTCAGCACTGTAGGACTTTTCAAGAGTAAGAGCTTCCTTAGCAGCCGCTACCTTTTCATCCGCTGAAAGTTCTCTCAATTTAACCATGTGAGAGGGGAAACTTGTAGGCATTGTATCCCACTTGCTGATAGAAGCTGTGTCGAAATTGCTATATGTACCAAGATAGTAATCCGAACCTTCGAATACTGTCTTGAATGTAGCTGTTTCAGCATCATATGTCCAAACAGCACCTGTTGTGTTATATTGCAAACGAACCTTGCCGTCAGAGTTTTTATAAACTGCGATGTAGCTCTTTGCGGAATTGTTATTCCAATAAATCTTGTATCCGCCTTCTACTGCTTCAAGGAAGAAGTCGGGAGCTTTTGTTGCATCTTCTGTTGTGTCAAGGAAGTCTTTACCTTCACCTGTCAGATACAACATCTTGTTGTTGTTGCCTTGATAGAAACCAAACTTGTAAGCAGTATCTGCTACAGGATTTTCAACAAGGTCGTACTTGTCATCTGTTACTTTAATTGTAAATTCCTTAGTAGCAGTTTCACCGTTCAAACTAATTGTAGCAGTAACTGTTACTGTCTGTGCTGTAGGTTGCTTGTCAATTACCAACACACCCTTTTCAGCATCAAATGTGATAGCAGGGCTATTTGAAGAGTAAGTGATTGTTACGTCGGACAACTGTCCGTCACCGGCTGTTGCAACCTTTACTTCACCGGAAAAACCGTAGTTCTTCACTGCGATGTCAAGAGCATTCTTAACTCTTTCAACCTTTTGAGCATCTGTCAGGTCTTCATTGATGATTTCCAATGCGTTGGAATCTTCAGGATATACTTGGTAAACGCTACCGAATACGTTGCAAATACCCTTGAGGTTAGCCTTAGCACCTACTTCCCATTTAGCTGTAAGTTTAGCAAGTTCTGTTTCATCCATCAGGTAAGTATCCATGTACATGATGTATTGAATATCACTACCCTCTACTGTAAACTTATAGTTTTTACCGTCGATTGAACCTAATGTAACTCCCTCAAGAGATACCAATGTAGACTGAGAAGGAATCAATGTGTACTTAGTTTCTTCTGTTGCTTTGCTCCAAAGTTCAGTCACATCAGTGTAGTCAAGAGTAACACCCTTGTCTGTTGCAGTCTTACCTGTTTTTACAACAGTACAACCTGTATCGAATTCATATGCACCACCGTACACTGTTACTGTGCCTGTTACAGTTACTTCTGTTCCAAAAGGAAATTCAGCAAGAATACTTTCTCTTGTTTCTGTGATTTTAGAATCCAGCTTCGGCTTGTAAGCATAGTAGCCGTTTCCTTCAGCGTCCATGATCCACATTGAACCCTTGGAACTTGAATTGGGTTCTTCGTTAATACCTACTACGAAACCTCTAACAACAACTGTTGTTTCATCACCTGCTTCACATGCTTCCTTGTACTGTTCCCATGTGAAAAGAACGAACTTAGGAACCTTGCGTTCGAATTCAACTGTAGCCTTTGTTCCGTCATCTGCTGTAATGGTAGCAGTCAACGTGTAGTTGATGTCTGCACTAGGTTCAGGGATGTTGATTGTAAGTTGATTGTCTTCGGGTGTACCAACAGTAATTTCATTGCTGTCAACACTCCAACTTACAGGGAAAACATAAACACCACCATCAAGGCTGATTACTGATGCAACACTGAAAGAAGATGCAGTTTCAGCAGGGATTCTATCCTTGTACATTGTGTGAACTGCTTCTTTAGCTCTTTCAAGTTCCGATGCAGGTGCCTTGCCCGCTTCCTCAGTAGGGTTGCAAGCAACCAATGCCACGGAAAGGCTCATGACAAGCACAAGTACCAATGCAAGAACAAGTAGTTTCTTTCTCATGATTTTTCTCCTTTTTAAAGTAAATCTTTATATCACAGTATCAAGATACTATGGTAACAAATTCGGGTGCCAAGACATCAATCTGGTATTCATTGTTGAAGTAACTTACAAAACCTTTAACATTGATTGTCTTGTTGAGGTAATCACTTTCTGTCATCAGTGATCCATCTTCATTTCTAAACACCGCTGTGCGTACTACAATTACTGTACCGTCTTCAGCGTTACATGTAAGAGTCATTGCTCCTTCACTGTCACCGTCCTGAGTTGTATATACACTCTCGACGGTAAGTCCATTCATAGAAATACTGGTATCCAAAGCCGCTTCAGCGAAAGCGATTTTAGCATCTTCGCCGTCAGGCTGTTCGATACTCAATACGCCTTGCTTAAATTGCTGTGCTGTAACCAACGTGTAGGCAGCAGAATGTCCTTCACTGATCAGTTGGATGTTGTCTGGATTGTCCGGTTCTCTAATGATATACTTCAAGTTGGAAATCTGATAGGTGCCACCTGTTTCCCAAAATTGAACGTTACCAACAATACGAACACGGTTTCCCATTGTCAAGATTTTTCTTCCGGTTGAGCCAATGTTTGATGTGCCGTAAAACACTGTGATTCCGAAGTAGGCATTTGTTTCAGCGTCATATTCTTCGATCCAAATGCTACCTCCGTCATTCATTGAAACAACGCCTTCGAATGCAACCTTCTTGCCGCTGTACTCTTCGATATTCAGACGAAGTTCCTTCAGTGTCAATTCAATTGCACTTCCGTAATACATATCAGGATCCTCAACTCCGGAGAAGACGTACAACTTCGCTTCTTGCGCCTGTGCAAGTGCATCCAAGCAATACTGACCATAACGATTGTCTCCGGCATTGCTACCTACAGCAAGACCTTCCTGCAAGATTTCCAGATTCAGGTTGCGATATTCGGCACCTTCGCTTGGTTGATACCAGATCCACACAAGGAATCTACCGTTAGAATCCTTTTCCCATGTGCTTTTGTCCGATTCAACTATGATTGACACCGCACTCTTCAACTTTTCCTTGGTAAAGTTAGATGCAGCCTTACCGTAAGGCTCAATTACACCGGTTGATTCAGGAGTGTTGATTGCCAGATATCTTGCCTTAAGCACACCAGTTTCAGAAATAGTTCTAGGAACGTCAAAGTGCGTTGTATCACCGTCAATGTAATTTCTGACAGTTACTTCCTGTTTCGCTGTTTCGCTGGACATATCCAACTTAACTTGAGATACGTAGTCAGTCAACTGTGGGGCTGTGGGGTCACAAGCCACAATACAACTTGTCAACACCACCAACACCAGGATTAATGCTAAAATTTTACAATTTTTCATAAGATCTCTCATTTTTTTAAACAGTGATACTTAGCAGACGTAAATATCTGCTAAGTATCACCAGACAATTTGTTAACTGATTGCCTGTATGCAATTTTGCACTGCTGCTTCGAATACTTGATCCAAAAATGCATCAAGATTATCCAAATTCTGACTGCATTCAACAAGGCACTTTTGCATCAAAAGACCTACTTCGTCACGAGCAAACGAAGAACCGTAGAATGCCGGTGAAGCGTAGTAAGCGCTTTCTTGTTCCATACAAACAAGAGAACTCAACGCAACCAAACCTTCGTGGCCGTTAGCGCCTGACAGGTGTTCAGCAAATGCCGGGTCTTCCATTGTTGACTTGATTACGGGAACGTAACCGGAAGCAATTGAAAAGTCTGCCTGGAATGCTGCGTTTGTTGTAAGGAATTTGACAAACAACCATGAGCCAAGCACTTCGTCCTTGTTAGCGTTCTTCAAGATTGTAACGCTGGGACCTTGAGAAATTACCTTGGGATTTTCAGGGTCAATTTGAGGAATGCTTGTGATATCCGCTTCAAATGGATACTTACCACCAACCGGGTCGGGAATCTGATTGGAAGCACCGGCAGAAGAACCGATACACATCATGCTCTTACCCTTCGTGAACAGGTCGGATGTATACGCATTACCATTCAATGCTTTTGTTGTAACGTAACCCTTAGCATACCAATCGCTGAACTTCTTAACGAATTCTTTGTTTGCATCATTGTTGAAAATAAATTGATTTGAGGTATTTTCCTTGTCAACCTGTGTGTAACCGGAATTAAGTTGTTCACACATTGTAATGAACCAGTTGTCTTCACTGTCATAACCAAGAGGAATTATATCTGTGTTTCCCTTCGCATTTTCAATTTCCTTGATTTTAGCACAAACTTCTTCCATTTCGTCCCAAGTTGTGGGTACTGTCAATTTGTTCTCTTCAAAATATGTCTTGTTGTAGTACAGAACTTCGGTAGACTTACTGAATGGCATTGAGTACATCTTGCCGTCACCGAACTGAGCACCTTCTTGATAGTAACCTTCAATGAAGTCTGCTTTCTGTTCATCTGTCAAGCCTACAATTTCAGTTGCGCCGTCTGAACGTTCAACTACTTCTGTACTGTTGATATATTCATCCAATGTCTGAACTGCACCTGCAATGTTGTACAATGCAACGTGGTCGGGGTAACAATAAGCAATGTTGGGCTGTTTACCGGCTATAATTTCAGAGTTAACCTGATCTCTTACGTCCTCGTAACCACCAACTTGCTTGTGCTGGATGTCGTACTGGGGATACAACTTTTCGAATTCGACAATGTATCTATCCAAAACATCTCTCAGGTTTTGTCCCATTGTATGGTAAAATACGATTTCAGTCTTACCGCTGCTAGTTGGTCCGCATGCAACCAAAGTTGCCGACAACACAACAAGCACTAAGGCAATTGCTAAAACTTTTTTCATTTTTTCCTCCTGCGATTTAAATAAAATCTATGTACAAGGTCAATAAATCAACCCTTGATACCACTTCTGCTTACGCCCTTCATGATGTACTTTCTGAAGAAAATGAACACCAGGAACAACGGAATAGATACCAACGCTACCGCAGCCATCTGTACGGGGTAGTCAACTTCTCCCGATGCATCGGTAAACGCATTACGCAAACCGTACGTAATCAATGTGTGAGCTTCGTCGTTTGCTACCAATCTAGGCCACATGTAACTGTTCCATGCGCCCATCATCTTCAATATGGTAATAGAGATGATTGTCGGCAATGCCAACGGAATCATTACCTTGATGAGATACTTTAAGTCACTTGTTCCGTCCACCTTGGCAGCAAGATAAAGTTCGTTGGGAATTTGCAGGAAACTTTGTCTCAACAAGTAAATATAGAATACACTTACAAGGAAAGGAACAATCAATACGATATAGGTATTCAACCATTCAAGTTTAGCAACCGTGATGTAGTTTGTGATTGTAAACAATTCACCAGGAATCATCATTGTTGCAAGCAATCCTGCAAAAAGCACGTTCTTGCCTTTAAACTCCAGTCTTGCGAAAGCAAATGCACTGAGAATTGTTACTACAATTGAAAGTATTGTCGATACAACGCCAACGTACACTGTGTTAAAGAACAATCTGCCCAGATTTGCCACTTCAAATGCTTCGGCGTAGTTTTTAAAATCCAATGTCTGAGGCCAGAAAGTGGGGACTGCGGAACGGTATTCGTCAAGCGTCTTCAAGGACGAAATGATCATCCAATAAAACGGGAACAATACTGTAACAGCAACCAAGATCAAGAATACGTATCTCAATGTCATGCTGACAACGCCCCAGAACTTCTGACGTGATGCCAACATTCCGATATTTGTTTGTTTAACTGTAATTTCTTTTGCCATAACGATCTCCTCAGTAATGCACTTTCTTCTTGCTTACCCACAGATTGATCAGTGTGACGGCAAGAATGATTACAAATAAAATCAATGCTGCTGCGGCGGCCTTACCTTGGTTGTTGGGCAACTTACCTGCAACGTTGTCGTAAATGTAACCTACCATTGTGTTCAATCTTCCGGGATCGGCTGCGGGGCCCATTGACTCACCAAATATACCTACTACGTTGGAATATTCCTTAAATCCGCCAATGAAACCTGTAATTACAATGTAGGCAATCAACGGAGAAAGCAGAGGAACAGTGATACGTGTCAATGTACGGAACTTACCTGTACCGTCAATCTTTGCAGCGTCGTAGTACTGCTTGTTTACGCTTTGCAAACCACCCAGCAAGATTAGAATCTTGAAAGGCAATGCATTCCATACGATGTAGATTACCAACACAAAGATGTTAGCCCAGTAACTGGAACCCGGGTTGATCCAGTTCACCTTGGTACCGCCAAAAAACTCAATGATATTGTTTATGATACCGGAAGTGTAAACAATTTCATTTTCAGTTCCAATGAAACTACCTGTGATATTGAACATTGCAGCAAATACCATACCGATAGCAATTGAGTTGGTAACATAAGGCAGGAAGTAAATTGTCTGCAGTACTCTTCTCAATGGTCCGATAGAATTCAATATAACAGCAATGAGCAATGCAAGTATTGTTGAAATGGGAACAGTCAGAATACACAACAGAAGCGTGTTTTTCATTGCTGTGAGGAAACCGCCCCATTCAAGAACCTTCTTGAAGTTTTCAATACCAAATTCAAACTTCTGTCCGCCTGCAGCAGACATCATTCCGTATCCGTTGGCAAAAGCCATGTACAGCGTGTTTACAATGGGATAAACTGTAAATACTAACAACAGGATGATTGCAGGTGACAGATACAACCATGCTTTCCAATGTTGTTTGGATTCTACCATATTACTTGCCCCCCTTTGCCTTTTTGGTTTCCTTTTTATTTTCCGACTTGTTTTCCAAGTAAATTCTTGCTTCAGTTTCCTTGTTGAACAGGAATACCTTGTGAGGCTTCAATGCAAATGTAATAAATTCACTGTCTCTGTCAATCTTGTTGTCGGCATCAACAATAGAACGAACTACAGGATTCAACGAAGCGTCGTTGTAACTTACAACGCTGACGTCTCTGCCCATTACTTCAAGGTTGCTGAGCTTGCACTTGAATCCACCTTTAGCGTCAACAATAAATCCTTCCGGACGAATACCAACGTAAACTTCCTGGTCTTCAACACCATTGACATCCATTACAGCATCTTCTCCGATGTACAGCTTGCCACCCTTAACTGTTCCAGTAAACACGTTGATTGGTGGAGTTCCAAGGAATTTAGCAACAAACAAGTTGCAAGGATTGTCATAAACTTCCTGAGGTTGACCGATTTGCTGAACAACGCCCAGTTTCATTACTACAATCATGTCACTGATACTCATTGCTTCTTCCTGGTCGTGAGTAACGAAAACCGTTGTGATCTTGGTTTCACGTTGGATACGACGGATTTCTTCACGTGTTTGCAAACGAAGGCGGGCATCCAGGTTAGAAAGAGGTTCGTCAAGCAACAAGACTCTGGGCATCTTTACCAATGCACGTGCAATTGCAACACGCTGTTGCTGACCACCTGACAATTCGTTGGGTTTTCTTTCCAACAATTCGTCAATCTGAACCAACTTAGCAGCCTGAAAAGCACGTTCTAACATTTCTTCTTTAGAAAGTTTGGCTTCACCCTTGAAGTTCTGCAACGGGAACAAGATGTTTTGCTTAACTGTCATGTGCGGATACAGTGCGTAGTTCTGGAATACCAAACCTACACCTCTGTTTTCCGGTGTCAATTGAGTAACATCATCTTCACCGAAGAAGATTTGTCCGCTTGTGGGAGCCAGAAGTCCGCTGATCATGTACAGTGTTGTACTTTTACCGCAACCGGAAGGTCCCAACAAACCGATGAGTTTACCGTCGGGAATTTCAAAAGTAAAGTCATTGACAGCAACGACTTCTTCGTTGGACTTCTTGTTTCTGCTTGGGAAAATTTTAGTGATATTTTGCAATACAACTTTCATAATCTTCTTTTCCTTTCGTTGATATTAATATTGTTGGCGTTCTGCTTCTTGGGCAGATGCGCTTTTTTTCGCTTCAATCATTTTTTCTTCGCTGTCGAAAATCATCTGGCTTGACAAATCCACAACTACTGTTTTAGCCAACAGGTCGTGAATCGGACTGTACGTTCCCGACGTAAAAAACATTACAATCTGTAAAATAAGTAATGCAAAAAGTATCAATGTACCTATAAAACCAATACCACCAAAGAATATCAAAATAATAATTAAAATTGGAAACATTGTTTCAATGGTATATTTACCCAGCATTGTTCTGATAAACATGCTTATACCCGAAACCTTTACAAAATTCAAATGCATGACCGCAAGACCAAATACCTTCTTTCCCACAGTCTGGCCATTTCTGAACTTCAACGGTAACAAAAACTCCAGAATAAAGTAAGCCAAAAAGATACCTGATGATGTCATAAGTAAAATAAGATTCTGAATAGTAGCAAACAGTCTTGCAACCTCATCGTAGCAAGCCTTGGCATCAGCGGACAGACCGTTGTAGACTTCCTCTGTTACTTCGCTTATCTTGCCGTAATTTTCTTCATAAATTTCAATCTGTTCGGAGTATTTCGCAAGGTAGCCTTCGTAGCCGGTAATTGCAGATACCGCCAATGCAAATCCAACTGCCAACACACACAGTAAAATGAAGTCCAACAGATAGGCGGAAAATCTTTTAAGTAAACCTGCTTTTTGAAGATCAAAAATCATACAAATCCCCTTGTAGAAAGCCCCTGAGAACATTTCCACTCTCCACACCATCTCATCAGGAGAGCAAAAACAAATTCAAGACCATAAAATTGCAACTTAATGATACCACATTTTTCTTACGTAAACAACCATTTTTTTATTTTTTTTCCAATTGTTGGCAAATTTTTTACAACTATATAACAATATACACTATTTTTACCCCATATTTTAGTACTTTTTAACATCTTCACAGGTGAGGCGATTGGCAGTGAACTTTGCCCTATTTATGTTACCATAAACACAACTTATCAAACAGCAAATCGTTAAGTTTTTTGTAGTGTAAAATGAGTGAAAAACACCCTGTATTTAGTTTACTTTTAGCGTCTTGTCTATAATCTTGCCACAAAGATTGTAAACCACGAAGGTGTACATGCTTCTTGCATCCATTACCAATGCTTTGTCGGTAGATGTCACAACGTTGCCGCTGATATCGTACACTGTAGCACTGCTTCCCAACTTGGCGAAGGTATTGGCAGAAAACAGCTCAACACCAAGCATTGTAAGTGTAGCGCCCGAACCTGACGTTGTTATTGTTGAAGATGCGTAGCCTTCACGATCATCCATATTTCCAAGTATTTCCCGGAATTTTTCGTAATCCGCCATGTTGATTGCACGTTATAACATACGTAATATAGGGCTGTCAACACTAATTTGCCAAAAATAAACAAATTTCGCTAAAAGAAAACATTTACACTTGTAAATTTAGCCTTTAATACATTTGTACTAATTCACATATGTTCATATAAACAAAAAATGCATTTGCTCTGCCCAATCTGTCGTAAAAACAATTTATCGGCGCACAAAAAAAGCACACCTGCATTGTTTACTGCAGATGTGCTTTAATTAAATTACTCTTCTGTTTCTTCTTCCTTGGGCTCAACTACCTTAATCAATGCCGACATTACACGGTGCGAGTCCGTTTCGGTAACGGTGATTTGCAATGTATTGTAGGTAAATTGTTCGCCCTTTTCGGGAACCTTGTCAAGTTTTTCGGCAATCCAGCCGTTCAATGTACTGCTGTCGCTTTCAATCTGTATGTCAAAGAAATTGCAGAAATCATCCATGCTGACGTCACAGTTGACTGTGTATTCACCGGAAGGCAATTGTTTGAAGTCTTCCTCCACGTCGTCGTGTTCGTCCCAGATTTCTCCCACCAATTCTTCCAGGATATCTTCCATGGTGACGATACCCAGTGTTCCACCGAATTCGTCAAGCACCACTGCAATGTGAGATTTTTCCGCCTGCAGACGTTTCAGGAGCGAACTGACCTTTTCCGTCTTGTGAATGAAGATTGGTGCAGTCATTATTTCTTCTATACTCTTTGACGTAATTCCGTCCTTAGTGTAGAAATCCTTGATGTGCAGTACGCCCACAATGTTGTCTATGTCTTCGCTGTAAACAAGCAATCTTGAAAACTTGCTTGTTTCGAACAAATCGGAAATTTCTTCCTTGGTGCTGTCAATGGACAGCGATTCCAGATCGACACGGTGAGTCAATATATCCTCTGCACGCAATTCGGAAAATTCAATTGCGTTACGCAAAAGATTACCTTCGCTGTCGTCAATGCTGCCTTCTTCCTGAACTTCGTCCACCAGCATCAGAAGTTCGTCCTGCGACATCTTGTCGTCACCGTTGTGCTTGAAAAACAGCGACAGAAACTTCTTCCACATTGTAAACAGGAAGTTGAGAGGCAACAATATCCATATCAAAAGTTGCAAAAATGGAGCGGAAAACATTGCAAATTTTTCCGGAAAATCCTTTGCAATACTCTTGGGACTTATTTCGCCGAATATCAATACAACAATGGTGATTACCACAGTTGAAATTGTTGCACCTACATCGCCGTACATCTTGACAAACATCACTGTACCAAGTGACGCAACCAAAATGTTTACAATGTTGTTACCAATCAGTAATGTTGACAGTAATTTGTCGTAGTTTTCCGAAAGTTTCAGTACAAGAGAAGCTCGCTTACTGCCCTTTTCTTGAAGGGTCTTGAGTCTTGTCTTGTTAAATGATGAAAACGCCGTTTCAGTCGCCGAGAAATACGCCGAACCTATGATGCATGCCACCATTGCTATAATATAACCTATGTATTGATCCATTGTGTACTCCTTGTGTTTTTTAAATTAAATAAGATAATCACTGATTGATTACAGCACATATCTTGTAAACACACGGTGTACATTTCTGTTGTTCAATACGCTGCGCCCGTGATACTGGACACACCCGTCCCCGTCCATATTGACCTCCTGATATTAATATTAGTCAATATATTACCAAATATTGACAGCAAAGTCAATACCCGTGACGTAATTACTACAACATTTTGCACAAATTTGACAAATTGCATGGTATTGCACAAGTTTGTCACACCGTGCATAAACTGATTTTGACAGGAGGCAATAATGACATACAACTTTTTAATAGGCGGAAACGACGAGCACGGGCTGAACCCACCTACAGCCGGCAAGCGTACTCCCGTGATGCCCTTTCTCAATGTGCAGATTTACGAAAATCAGTTCAATGTTGAAGCAAAAAGATTTTTTCTGCAGGCGTGTCTGAGAAACGGACTGAACGTCTACGACGTCAAACCGGAACAGCAGGACGTTGCGCTTTCTACAAGAGTAAGACGTGTAAACAGTCAAAACCTGACATGTCTTGTTACCTTTGCCTACAATGCATTCGGCACAGGACAGACATTCAACAGCGCAAACGGATTCGAAACCTTCTACTCTAACCTCAATCCAAAGGCATTTCAGAGCAAGCAACTTGCAGAGGAAATTTTCGAACAGTTGTCCATTGACGCATTTCAACGTCCCAGACGTGTTGACAACTTAAACATTGCAATGCTGTCACAGGTAAACTGTCCGTCGGCACTTGTGGAAGCGGGATTCATGACCAACCTGACAGAAGCCGGTTACATGCTTGACCCCGATTTTCAGGTGCGGGTTGCTGAATGCAGTTGCAAGGGCGTTTGCGAATGGTTGGGAATCCCCTACATTGCAAGAAACGATCTTTCCATTTACCCCACACTGCGCCTTGGTTCTACAGGAAACTTCGTAGAACTGTTGCAATACATATTGACATTGAACGGCTACAACATTGCAGTAGACGGAATCATGGGTACACGTACCGTCGAAGCATTGCTTGCATTCCAACAGAGAAACGGTCTGCAAGTGGACGGAATTGCAGGACCAATGACTTGGAAAACGCTGTTGTTCCTTCCACCTTACCCCACATTACGACAAGGAAACCGTGGAGTATATGTACAGTATCTGCAATACAAGTTGCAAAGCAAACTTTACCCTACAGGCACCGCAGACGGAATCTTCGGATCAAATACGCTGAGTGCCGTTCAACAGTTCCAGCGTGACAGCAACCTGACCGTGGACGGAATTGTCGGACCGCGTACATGGGAAAAACTTGCACCAATCACAAGCGGACAACGTCCCACTACATAAAATAAATGCGGTGTCACAAGATACCGCATTTGTCATACATGGTGATATGTTCATGTGAAGATATTTAATCAACATTACACAGTAACACATCAATTGCAACAGACACAAATCAGTTAAACAACTGATGAACTTCCACTTCTAGTACCCTGGCTATTCTAAAAAGTGCAATTACACTGTAATTCCCACAACTAAGTACTCTGTCCAGCGTTGCAGAACTTATCTTACACAACTGACTAAATTTTGTCTTGGACAACTTGTTTTTCGCCATGTAGTCTTCAATCAGCACTACCTTTACAAGATTTGCCATGATTGCAAAATCCCCCTTTCGGGATAATTGTATCATCCCTAAATAGGGATTGCCAAGACTTTATCCCTAAAATGGGATTATACTGAAACAAAAAAGGCGGTTTAAAGTATGTTTGCACAGCGATTGAAGGAATTGAGAACAGAAAAAGGACTTTCCATACAAGCACTTGCCAGAGAAGTAGGTATAGGTTCATCTTCACTGTGTCGATGGGAAAACAACCAGGCGGACGTCAAAGGTTCTCAACTGATTACTCTTGCCAGGTTTTTCAATGTCACAACCGATTACCTGTTGGGATTGGAAGACTGATTGAAGGAAATAATTTCAACAACCAATACCAACTGAAAAGCCCTGTTTACACACATTGTAAACAGGGCTTTTGTAATTCGTGATGAATTGTCAAATCAAGTGCAACACAAAGAGAGATTTTCAAGGAACAAATCTTGTGGTGTATGGTAATGCAAAACTTTCTTGGGCCTGGCGTTAATTAACGCCAGGTTCTTTTTTAATGTTGCGGGACT
>DVLO01000012.1 GCA_018715495.1 Candidatus Limihabitans stercoravium | reverse complement strand
TATGGTAAAATGTTTATAGTTCATACAGATCTCCTTTGGCAAAATTTTAGTTTCACAACTCTATTTTACCACAGATTTGTATGAACTCCTTTTTTTTTCTCTCACTGTTGCACTTAATAGTATAATTCACCGAGTAAAATAACGTCCCCTGAAAAATCAGGGGACGTTGCTATTTTTTAGCTTGTGTTGAAATAAGTCTTGCCGGGGCAATTTTAATTACGTCCCAAAACAGACTGGCGAATTGAATACATGTCAATCAATTGGAAATAAAGTAAGCAAAATGCGTAATCAGACAGTATTTTCACCGTGTCTTTGTTTCCTTTTAAAAATTACATTCTATTTTTTAAAACTACAGAGAAATTATTTTTACCTGCTTAAGCCCGGTTTCCTTTGTCGCACAAGGATTACTGCTTGTCCTTCAGCAAATCACGTATTTCGGTCAGCAGTTGTTCGGTAGCGGGCTTGGCGTTGGCTTTTTTCTGTTCTTCCGCTTCAAGTCTTGCCTTTTCTACACGTTGCTTGGCAATTGTGCGGATTTCCTTGTTGGTCTTGCCTTCCTTTTTAAACTGTATTCTTTCTTCAATGGTCACAGCCCTGGCAATGCTTGTCAGTTCGCCCAGTCCGCTGTTTGCCTTGTTGACAATCTTGACAATGACAAATACAACCAATGCAATGACAATGAAGTTTACTACCGTCTGAATGAAGTTTCCGTAGTACAATGCACTCTCTGCAGTTACAACGTTTCCTGCGCTGTCGTAGGTTGCCGGGGTAATTACCCATTTCCAATCTTCGATGCCCACTCCGCCTACTGCAAGCGAAATCAACGGCATCAATATGTCGTTTACAAGACTGGTAGTAATTTTACCGAATGCGCCGCCTACAATTACTGCAACGGCAAGATCAACAACATTGCCACGTGTGATAAACTTTTTAAACTCTAAAAAAAACTTTTTCATAATGTACCTCACAGGCTGATTGTACCACAAAGGAGTGATTTGTCAATCTCGAATAGGTAAAAGTGAAAAATAACTTGCAAAAATTGCTTATGAGATATTGACAAAGCTCTAAATTATGATATAATGTGTACTGTTCTTATATAAGTCCGATGAAAGGGCTCGGACGTTTCTACCAACTGCCATATAGTTGACTATAAGAATTTCCCTCCATATGTGATTATTCGGTCGTTGGTACGACCTTTTTTTATTGTCTTAAACAAGGAGAAAGAAATGAAAGTACTTATTGTAGGTGCAGGTCCGGCGGGAATCTTTACGGCGTTGGAACTTCTTGAAAAAAAGAGCGGTGCAGAAATAACCATTGTAGAACAAGGCAGAGCCATTGACAAGCGTGCATGTCCCAAGTCCAAGACGGGCAAGTGCATGAACTGTAAGCCTTACTGCCACATCACAACGGGATTTTCCGGTGCAGGTGCATTTTCCGACGGTAAATTGTCTTTATCGGAAGATGTCGGTGGCGATTTGCCCGAACTTGTAGGGTACGACACAGTCAAGTCTATGATTGAGTACACCGACAAGATCTATCTTTCTTTCGGTGCGGACACCCATGTTGAAGGATTGAACAATGACGAAGCGGTAAAGGAAATCCGTCGCAATGCAATCAAGGCAGGTTTGAAACTTGTGGATTGTCCTATCCGTCACCTGGGCACTGAAAACGCACACAAACTGTACTACGACATCCAGAAACACCTCATTGCCAGCGGTGTAGAAATACTGTTTGATACGACATGCTGTGACCTTTTGTTCAATGGCGACGTGTGCGTCGGTGGTGTGTTCAAGCCTTCCAAGGGCGGTGAACAGTTCACAATAAATGCCGACAAGGTGGTTGTTGCTACGGGTAGAAAGGGTGCTGACTGGTTGGATGATCAGTGCCGTAAACACAACATCGACCACGAAGCAGGAGTAGTGGACATTGGCGTCAGAGTAGAAGTGCGCAACGAAATCATGGAAAAGGTAAACAATGTGCTGTATGAAAGCAAACTCATTGGTTACCCATTGCCTTTTTCAAACAAGGTGCGTACATTCTGCCAGAATCCGGGTGGATTTGTCGCACAGGAAAACTACGACAACAACCTTGCAGTGGTAAACGGACATTCCTACAAGAACCTGAAATCCGACAATACCAACCTTGCAATATTGTGCTCACATCAATTTACGCACCCATTCAACAAGCCCATTGAGTACGCTCAGAAAGTAGGTGAGTTGACAAACATGCTGGGTGACGGTCACATTCTTGTGCAGCGTTTCGGAGACATAATCAACGGCAAACGTACATGGCAGAAGGAACTGCAACGCAGTAATCTTGTTCCCACATTGCCCGACGCAGTGGCAGGTGACATCACATCTGCGATGCCTTACCGTACAATGGTAAGTATCATTGAGTTCATCAAGGCAATGGACATTGTTGTTCCCGGATTTGCAGGTGATGAAACACTGTTGTACTCTCCCGAAATCAAGTTTTACAGTAATCGTGTCAAGATTGGCACTAATTTCGAAACATCCAAACACAATCTGTACTGCCTGGGCGATTCGTCAGGCTGGACAAGAGGATTGATGATGTCCTCCGTCATGGGTGTAATGATGGCACGCAACTTGTTTGAAAACAAATAATTTGAGTATATAAAAGACACGGTCTTGACGTAAATCAATACCGTGTCTTTTTGTTTTGTCATTTGTTTGTCAAATATTGTGTGTATTGGTAGGGGAAAGCACTACGAGACGATTTGTGGGGGCATTTAAATTAAGTTAGTTGCAATTGAAAATCGTTGTGTTAAAAAGAAATAGCAAAAAAAAGCAACCTTTCTCAGGTTGCTTTTTTCGTTTATTAGAGGGATTTCTACATAACAGTCACAAGTTGTCAGTTCTGTTGTGCTTTCTTTGTTACCTTGCGTTTCTTCAACGCCATGTTCTTGCCAATTTCTATGCCGCAATCAAGCAACCACTGTACAACGTTGTTGATGGTGTATTGCAACGGACGTGGATGGTAGTCAAGCTGTTCGGTTGTTTTTTCGTGACTGAATACGTCGTGACTTTGCAGTACTGACAGTGAGTAACTTGTAAAAAGGGGCGTTTTCTTCAGTCTGCGGTAGTGCAGTTCGCACATGGGCGCAAACATTTTGACAAATCCTATTGGCAGGAGAGTCTTTATCTTCTTTATGTTGAGACTTTCACTTACGTAGTCCAACAGTTGTTTGATTGTGTAGTTTTTGTTGGTGACAAGGTAACATTCGCCGCATTTGCCCTTGTCTACTGCCGAAAGTGTGGCGTCTACAACGTCTTCGACGTCCACAAAATCGTATTCGCCCTTGACTGCAATGGGCAGCTTACCACGAATGAAACTTTTAATCATTTCCATCAGGTGGTTGTGGCTGTAATCGTGTACACCTATAATTCCGCTGGGAAGCAATACTGTTGCGTCAATAAGACCTGCTCTTGCTTTTTCCAGTACGTAGTTCAGTGCCATTGCCTTGCTTTTAGCGTAGTTGCCCTTTACTTTGTCGGGGTAAAAGTTTTCGCAATCTTTAACAACTACGTTTGGTTGGGTGTCTATTGCATGAACGCTTCCAACGTGCACAAGTTTTTTTGCATGGTATTTGATGCACATGTCAACAATGTTTTTAGTGCCGTTGACGTTTACGTTGTAAACCTTTCCGTCGTATTTCTGCGTTATGCAGACAATTGCTGCGGTGTGAATCACAACGATTTCCTCATCTTCGTTGTGTTTGAAAAAATCTTCAAGCGATTGAACATCCGTTGTGTCGCCGTAAAACCTTTCCACGCATGGATTGAGCATGAAGTCGGGTTGTCCGTTGAGTATCAATGCACGGACGTGTTGTCCCTGTGCCACAAGTCTGCGCACGATGTTGTTTCCAAGATGTCCAGTTGCTCCCGTTACACAATATAAGGTTTTCATGTTAATTCCTCCTTGTATTCTGTAACCCTCCCGATACAATTCCCCAATTGTAATCACAGTATAAAATAAACAACATAGTGTTGATTTTCTATACTGATTGTAGTATAATACAGGTAAAGAAAAAATACAACAGTCAATTGTTTCCCATTTGGCGAAATTTGTACACCTGTAAGTTAAAGTGGGGGACAATTTATCACAGAGTTGTAAATTACACAAAAATCATCATTTGTTATGCATTGTGTCGGAGGAAGAATATGGCTAAAAAAGATTACAGAGTAATGCTCACACAGAAGATGTTTAAGTCGGCTTTCTTGCAGTTGCTGACAACCAAACCAATACAGGAAATCACCGTCAAGGAATTGTGTGATGAAGCAGGTGTTAACAGAGGAACATTTTATTCCCATTACCAGGACATATACGAATTGCTTGAACAGATTGAAGAGGAAATGTTCCTTCAATTGCAGGAAATATTCATCAGTTACACCAACAGTCCACACAGTGCGGATAGTTTTTATCATGGGTTGCTGGAGGTTTTCAAGCAAAATTACGAAATGTGCATAATGTTGCTGGGCAAAAACAGCGACCGCAATTTCGTAAACAAACTTCTTGATTACGGCAAGGCAATATTCTTGAATACTGTAGAGGACAAGACCAGCGACATGTCAAAGGTTGAAAGGTTTTACGACTTTGTATCCGGTGGATGTCTGTCGGTACTGCAACGTTGGATTGTCAGCGGGATGAAGGTAACGCTTGACGACATGGCTAGTTTTTTGCAGTGTGTCATAGAGTCGGCATCCCAAGGATTTGCACTTTTTGTCAAAGAGTGACAATGTGTTACAGATTTTTGTGAAGAGGTGAGAGTATGATGAATTACCGTGAAAAAGCGTTGGAGATTTTGTCTCAACTGACGTTGGACGAAAAGATTGCTCTTCAGGTCGGTGTGGATCAGTGGAACACTTTACAGGTGGATCGTGTAGGTCTTCCTGCCGTCAGGATGTCGGACGGACCGCACGGATTGCGTAAGGTAGAATCTGAAGGAACGAAAAAGGCTGTTTGTTTTCCTACAGCCAGCAAGATTGCGTGTAGTTTCGACAGACAACTGTTAAAGGAAGTAGGTCAGGCGTTGGGAGAACAATGTCTTGACGGCGGCGTAGACGTTTTGCTTGGACCCGGTGTCAATATCAAAAGGGATGTGCGTTGCGGAAGAAATTTCGAATATTTTTCCGAAGACCCATTTCTGGCAGGCGAACTTGCAACTGAGTACGTCAATGGTGTGACATCCAAGGGTGTCGGGGTTTCGCTGAAACACTTTGCCGGCAACAATCAGGAACATCAGCGTATGATCAGTGACAGTTGCATTGACGAAAAGGCATTGCACGAAATTTATCTTGAAGCATTTCGTCGTACCATTCAAAACAGTGATGTGTGGACGGTGATGTGTGCCTACAACAAGCTGAACGGCACGTTGTGTTCGGAAAACAAGCATCTGCTCACCGACATTCTGCGTGAAAAGTGGGGATACAACGGAATGGTAGTATCCGACTGGTGCGCAGTCAGTAACCGTGTTCAAAGTATCAAGGCGGGTCTTGACTTACAGATGCCTTATGGGGTATCTACAAGCGTAAGACAGGCAATCGAAGAGGGAAATCTTACTGTACAACAACTTGACGAACGTCTGGTGCGTGTCATTGAACTTGCATTGAAGTGCAACGACAACCCCAAGGGCAAACCTGCCGACTGGGAAAAGCAACATCAACTTGCACGTAAGGCCAGTGCTGAAAGTACGGTACTTGTCAAGAATTCCTGCAATATTCTGCCATTGACTTCCGAAGATAAAATCGCCGTCATAGGTCAACTTGCCGAAAAGCCTCACTATCAAGGGGGCGGAAGTTCCGAAGTCAACAGTTTCAGGACGGACAGTCTTGTTTCGGCATTGAATGACAGCGGAATTTCCTTTGAATACGCCAAGGGATATGACGGTGTTTATACCGACCAAGAAATGCTTGAACAGGCGTCCAGAGTTGCCAACAATGCAACGAAGGTAATACTGGTTGTAGGAACATTGAAGGAAGAGGAAGCGGAAGGTTACGACAGGACGACAATGACTCTTACAGACAGTCAGCTGCGTGTCATCGACGCAGTTACCAATGCTAATCCCAACGTCATTGCGGTGGTGCAAAGCGGTGCACCCGTTGCACTGGACTGGATTTATTCGGTAAAGGCGTTGTTACTTGATTACCTGGGTGGCGAAGCGGAAGGCAGTGCGTTGCTTGACGTGTTGACAGGCAAGGTAAATCCGTCGGGCAGAGTTGCCGAAACATGGCCAATTGCTTTGGAAAATCAACCCACGTACCAGTGTTTTGCAACAGACAACAAGGTGCTTTACAAAGAAAGTGTGTTTGTAGGTTACCGTTACTACGACAGTGCAAATATACCTGTTCGGATTCCATTCGGTTTTGGCATAGGATACAGTGAATTCGAATACTCCGACATCAAGGTCACACCTTCTTCCGTTGACCCTGAAGGTGAAGTTACAGTAAGACTTAAACTCACCAATAAAGGAACAGTCGACGGTAAGGAAACGGTGCAGATCTACATCGGTTGTGACAGTGACAAGGGAATACATCCGTTAAAGCAACTGAAAGCGTTTGAAAAGGTGCTTGTCAAGGCAGGTCAAACAAAACCGGTGTCAATTAAGCTGAAATCCGATTGTTTCAAGTCCTACGACGTCAACACGGGAAGCTGGTCGGTAAAGAGCGGAAAGTACACTGTTTACGTAGCACGAAATATTTCCGCTGTGGAAGGTGCTTTTCCCTTGACAATAAAGGGGGAAAGTGACACAATTAGTCTGGAAGAAAAGTTACCGTGCTACTACAATTTCGATGACGGACTGGAAGTTTCCGACGAACAGTTTTCTCATCTGTACGGAAACATTCCTGCATATAACCAGAAGGACAAACTGTTCACTAAGGAATCCACTTTCCTTGATATCAGACGCAAGTTTATAGGCAGGGTAATTTACAAGTACGTCAAGAAACAGTGGTTGGCAGGGAACGACGAAAACACAATTGCGGGTAGTGGAATGTTGCGAATGTTAAACGGTTCGCCCTTGCGTGTAACATGCTACATGCCGCAGATTACAGATGACGTTTTAGACGGCGTTGTCATGATGCTCAACGGAAAAATTGTGCGTGGTGCGTTGAAGTTGAAGAAAAGTCTTGGCAAACTTCCCAAGAGAGAGGGCGGAGATATCTTCGACTACGACTACAAGGATTAAATGATTGTAACGCAACATTGCGTTTCGATAAAGAGAGGTATTTAATATGTCTAAGTGTATTTTGGTAGCAGGTGGCGCAGGCTATATCGGCAGCCACACAACAGTGGAATTGTTGAATCAGGGATACGAAGTTGTTGTAGTTGACAACTACGTAAACAGCAGTCCCAAGTGCATCCAACGTGTAGAACAGATTACAGGCAAGAAGGTTGTCTCCTACAACGTTGACATCAGGGACAAGAAGGCGTTGAGTGAAGTTTTTAACAAACACTCAATTGACAGTGTAATCCACTTTGCAGGACTCAAGGCAGTAGGCGAAAGCGTTGCCAAGCCATTGGAATACTACGAAAACAACATTGGCGGAACCTTTGTGTTGCTTGACGTGATGCGCAGTCACAACGTCAAGAGCATTGTTTTTTCATCCAGTGCAACAGTTTACGGTGACCCCGAACGTCTTCCCATTGACGAAAACTGTTCGTTGCACACAACCAATCCTTACGGCGCAACAAAGCTGATGATCGAACAGATCCTTCAGGATATGTATGTTGCCGATCACGACTGGGAAATCACATTGCTGCGTTACTTCAATCCTGTTGGCGCACACAGTTCGGGACTTATCGGTGAAGACCCTGTAGGTATCCCCAACAACCTCACACCTTACATTGCACAGGTTGCTTGCGGCAAGCTGCCTTATCTGAAGATATTCGGCAACGATTACCCCACACATGACGGTACAGGTGTAAGAGACTACATTCACGTTGTTGACCTTGCATTGGGACACATCAAGGCAATTGAGAAGTCCACTAAGGGCGTACACATTTACAACCTTGGTACAGGTAAGGGGTATTCGGTACTGGATGTACTGCATGCATTTGAAAAGGCTTGCGGACATGAACTCCCGTACCAGTTCGCTCCAAGACGTGCCGGCGACATTGCAACATGCTACGCTTCCACAGAGAAGGCAAACAAAGAATTGGGTTGGAAGGCTCAGTACGATATTGACGATATGTGCAGCAGTTTGTGGAACTGGCAGACAAAAAATCCCAACGGCTTCGGCGAATAAGGTGTAACACAGTATGATAAACAAAAGTATTTTTGACAACTACAACGGACAGGAAATTTACAAGTATACTTTAAGCGATGACAAACTGCAGGCGGACGTCATCACATTCGGCGCAACGGTTACTGCACTGCGTGTTAACACAGGCGACAAGTGGGTGGACGTTGCATTGGGATTTAAATCCGTAACCGATCAGATTGCCAAGGGCGACTACATGGGCGCAATTGCAGGAAGATGCGCTAACCGTATTGAGGATGGAAAGTTTACGTTAAACGGTGTGCAATATCAGTTGGCAACCAACAACGGCACAAACCATCTGCACGGCGGAATGGAAGGATTTGACAAGAAGATTTACAGCGACAGCACCGAAGAGGGAAAACTTCTGCTTCGTTACTACAGTAAGGATGGCGACCAGGGATACTGCGGAAACGTTGACTTTACAGTAGTCTACAGCGTAGAAGATGGCGCATTGAACATTGAGTACCGTGCGGTAAGCGATAAAGACACATTGTTCAATGTTACCAATCACCTGTATTTCAACCTGAACGGCGAAAGTGACGGCAGCATACTTGACAACATGTTGTCTATAAATGCCGACAGTTACACCCCCGACAGGCCAAATCTCATTCCTACAGGAGAACTTGCAAGCGTTGCGGGAACACCCTTCGACTTTACGGTGTTCAAGGCAATCGGACAGGATATCAATGCTGATGACGAACAACTGAAGATTGCAGGCGGATTCGACCACAATTTCTGTCTGAACAGCAACCACGCTGCAACGGCTTACTCTGTCAAGACGGGTATTGTGATGGACGTGTACACAGATTTGCCGGGCGTACAGTTCTACTCAGGCAATTTCCTTTCGGGAAATGTCGGCAAGTCATGCTACAAGCGTAACAGCGGTTTCTGTCTTGAAACGCAAAAGTATCCCAACGCAATCAATCAACCAAACTTCCCGTCAGTGGTGTTGAAGGCAGGGGAAAAGTTTGTAAGTAAGACTTCCTACAAGTTCACACTTCGTAATAAGTAAAGAGTTGTAATTAAAAGGCACTGCGCTGTCAATTGCGGCGGTGCCTTTTGCCTAAAAAAAACGGTGGAACATCAATATCGGATGTTCCACCGTTTTTTTACAGTGTGCCATTGAGGAAGTTGAAACTGTTGCCCGACACCTGATTGTTGTTGCAGCATCTGTTTGTGTGGTAGCAGTTGAACAACATTATGCCAAAGGCAATGATCAATCCCGTTGTAAGAGAAAGGTTGTTTTGTTTGTCCAGCACAGCGTACAGTAACAGCAGATACAACAAATTGTTACTAAGTGACATGTTTCCCTCCTTGTTTTTACAAAATTTGTGTTTATTTTGCAATTTACGACAGTTGTAGCGTTGTTTGTGCGTTACAATTGCATTGTCATTGCGTTTGACGTGTGGCAGTACAATTATATTGCGAAAGGGAGTAAAATATGTTTGCGTCAGTCGAAACATTACAGGATGTCAATTTCTACATGCCGGACAGCAGTTCCACCAATAAGATAGCAAGGTTTTTTTCGTTGTTTTCAGACAATTCCCGTGTAAGGTTGTTGTCGGCGCTTGCTATTGCGCCGTTGTGCGTGACGGATTTGTCCGCCTTGTTGGACATGAACCAGACAACGGTGTCCCATCAGTTGAAGATCCTGCGTGACATGGATGTGGTGACATATGAACGCAAGGGCAAGGTGTTGTACTACCGCATTGCCAACAGTAAGATAAACGACATTCTTTTGATAGGTGTGGAATACCTGGGCTACTGACAACAAGTATTGTGGCAATCATTGACATGGTAGTGTATTGCCATTTTGTTACCTTCCTATTTAAGGCACGCTTCCGTTGGAAATGTGCCTTTTTTCTGTGAAAATATGGGTCGGTTTTCAGGTGTGCGGCGGCACACGTAAATAAAAATGCATATGAAAAGCCACCCATATGTATCGGGTGGCATGTGTGGTGTAATATTGGTGGTTATTTGAGCAGCATCTTGCGTGCCATTTCAAGACTTCCGTCATCGACACGGTACTTGCACTTTGTACCCTGTTCGCCTGTGTTGTTGACGTCAAGATACATTCCGTCGATGTGGTAGGCTGTTGCGCCTGCAATGTCCGATGTAAGATCGTTTCCTATCATTACGCAACTGCGTTTGTCATCCTTGATGTACTTGTCAAACAGTACGTCGAAGATTTCCTTGCCCGGCTTGGTGCATTGGTATTCCGAAGAAATGACAATTCCGTCGAAGTATTTCAAGATACCAAGTTTTCGCATTTCGGGGAGGGCGTAACACTTCTGTGCATTGGACAAGAGGTAGACGTTTTTCTTCTTGCGTTTGAGTTCGGACAAGAATTTCATTGCTCCGTCACGAAGTTTCAGGCGCAGTGTGGTAAATGCACGCAATTCCTGTGCAAGGTGCGTTGCCAACGTCTTTGTCGCTGTCTTGCCCTTGTTCTTGAATATCATTTCGAATATCTCAACAACGTCGATGTCGGGGTATTTGTGCTTGGTCTTGCCGTTTCGCATCTGCAGTTCGCAGCAGGCGAAGTAGGCTTCTTTCAGTTGGACGGGTGAGTAGGTGACGTCGTGAAAGGACAGCGTGGTTGCCATCTTTGTCCAGGCTTCCATGTCGTATTCGTTGGTTTCGATGTCAATCAGCGTACCGTACAGGTCGAAGATGTAGTTCTTGTACATAACAAATCCCCCTTTTGCAGTGAATGCACTTATTATACAAACTAAACATTGATTTTATTTGAAGTTTGATGAATTTTAAGTAACTTTTTTAGCAACGAAAAGGCTGTTGTCATCATTGTTTTGTCAGTAAACCTTGCTTTACGTTGAACAGTGCGTATTTGAGATCGTTTGGCAGGCGGTCGTCTACGCCAACGGCAACGGTCAGCAGTATCTGAGTGTGTCCGGAATACATCAACAATTTGCGCTGACGTTTTTCGTCCAGTTCGCTCAACACGTCGTCAAGAAGAAGTATCGGGTATTCCCCTGTGATGCTGTGGATAATTTCCGTTTCTGCCAGTTTCAATGACAACGCACATGTGCGACGTTGTCCCTGACTTCCGAAACTGCGTACGTCAATGTCATTTATCTTGATCGAAACGTCGTCTCTCTGACATCCTGCGGTGGTAAATCCCGTTCGTATGTCTTTGTCAAGGTTTTCCGACAGCAGTGCAATGTAATTGTCGTGCAGTTGCTGTACGGTGTTTCCTTCAATCTGTGTGATGTACTGTACGTTGAGGTCTTCGCCGTTGTCCGTCAGGTTGCTGTGGCATTTGGTTGCAAATTGCGACAGCCTGTTGCAAAAGGCACGGCGTTTCAATACTATCCTTGCACCTTCCGACGCAATCTGTTCGTCCCACGCAGCAATGGTGTCACGCTGAACGTTGGGTTGTTTCAACAGGTTGTTACGTTGTTGCATGCAACGGTTAAATCTTGTCAGGCTGTAGAAGTAGTTCTTGTCCGTCTGACACAGGTCAATGTCCATGAACTTGCGCCTTTCGGCGGGCGAATCGCTGACAATCTTGATTTCCGACGGGGAAAAGTACACGCAGTTGAGATATCCCATGAGGTCGGCTGTCTTGTTGACTGCAACGCTGTTTATCATTATTTGCTTCTTCTTGCCTGCTGAGAGTACCATGTCGATTTGTCCTTCACCGTATCGGCATGTGTAGGAGGTGCTGACAAGTGCACTTTGCTCATTCCAGGCAATCAGTTCTCTGTCCTTGTCGGTGCGTGGACTCTTGCCGATGCAACACAGGTAAACACTTTCTAAAAAGTTGGTTTTGCCCTGAGCATTGTCACCACGGAAGATATTGAGCCCATCGGACAGTGCAACTGTCTGCGAAGCAAGATTTCGGTAATTTTTAATTTTTACTGCGGTTACTTTCATGATTTTAGTATAGCACATTGCGGCAATTTTCACAAGGGTAAAACAGTTTAATTCGGGCTAATTTTTTCACCTTGCGTTGCTGCTTCTTTTGTTCTAATGTCGAAGTGGTGCGTTTGGGCGTTTTTGCTTTTCAAAGGCTGTAAAACGCCCTTTTTCGGAAAATGCCTTTCGGAAAATAAATTCATTGAAAATGACTCTATTCCGTGCTGTGACGATTTTGCGCCCTTTAAATGACATCAGCAAAAAAATATTGCCGATTTTCACCCCTTTATTTGTGTACATATCTTTGGGTTTGTGGTATAATGTAATCAGCAAATTTTATTTGAAAGGAGCGATAGTATGAGTGTTCAGAATGTAGGTTACTCCGAAGAGCAGATACAGGTACTGGAAGGACTTGAACCTGTTCGGAAAAGACCCGGTATGTACATCGGCTCTACTGATGTAAAGGGTTTGCACCACCTGGCAGTAGAAATTGTCGACAACTCAATTGACGAAGCGTTGGCAGGATACTGTCACAATATATATGTTACGATAAATCAGGACGGTTCTTTGTCTGTTGAAGATGACGGTAGAGGTATTCCCTGCGGTATTCACAAGAAGGAAGGTATTTCCGCAGTGGAACTGTGTCTGACCAAGTTGCACGCCGGCGGTAAATTCGGCGGCGGCGGATACAAGATCAGCGGCGGTCTGCACGGCGTAGGTTTGTCCTGCGTAAACGCCCTTTCCGAATGGCTGGATGTCACAGTATGGCAGGACGGCAAGACTCATCAACAACGTTACAACAGAGGAGTACCCATGGACAGATTGAAGGTAGTGGGCACGGCTGACCGCACAGGTACTCTTGTAACATTCATGCCCGATGACGAAATCTTCGAAACAACGGAATGGGAATACGACAGATTAAAGAGTCGTCTGCGTGAAGTTGCCTACCTCAACAAGGGTATTTCCATTACTCTTGCCGACAACCGTGACAGTCGTCAACGCAAGGAAACATTCTGTTACGAAGGCGGTCTTGCTGAATTTGTTGAAAACTACAATCGCAACAAGAACACAATCTTTTCCGAAACACTTTACATCGACAAGTCTGTAAAGGAAGGGGAAATTGAAATTGCAATGCAGTTCAACGACAGTTACAGCGAAACAATTCACACCTACGCCAACAACATCAACACCGAAGAAGGCGGTTCGCACCTTGAAGGATTCAAGGCAGCGCTGACCAAGGCAATCAACGATTACGGTCACAAGTACAACGTGTTGAAGGAATCGGAAAAGCTGTCGGGTGAAGACGTGCGTGAAGGCATTGTAGCAATCATTTCTGTAAAGTTGGAAAATCCTCAATTCGAAGGACAGACCAAGACCAAGTTGGGCAACAGCGAAATGCGTACAGCCGTAAACCGTGTTGTTTCGGAAGAACTGTCCACATTTCTGGAAGAAAATCCCAAGGAAGCACGTGAACTTGTGTTGAAGTCGGTAACTGCACAGCGTGCAAGAGACGCTGCCCGCAAGGCACGTGAACTTACACGTAAGAGCGTAATGGAATCGGCTGCATTGCCCGGTAAACTTGCAGACTGTCAGGACAAGGACCCTTTAAACTGCGAAATCTACCTTGTAGAGGGCGACAGCGCAGGCGGTACTGCTAAAAGTGGTCGTGACAGACGTTTCCAGGCAATACTTCCGTTGCGTGGTAAGATATTAAACGTCGAAAAGGCAAGACTGGGCAAGGCATTGGAAAACGAAGAAATCAAGGCAATGATTACGGCTTTCGGCTGTGGTATATCGGACGACTTCGACGAAAGCAAGTTGCGTTACAACCGTATCATCTGCATGACCGATGCCGATGTCGACGGTAGCCACATTCGTATCCTGATGCTGACATTCTTCTTCCGTTTCATGCGTCCTTTGATTGAAAAAGGACACGTCTACATTGCACAACCTCCGCTGTACCGTATCACCAAGAACAAGCAGGAATACTACGCATTCAGCGACATCGAACGTGACAAGAAACTGGATGAACTTGGTCGTAAGGGTTGTGAAGTTTCACGTTACAAGGGCTTGGGCGAAATGAACGCCGAACAGCTGTGGAACACAACAATGAATCCCGAAACACGTACAATGTTGCAGGTTACAATGGAAGACGCTTACGAAGCAGACGAACTGTTTACCGTTCTTATGGGTGAACAGCCGGAACTCAGACGTCAGTTCATCGTTGACAACGCATCGCTTGTCACCGAACTTGACGTGTAACGGAGGATTAGCAGATGGCTAAAAACGATCAGAACAACAACAAAATCGAATATATAGAAGCCCTTAAAAATACCAACGTCAAGAAGGTAAAGGTTGAAGACGAAATGCGCAAGTCCTTCATTGCCTACGCAATGGCGGTAAACGTATCACGTGCTATTCCCGACGTAAGAGACGGTTTGAAACCCGTTCACAGACGTATCTTGTACGCAATGGGCGAATTGAACCTTTTTGCCGACAAGCCTTACCGTAAATGTGCCCGTATCGTAGGTGACGTACTGGGTAAGTACCACCCTCACGGGGACATTGCCGTTTACGACGCTTTGGTACGTCTTGCACAAGACTTCTCAATACGTTGTCCGTTGGTAGACGGTCAGGGTAACTTCGGTAGTGTGGACGGCGACCCTGCCGCAGCACAAAGATATACCGAAGCACGTCTTTCCAAGATTTCATCGGAAATGCTTCGTGACATTGACAAGAACACGGTAGATTACTACCCCAACTTCGATGACACGTTGATGCAACCGGTAGTGTTGCCCAGCCGTTTCCCCAACTTGTTGGTAAACGGTGCGGACGGTATCGCCGTAGGTATGGCAACCAACATTCCTCCTCACAACCTCAACGAAGTAATTGACGGTGTAATTGCTCAGTTGGAAAATCCCGATATCACAGTTGATGAACTGTTGCGTATCATTCCCGCTCCCGATTACCCCACAGGTGGTATCCTGATGGGCGGATCCAATGTCCGTAACGCTTACCGCACAGGCAGAGGCAGTGTAATTGTCCGTGCCAAGACGGAAATAGAAGAACACAGCAACGGCAGACAACGTATCATTGTTACCGAACTTCCCTATCAGGTAAACAAGGCTAAACTTGTTGAAACCATCGCTCAATTGGTAAAGGACAAGCGTCTTGAAGGCATTTCCGACGTAAGGGAAGAAAGTGACCGTCAGGGTATGCGTGTTGTAATCGAACTGAAGCGTGACGCAAATGCGCAGGTTGTACTCAACATGCTGTACAAACACACGCAGTTGCAGGTTTCAAGCGGTATCACCTTGCTTGCGTTGGCTGACGGACAACCGAAGATCCTGAACTTGAAGGAAATTCTGTCCTACTACATTGCTCACCAACGTGACGTTGTGACACGCCGTACCAAGTACGATCTGGAAAAGGCGGAAGACAGACATCACATCCTGGCAGGTATGGTAATTGCATTGGACAACATCGACGACGTTGTTGCAATCATCAAGACCACCAAGGACAAGCAGGACGCCTTGGAAAAGTTGATGGCACGTTTCCTTCTTTCCGACAGACAGGCTAACGCAATACTTGAAATGAAGTTGTACCGCCTGACCACTCTTGAAGTAAGCAGTCTGCACGCCGACATGGAAAACCTTGAAAAGCTCATTGCCGATTACAAGGACATTCTTTCCAAGCCCGAACGTGTAAGTGAAATTATCAAGACAGAACTTTCGGAAATCAAGAGTAAGTACGGTTCACCAAGACGTACTGAAATTTCCACCGACTACTCCGACATCTACATCGGCGACCTCATCGAAAAGGAAGACGTTGTAATCAGCATGACTCACTTCGGTTACGTCAAGCGTCTGCCCGTTACAGAGTACCGTACACAACGCCGTGGCGGCAGAGGTGTAACGGCTCACAAGACACGTGAAGAGGACTTTGTGGAAACAATGTTTGTTTCCAACACTCACGACGATTTGCTGTTCTTTACAAACTTCGGTAAGGTTTACTGCATCAAGGCGTACGAAATCCCCGAAGCGGAAAAAACAGCACGTGGCAGAGCAATTGTCAACATTCTGCAACTTGCAGGGGATGAAAAGGTTACTACCGTCATTCCACGTAAGGAGGACAGCACAGGCAACCTGTTCATGGCAACGAAAAACGGTCTTGTCAAGAAAACCGACCTTTCGGAATTTGAATCCATTCGTAAGGGTGGCAAGATTGCCATTTCACTGGTAGAGGGCGATGAACTCATCGGCGTTGAAATGACAACAGGTTACGACGAAATCATCGTTGCAAGTCACGAAGGTAAGTGTATTCGTTTCTCTGAAGAAGAAGTACGTCCTATGGGACGTGAAGCTCAAGGCGTAATCAGTATGCGTCTTGACGACAACGACTACGTTGTAGACATGGCAGTTATCCGCAACGGTTACGAAGTAATCACTGTTTCGGAAAACGGATTCGGTAAACGCAGCAGTGTTGTGGATTACCGTCTGCAAAGCCGTGCAGGTAAGGGTATCAAGGCAGGTGTGTTCAACGAAAAGACAGGCAAACTTGTCAACCTGAAACTTGTCGACCCCGAAAACGACATCATGTTGATTGCAGACACCGGCGTTGTAATTCGTATCCGTGCTAAGGAAATCAGCAAGATCGGACGTGACACGCTGGGCGTTCGTATCATGAAGTTCAAGGACGAAGGCAAGGTTGTAAGCGTTGTTGCAACTCCCGCAAGCGCCGACGAAATTGAAGAAACCGAAGAATAATCATCACATCAAACCGATAAGGACGTAGTTTACTATGTCCTTATTGTGTTGTTTTGTGTCAAGAATGTTTACAAATGTTGGAAAGTTTGCTATACTTTCACCACTAAATACAAGAGGATTACTATGTTTGATTTTAAAAAACACATTGCAGATAACATCAAGTCGGACATCGATAAGCAATTGCTGTATTCGGCAATAATCAACACTGCCGATGACAGCATGGGCGATTACAGTTTACCTTGTTTCAAGTTCGCAGGGATGCTGAGAAAATCTCCCGTCATGATTGCCGAACAGTTGAAGAACGATTTTGTGTGCGACAAGTACATCTGTGACGTCAAGGCAGTAAACGGCTACCTGAATTTCTACGTCAACCGTTCGGAAATGCTCACCGATACAGTGTGCGAAATCCTGAACAAAGGCGAAGAATACGGCAACAGTACCGAAGGTAACGGCAAGACAATCTGCCTTGATTACAGTTCAGTAAACATTGCTAAGTCACTTCACATCGGTCACCTTGGAACAACAGCTATCGGCGGAAGTCTGTACAAGTTGTTCGGAGCATTGGGATATCATGTAGTGGGTATCAACCACCTTGGTGACTACGGCACACAGTTCGGCAAGATGATTGTTGCCTACAAACTGTGGGGAAATGACGAAACAATCAAGGAGCAGGGTGTAAAGGCATTGCAGGATCTGTATGTGCGTTTCCACCGAGAGGAAGAAGAACATCCCGAACTCACCGAACAGGCACGTCAGTGGTTTGTTCGCATTGAAAAGGGCGAAGAAGAAGCGGTACGTCTGTTCGAATACTTCAAGAAAATCACCTTGGACGATGTCAAGGTGGTGTACGACAGACTGAATGTCAAGTTCGACAGCTGGAACGGCGAAAGTTTCTACAATGACAAGATGGACAAGCCACTTCAATTTCTTGAAAGCAAGGGACTTGTGACTGTCAGTGACGGTGCTAAGGTGGTGGATTTGTCGGAGTACAACATGCCTCCTTGCCTGTTGGTCAAGAGCGACGGATCTTCACTGTACGCAACAAGAGATATTGCCGCTGCATTCTACCGCAAGGAAACGTATAACTTCGACAAGTGTCTGTACGTTGTCGCTTATCAACAGGATCTGCATTTCAGACAAATCTTCAAGGTGCTTGAACTTGCAGGACTTCCATGGGCAAAAGACATGGTACACGTTGCTTACGGTATGGTGTCGCTTGAAGAGGGCAGCATGTCCACAAGAAAGGGCAACACGGTGTTTTTGAAGGATGTTCTGGACAAGGCAGTTGCAAAGTGCATGGATATCATCTGTGCTAAAAACCCCGATCTTCCCAACAAGGAAAAGGTTGCCGAACAGGTTGGTGTTGGCGCTGTAATTTTCTCCGCATTGGAAAACGCACGTATCAAGGATATCACCTTTACATTTGACAGGGTGTTGAACTTCGACGGCGAAACCGCTCCTTACCTTCAATACACGCATGCACGTTGCCGTTCACTGTTTACAAAGGCGGGAATGAGTTACCTCACACGCATTGCCCGTGACTACAGCGGTCTTGACGACGTTGAAACATTGCGTCTTGTCAAGTTGCTCAGAAACTTCCCCAATATTGTCAGCGACAGTGCCTATAAGTACGAACCCAGCATTTTGTCAAAGTATCTGATTGACCTTGCACAGGCATTCAACCGTTTCTACATTGGACACCGTGTGATTTGCGAAGATCTGTCAATTCAGAATGCCCGTTTGTCGCTTGTCGAATGTGTACAGCTTGCACTTCGCAAGGGACTTGCATTGCTTGGTATCGAAGCTCCTGAACAGATGTAATGAATTGTATTTTTGTGCCACGTTGGTGCAAAAACAGCAAGTTTAACCGAAATAAACGTAAACAAAAATCCCATTGCTAAAATGGGGTGTACCCCAAAAGTTGGACAAAAATTAAATAATTAAATTGTTACTTGCGACTGAGTTCGGTACTGTACCGGACTCAGTCCTTTTAGTTTTATGGATATTCTTTCATTGTTGTAGTAGGCTATGTAC
>DVLO01000011.1 GCA_018715495.1 Candidatus Limihabitans stercoravium | reverse complement strand
TATGGTAAAATGTTTATAGTTCATACAGATCTCCTTTGGCAAAATTTTAGTTTCACAACTCTATTTTACCACAGATTTGTATGAACTCCTTTTTTTTTCTCTCACTGTTGCACTTAATAGTATAATTCACCTGCAAAGAAAAGCAACGCAATCCTTTACGGACTGCGTTGCTGATGTGTAGGATTCAATTGTAAGGTTGCAGTAGTGGTATCAATACTTCTGGCGACGAATCTTTCCGTCTGTCATGTGGATTGTGATGTATCCCTTCTGTGCCTTGGCCTTGTCTTTAGCGAATTTAATTGCTTCTGCCTGTGTTTCAAACAGTTTCAATGCTCTTTCGCCACGTGACAACTTGACTTGCCACTTGCCGTCTTCACGCAAGGAAACGTGGTAGTTCTTTCTGCGTGCAGGCTTTTCTTCTGCGGGTGCAGTTGCGGCAGCTTGTTCGGGCTGCTTTTCCTGCTCAGTTTCAGGTTCTTCTTCAGTAACTTCTTCGCCGAAGTCTTCCATGTCATCGGCGGGAGCTTGTTCGGGTTCTACTTCCTCAGCTGTTTCAAGAGGCAGTTCCGCTTCAGTTGCGCTGCTTTCTTCAGCTTTCGGTTCCTCTTCCAGTTGGACTTCAGGAGTTGTTTCTTCAATTGGTTGTGGTTGTGTTTCGACAGGTTGTTCTTCGGTTACTTCTTCGTTGAATTCTTCGGCTGGCTGTTCGTCAGTTGAACGCAGTATAGCCGATTGCATTTGTTCTTCTTTGGCTTGTTTTTCACGTTTGCTTTCCGCAACACGTATTGCAATGACAACGACAATCAGCAACAGCACCGCAACGGCACACAGATGCCACAGCAGTACAGGAAAGTTGCCGATCTTGAAGATCTCCTTGGTGAAGAATTCTGTCAGAGAGGGTGCTCCTAACATGCCTGTGAAAGTTTTTGGTCCTGTCATAGTAAAAAACTCCTTTTCTTTTATTATAGCACCGTTCAGTTTTGTTGTCTATGCTTTTTTGATACAACGTATGTAAAAAATCAATGTTTTTACTGTATATTATGTGTCGGTGTTGACAAAGTTGAAATGTAGTATTACAATACTTGTATTACTTACAGAAGGTGCTACTTATGAACAAATGGGACAAGAGATTTATGGAACTGACGCAAAAAGTGGCGGAATGGTCAAGCTGTTACCAGGAGAACAGGCATGTCGGTGCAATTATCGTTCGTGACAAACGTGTGCTGACAACAGGTTACAACGGTGCTCCCAGCGGAATCAAGAGTTGCGTTGAACGTGGTGAATGTCTGCGTAAGAAGTTGGGTATTCCAAGCGGTACCCGTCACGAACTTTGCTACGCAGTACATGCCGAACAAAATGCCATCGCACAGGCTGCTAAACTTGGAATTGTACTTGAAGGGGCAACTCTTTACTGCACGCATCAACCATGCGTAATCTGTGCCAAGATGATCATCAACAGTGGTATAAAGCGTATTGTCTACAAGGAAGGCTACCCTGATGAATTTTCCATTGAGTTGCTAAAGGAAGCAGGCGTAGAAACAGTACAATTTGATACTTTGTAAAAAAGGGATTGAGTAGCAGCTCAATCCTTTTATTTACAGCATGGACTTGTTGTCAACAATGTATTTGATGGGAATATCCAGCGGATCGGCAACTCCTGTGTAACCGTCATCAATCAGTCGGGGTACTGCCTTGATGTAACTACACATTATCTGTGCGGTAAACAGTGCGTTGTTGTCGGTGTGAATGCGGTATTCCGTTTGCCAGCAGTCGCCGCTTGAAACTGTCAGACCTTTGTGAGATGTGTTTTGCCACAATGTGCGGATTTTTTCTCCGCTGACGAAGTAAATTTTGACAGGGTATCCCTGAAAATAGTAGGGCATATTCAGTACTTTTTCCGTAATTTCTTCACGTTTGCTTTTATCGCAATTGATATAGCACACTCTTGTGTGAGGTTCGTCGGATGCAATGCCTTGTCGTGCAAATTGTATTGCCTTGCTGTTGGGAACTGTAAATTGTATTGCGTCCTTTACTCCCTCTATTTGCATCAGTGCGTTTGAGTGACCTTGCGAAACACCTTTTCCCCAGAAGGTGTAAACACCTTTGTTGGACAAACTGTGACACAATGCTCTTTGAATACTCAGTATGCCCGGATCCCAGCCAACGGACACAATGGACAATGTGTTGTCGTCATTGAGTTGTTGTTTGTGACTGTCAATACGTTGGTGAACATCGTAACTGTCAACTGTGTTGAAGTATTTGAGATCACTGTTTGTGATGTCTTCCTTGCTGCCTGTCGCAATTGCAACAACGTCAATTTTACCTATGTACTGCGCAAGGTCGCTAGCAGGGACGTACTTTTCATGTGGGATTTTCCGTCTTGAGAAGATTGCCTCAAGCTGCATGTTGTTATCTGCCTGGATGCATTTTTCAAGACACTTACCTAGTTTACCGTAACCGAAAATTGCTACTTTCATATTTTCCTCCTTTAACAGTGTATTTTGTGTTCAATGCTTATATTCGAAGAAAATCCCGAATTTGTTGTATGGCATGTTGCTTTGGTAGTGCCTTTTTACAAAAACAACACAATTTTACCGCTTGTATAAGTAAAATTTAGTAAAAAACGCTTTATTAATTAATAAATGTATAGTATTATATATACATAGACTTCATGAAGTCCCGTGATTCGGGATGGGAGTGTGCAAATGACTGATTACATTGTCAATTTTTTTAAAGGTGATTGGCTGGAAATCACAGGCAAAGTAGTGGCAATTGTTTTTGTTGCCGTGCTTTTTTACGTCTGTTTTTCCTACGCATATAAACGCCGCCTTATCAGGGCGATTGTTCTGGACTGTGTTCTTGTTGCAATGGCACTTCTGATGTGCCTGCTCAATGTTGCCAATGCACAGTTTTACGTTTATATCGTTGTTGCGCTGATCGTATTGACAAATGTAGCTTTCTTTGCCAATGATTTCAAGCACGATATGTTCAAGGGAACATGGAAACGTACTTTCCGCAATTCATCACTTGACGGTTACGCTCCTAACAGCGACCAACTGCACAAGACAGCTGATGAAATTGTCAAGGCTTGTCTGCACATGAGTAAGAGTGATATAGGTGCACTTATTCTGATTGGTGACAACATTGCCGAATCAATTGTTGAGAGCGGAACTGCCCTGGATGCTGACGTAACGTCGGAATTGCTTGAGACGGTGTTCTTCCCTAAGACTCCTTTGCATGACGGTGCAGTCATCATAAACGGCAATCGTATAGTAGCAGCAGGTTGCTACCTTCCCATTGTGCAGGACAAGGATTTGCCAAGAGAATTCGGAACACGTCACCGTGCTGCACTTGGTGTGTCGGAAATCAATCCCGCTGTAACGGCGATTGTTGTCAGTGAGGAATCGGGTATCATTTCCGCAATGCGTGACGGCAAGATCAAGCGCTACCTTGACTCCGATACGTTACATGACATTTTAGTTGGTGCGCTGCACATTTCAGACAGTATATCTGAAGAACAATTGTGGGGGGTAAATAACTATGAACAACAGTAAGAAGAAATCGGTAGGAGCAAGATCATTCCTGCGCAACCTTGCAATTGCGGTCGTTTCGTTGTTGTGCGCAACGGCACTGGTTATTTGTATAGGTTTTATTTCAACATTATAAATAATTTTCCCCGTGTCAAGGCACGGGGATTTTTTGTTCGTGACTCTTTGTAGTGTGCATATACTACAATATGATAGTAGCTAAATTTGGCGGTACAGCCATTACACCCAACAATCTGCATTTTGTAAAAAATATAATCACCCATCATCACGGGGCGGTGGTGGTGTCGGCAATAGGTAAACAGTTCGACGGCGATACGAAGGTTACCGATCTCTTGAAGGCGTTGCACTCACGATTGCCGGACACATCGTTGTTCGACAAGATTGCATTCAAGTACCGTAGCCTGGTGGAACAAAATGACATCAGTATTGATATAAACGCCATTTTGAAGGATACTATTACAAACATAGTACAGCAAAATTACTACGAAAACACCCTTTCTAAGGGGGAGGAGTTGTCTGCAAAGGTTGTTGCGGCTTTTTTAGGCTGGAAGTACGTCAGTGCCGAAAGTCTGTTTCGTTTCGGCTCAAGACGATTGCTGGGAAAGGAAACATTAAAAAATATAAGTTCTGTTGAAGGGCGTTTTGTCACAGGCGGTTTCTACGGTGCAAGGAAAGACGGAAGAAGGGTTTTGTTTCCACGTGGTGGCAGTGACATTTCGGCTGGTATCGTGGCGGCTGCGTTAGACGCTTCCTTGTACGAAAACTGGACGGATGTCAACGGTCTGTGCATTGCCGACCCGACTAAGGTCAACGGTGCGGAAACCGTACGTTGCGTTTCCTATTCCGACATGCGCTTGCTTGCGCAATGTGGCGCAACGGTCCTGCACCCCGACAGCGTGTTACCGGCAGCAAGAAAGGCAATCCCAATCAACATACGCAATTACTTCAACACGTCCGATTGCGGTACTGTTGTGTGTAACGACAGCTTGCCCAATCAGGTGCTGGGCGTAACGGCTAGGAGGAATGGCAATTTGTATTGTACAACAATTGTATTTACGTTGCCGCATTCTGTGGTTGCAGAGGCAATATATTGTATGTTAAAGCATGCAGACATTCATCCAATGGGTGTTACCGGAGCAAGTAATCATCTTCAATTGATTACAGTGGAAAACATACTGTCTGCCGTTTACGACGTTGTAATGAAGTTGACTTCGTAGGCAATGTGTTATACAATATTGAAAAAAGACATCGGAGTACAAATGTATCGTATAGTGATAGGCGGCGGAATGAGCGGTATTGTAACTGCATTGTGTTCCGCACACAACGGAAACAAAACAACACTTATCGAACGCAACAGCCGTCTTGGCAGAAAGATAGCAATGAGCGGTAACGGAAAGTGTAATATTCTGAACGAAAATCCCAATGTCAGATGTTACAACGAAAGTAACGTTGTAGACTTGGTGTACAGAAATGTAAATTTTGAGCAATGTGCTGATTTTCTGAGAAGTGTTGGCATCTTTACTTTTGCCGATGAGTCGGGCAGAGTTTATCCAATTACGGAAAGTGCCAATTCGGTGGTGGATTGCCTTCGTCTTGCGCTTAAAGAGCAAGGCGTCGAAGTGTTGTGCGACTGCACCGTCAAGGAAGTTAAATCCGGTAAGGACGGCTTTACTGTTGTGTGCGGCGACAGAACATTGAAATGCGATGACGTTGTCATTGCTGTGGGAAGCGGAAGTCAGGCGCCTTTACCCAACATCTGTGGAATGGAAAAGTACTACACAACGCTGTGTCCGTCACTTGTTCCACTGAAAGTTCCCAACATGGACAAGTCCTTGAACGGTATTCGTGTCAAGAGCAGTGTTGCATTGTTGTGCGACGGCAAAACAGTTGCGGAAGAACAGGGAGAATTGCTTTTCCGTGATTACGGATTGTCAGGAATATGTGCGTTTGATTTGTCTGCTGTCATTGCAAGACGTGTTGTAAACGGTAAACAAGGCAATTACGTTGTGCAGTGTGATCTTGTGACACACCTATCCAAAGAAGAACTGGAGGCAGAAATCAACGAACGTTTGCGCCGTCAATACAGTAAAGAAACATTGCTGTACGGAATTGTTCACAACAAGATTGCCGAACATGTCTTGAAGAGGGTAAAATCAGTAAGCGGCAACAGTGTTGCAGAAACATTGAAGTGTTGCAGTTTTCCCGTTTCGTTGCTTGCCGATTACGGAAAGAGTCAGGTGACTGCAGGCGGCATTGACGATCGCTACGTAACTGATCTCAAACTTCCCAATGGTATAGGTGTAGTTGGTGAAGCATTGAATGTAGACGGAAAATGCGGTGGATACAACCTGATGTTTGCAATTGCGTCGGCATTGCTGTATTCACGATTGTACAAGTAGGAGAAAATGATGAAATGGTATCTAACCAACTCAATGGCGGTGGAAATCAACTGCGCTGACGTCATTGAAGTTGTTGCAAGGTTTGTCGGGCTGAAAGTTACAGACATCAAACAATGTCAATTACACAGGCAGAGCGTGGATGCCCGAAACAAACATCACATTTACTACAATTGCAGTTACAGGATACTTACCGCTAAAACACCGGTCAACGCCAAGCCTTACACCCAGCCTGTCGATTGGCTCAGAGACGTTGAACCATGGCAAAACAAGAAGGTTGTGGTAGTAGGTAGCGGTCCCTGTGGGTTGTTCTGTGCAAGGTATCTTGCAAGTGCAGGCGCAGATGTCACGGTAGTTGAACGTGGCGGTGACATAAATTCACGCACTCAGGCGGTAGCAAACTTCAACAACGGAGGACAACTTGATTTTGACAACAACATTCAGTTTGGATTGGGCGGTGCAGGAACGTACAGCGACGGCAAACTGACTACGGGTATTACTTCGCCTTTCGTACACACTGTATTTACGGAATTTGTCAGACAAGGCGCACCTCAGGACATCATGACGTCCAATCTTCCGCACATAGGAACGGACTACCTTGTCAAGGTAGTAGACAACATGAAAAACGCCGTAATCAATGACGGCGGCAAATTCATGTTTCACACAAAACTTGTAGATGTTGTGGGCGTTGACGGTGTTGTTACGCAGGCGGTATTGCAAAGTGAAGGTAAAAAGTTCAGTATTGATTGCGACTACCTTGCGTTAGCTATCGGACACAGCGCCCGTGATACATTTGAAATGTTGTACAACCGTGGATTTGAAATGACATCCAAACCATTTGCCGTGGGCTTGCGTGTGGAACACACACGGCAGTTTATCTCAACGGCGCAGTACGGCAAATTGGCATTGACTCACCGTGATTTTCAATCGGCGTCATATAAACTGACGGCAAATTTTGCTGATAAGAGTTGCTACTCATTTTGTATGTGTCCCGGAGGTAACGTTGTATGTGCCACCTCTGAGCCACATGGCGTTGTCGTAAACGGAATGAGCAACTACGACCGTATGGGAGACAACAGCAACAGTGCGTTGGTGGTAAATGTCAACAGCGATGATTTCGGAAACGGTGTGCTGGACGGTGTGCGTTTCCAGCAGCAACTTGAAAGACTGTGTTACGACTTGACTAAACAACAAGGGGAATACAAGGCTCCCGCACAAAATGTAACGGACTTTTTAAAGGGAGTTACAACAACGCAGTTTGACATTGAACCTACCTACGCAAGGGGTGTAGTGTCGGTAAACTTGCGCAAGCAGTTGCCTGCTTTCATCACAGAAACAATTGCTAAGGCATTGCCGTTGTTTGGACAGAAGATAAAGGGATTTGACAAATGCGGTGTATTGACTGCCGTTGAAAGCCGTACATCTTCCCCTGTCAGAATTATAAGAAAAGACATGTTCAGCACAACTCACGCAAATGTTGTTCCGTGCGGTGAGGGTTGCGGATATTCGGGCGGCATTGTGTCGTCGGCAGTAGAAGGATTGAAATCTGCCCTTGCAATCTGCAACAGACTGCAACAAGCTGTCGATAAACGCTGATGCAATTGCGGATTGTTGCGGATACATTGTATTTGTGCTATCGTAATGGAAAACATGTTGAGTAATCAATTCAATAGTTTACTTTAAGGCAAATTTTAAAGCCGCTTGCTTACCTGCAAGCGGCTTTTATGTTGTGTTGTAGAATTTTTACGGTATGGGAAAGGCTGTTTATTTTTTCAAACAATTCACTCATAAACACCTTGAGCGTGTAGGTCTTCCAGATGTCGCTGCCGAAGAACATATTGCTGCTGAGCCTTTCTTCTGTTTCGGGAGTTATTTCCACAAGATCAGCATCCATCATGTCTTGCATTGTAAGTGTCGATACGATGTTTACAACGCTTATTGAGCCCATTCCGTTGAGCTTGTTGTTGGCCATCAGTTGGTTGAGTCTGTTGGACTTTGCCAAGCATGCTTCGTCGTCGTACCATACAAATCCGTAGCATTCAGCGGTGTGATTGTGGTCGCTTGCCGTATTGGTGCAGATCAATTGACCTTCGTACCAAGTGCCGTTTTCTTCAATTGCATTGGCTGTACCTTGAGGAACTTCCTTTCTGAACAATCCCATTGCCACTCCCATGTAGGTGTTGTCAATGGTGGTTGCAAGGTCTTTGATTTTTACGTCTTTGAGTGTGCTGAGCAATCCGGTTTCAACGTTTATTCCCACTTCTGAAAGTGTAAGGTTGGACATGCTTTCCTGAAGAACAGATCCGTCACTCAACTGACTTATTGTAAGGTTTGCAAATATTTTCTGCACTCCGGTAATTTTTGTTTCGCATGTTTTCTCATTGTACCATGCAAATACGTAACAATCGGAAGTGTGTGCGTCGCCGTGACTTTCGTCCTTGCAGTTGAGTTCGCCTTCGTACCATTTGCCATCCGATTGGATTGCACCCGGTGTAGTGCTTGCAACTTCCTTTCTGAAAAATCCCATTGCATCGCCGACATACATGTTGTCTATTACCGCATTGAGATTGGAAAGTTGTACATCTTTAAGTACGGACAGTATGCCACTGGAACAATTTTCCTCACCCATCACATCAGACAGGGTCATGGAGTCTATACTCTGTTGCAATTTGTCACCTGTCATTTCGCTGATAGTCAGGTTGGCAATGGTTTTTACAACGCCACGGGCAACTGTACCGTCTTCGTTGTACCACACGAACTTGTAACACTCATCAGTGTGAACGTGCCCTTCGTCGGTAGAAGTGCAGATAAGTTCACCTTCGTACCACTTGCCGTCCGCCTGTATAGCGTTGAGTGTTCCTTCTTCAACTTCCTTTCTGTGCAAGCCTGCCAGCGAACCGACATAGAGGTTGTTTATTCCTGTAGACAGATCTTTTAAAGGAATGTCTGAAATACTTTCAAGTACTGTGTTGCCTTCGATTGAATCGGGCATCAGGTCACGGATGGTAAGTCCGTTGATTACTTCGTTGATTCCCTCTCCCTGTATGTCCTTGAGTGTAGGGTGTGCAATTACAGATGCAACGCCCGACACAGCAGTGTAGTCTGTGGGGAATGTAGGATTTTCAACAGCTGCTACTTCAAATCTTTGCTTTGTGTAACAATCTTTAGTGTGTTCGTGGTTGTTTGAACAATTGAGATGTGCCACGAAGATTCCGTCGTCAAATTCCACAGCGGTGTATGTAACACCATCAATGTCTTTTGTGTAGATGCCTGTGCTTTGGTATGTCCAGTCGGAAACGTCAACTTCTGCTGTCTTAAGACTCATGAATGCGCCAAGTTGAATGTTTGTAAATGCTTCATCCTGAATGAGTTGAGAGAATGTGTAATTTGCAAATTCCTCAAACATTGTGCCTGCAACGTCCATGATTTCGCCGATTTTCAAATCGCCGAACAGTTCTTCAATATTTGCTCCGCCGTTTATCAGTTCACCGATTGTAACTTCACCCAGCACTGAAGTAAGGTCAGTCACAACCGTTCCATCTGCCTTATACCACACAATGCGTGCGCAATCGGCTGTGTGTTCAAAGGTGTGAGTATCGTCGTTGCAGTTCAGTGTTGCTTCGTACCACACATCTCCTTTCTTTTTAGCGTATGTGATTGTATCACCGTCTATTTTCTGCTTGAGTGTTCCGTCTGCTGAAATGCTTATATAATTTGCGTCTATTTCAATGGTCTTGCTTTGGTACATCAAAGAACCTAGCATAACATCGTTGAACTGACCTGTCATGTTGCCATCCAGCAATTGATCAATGGAAATATCCGCAATTACCGCATCCATACCCGAAACCTTGTTGCCGTTGGTGTCTACCCAGTAGTGGGATTGGTGAGTGTGGTCGGCTGAAGTATTGTCGCAGTCTACGCCGTTGCATTGGTAAACGATGTTGTAGCTGACAAGGTTGCCTACGTACAGCCCTCTCAAAATATTTTCAGGGACAACGCTGCCGTTTTCTGAAATTATGTCAACAAGCTGATGATCTGCCAGTACGGAATTCAGCAATGCGCTTTCTTCGCCCAGTACATCGCTGAATTTCACTTCTCCAAGTGCTTCGAATGCTCCGTCGGGAAGAAGTTCGGCAACAACGTTTCCGCTTGTAAGGGCGGTAAATGCCGGTCCTATCTTGCTTTCGCCCAGTGCAACCATGAAGACATTTCCGTCTTTTACCATGTCAGGGATCATATCTTTCAACTTTACGTTGTTGAATACTGCAATGGGGTTGTCGCTGAAAAGTTCGGCGATGCTGTGTTTGTTGAGCTCTGTCTGAGCGTTCTCACTCACAAAATCCAAAAATCCCGAAATTGCACTTACAGGTGTCTGTTGAAGAGCCTTGTTTAATCCGTCGGGGGTAAACAGTGTGAGAAACGGAAATTTTTTAACATCGTCGTTGAGTTCTATACCAACAATTGCCGAAAGGTTTACGTTGTATTCCTTTTCGAAGTCGGCAACGGAGTAGTATTCGCCCGTTTCGGGGTCGGGATTCATTGCAACGCTGTTGTATTTGTCTGAGATTTCTTTTATGATCTGAAGCACAGACATTTGTGATAAGTCACCTAGGTACTTGTCGCTGTCCTGACACACATCAGCAGGCTTTACGATTGAAATTGCAGTGTAAATTCCTACGCCCAATGTGGCGACAAGAAAAATCATGCCAAAGAGCATACCTGCAATAAAAGCCATTGTTCTACGCATAAATTCACCTCTTAGTTCAGTAGAGTAGACTGCGCTTGCAGTCGGGTTGTTTAATCGATTGTATCACGTCTTTCGGGAAGAAAGCTGTCGAATATTACGTTGTCGCAGTATTTTTCAAGGTAATCCAGCCTTTGTTGACTCTTTACCGTCCAGCACACAACAGGCATCTTCTTGCGGTATTTCTGCACAGCCTTGTTTGCGTCAACGGTTGCCTGGTCGTATGCAATGAATTGAGAACCGTTCCATTTGCACAGCCACAGATTGGCAAGCATTTTCTTTCTAAACGGACTGAATCCTGTATCCTTGAAATCGTAGGAAAGCTGTCCTCTTATGATATTTGGTGCATGTACCTTGAACCAGCGCACAATAAGGGGATTGAATGACTCTATACAGTATTCACCGGTGTATCCCGCAAGGAAATCAAGTACTTTTTCTTCTACAGAACCGATATTTTTGTGATGCTTGATTTCTATGACAAGTTGTGTTCTGCCGTTGATACATTCAAGAAACTGCTGAAACGTGGGAATACGTTCGTCTGTTTCAAGAAGGCGAAAATCCTTTATTTCATCATACGTTTTTTCACGGATATCTCCTTTAAGACCGGTCATGCGGAACATGTCGTCGTCGTGAAATACGACAAGCACTCCATCTTTTGTCATCTGGACATCCATTTCTATTGCGAATTTGTTTTCTACTGCCTTTTCAAATGCGGCAATGGAGTTTTCAGGTATGAGTTTGTTGTCAAACAAACCTCTGTGTGCAATGTATTTGTTGGTAAGCCAACTGTTGTTTTTCATTTTATGACACCCCCTTTGGTGGTCAACAAGAGTGTATATATACTTGATACTTACCCTTTAATTATATATATAACACAGTAAATTGGCAAGAAAATAAGTCCTATTTTCGCCAATTTTTTTTGTTTAATATGATTTAAAGATGTAAGTATATTGTTATTGACTGATGTGCCAAAACAGCGGTATTTCCCATCAGTTCGTACTTTTGGTTGGTTAAATGCGGTATTGAAAGTATATTCACGTGTTTTTTCGGAAACGTTTAAATACTGCAAATGGTGTTGTTTTTGTCGGAAGTAAAATGCGTAGCGTAGTGTATTGCGGTTTTTTGGGGTAAATTCTGTCAGGTAAGTTTTTTTTAGACAGTTGTCAAATGCGGTGATTTAAGTTATAATTTACTGTAATTGAACTTTTAAAAGAACAGATTTTTAAACGGAGTACCAATGGCGGACAGAAACATCAGAAATTTTTGTATAATCGCACACATCGACCACGGCAAGAGCACACTGGCTGACAGACTGATGGAATACACAGGGCAGGTTGCCAAGCGTGACATGGAAGCACAGTTGCTTGACAGCATGGATATTGAGCGTGAAAGGGGAATTACAATCAAGCTGACCCCGGTAACAATGAAATACAATTACCAGGGCACGGAGTACACATTGAACCTGATTGACACTCCGGGACACGTCGACTTCAACTACGAAGTCAGCCGTTCACTTGCGGCATGTGAAGGGGCATTACTTGTCGTAGATGCTTCACAGGGCGTTGAGGCTCAGACTCTTGCAAATTGCTACCTTGCACTGGAAAACGACCTTGAAATCATACCTGTAATCAACAAGATCGATCTTCCTTCTGCCGATGTGGAAAGTGCAAAGGCGGAAATAGAAGAAGCGGTAGGTCTTGACGCATCTGATGCGCCGCTTGTATCTGCTAAGGAAGGCATAAACATCAAGGATGTTCTTGATGCTGTTGTGACACGTGTTCCTGCACCCAAGGGGGATGAACAACTTCCTTTAAAGGCACTTATTTTCGACTGTCAGTACGACAACTACAAGGGTGTAATTATTTTTACCCGTATTGTGGACGGTAGCGTGGGAGTAGGTACACGCATCAGAATGTTTGAAACTAAAGGTAAGGTATTTGACGTAACGGAAGTAGGGTATTTCGCTCCATCAATGGTCAAGTGTGACAGATTGCGTGCAGGCGATGTAGGTTACATCTGTGCAAGTATCAAGACTGTTTCCGACACCAAGGTAGGCGACACAATTACCGACAACGACAATCCTACTGCCGAACCATTGAAGGGCTACAAGGAAGTCAAGCCAATGGTGTACTGCGGAATATTCCCCGCCGACGGAAGCAAGTACAATGATCTTAAGGACGCTTTGGAAAAGTTGAAATTGAACGACGCATCGTTGCTGTACGAACCGGACACATCGGTTGCGCTGGGATTCGGTTTTCGTTGCGGCTTTTTGGGATTGCTTCACATGGAAATCATCCAGGAACGTCTTGAAAGAGAGTTCGACCTTGACCTTGTTACAACTGCTCCAAGCGTAAGTTACAAGGTGTTCACGACAAACGGCGAAATGTTGCTAATAGACAATCCTACAAAGTTGCCGCCCGTTACATCCATCGAACACATGGAAGAACCAATTGTGGCTGCATCCATATACTGCCCGCCTGAATATGTCGGTTCGGTAATGGAATTGTGCCAGGACAAGCGTGGTACCTTTGTGGATATAACATATCTTGACACCAAGAGAGTGCGTGTCGCTTACGACATTCCGTTGAATGAAATCATCTACAACTTTTTCGATACATTGAAATCACGTACCCGTGGCTATGCCAGCCTTGACTACGAAATCAAGGGTTATGTCAAGGGTAATCTTGTAAAACTTGACTTGCTGCTCAACGGCGAAATGTGTGATGCTTTGTCAGTCATTGTAAATGAAGAAAGAGCCTACGCACGTGGCAGACAGATTGCTGAAAAGTTAAAGGAAGCAATACCACGCCAGATGTTTGAAATTCCCGTACAAGCAGCGGTGGGCAATAAAATAATTGCCCGTGAGACTGTAAAGGCATTGAGAAAGGACGTCCTTGCTAAGTGCTACGGCGGTGACATCACACGTAAAAAGAAGTTGCTTGAAAAGCAGAAAGAAGGCAAGAAACGTATGCGTCAGGTTGGTAGTGTAAGTGTGCCAAGTGAAGCGTTCATGTCTATTTTGAAGATTGACGATTGATATCAATTAAAGACGCACCTTGAAGGGGTGCGTCTTTGTTTAACAGCAAATTTATAACTATTATTTCGAAAAATCACCCGTTTGCAACATACTATTACAAACATAGTATAGTATAATCAGAGTAAATTAGGTAATATGAAGACAAAAGAACCAATTTCCATTTATATTCACATACCTTTTTGTAGAAGGAAGTGTTTCTACTGTGACTTTACTTCAATGTGTAATCTGTCCTTGCAAGACAGATACATTGACTGTCTTGTTGCTGAAGCGGAAAGGTATCTTGTCAAGGTGGGGGACGTTGAAGTCAAGTCGGTATTTGTGGGCGGCGGTACGCCTTCAGTACTTTCGCCCGACAATATAGCAAGGCTTTTCGATTGTATTAAAAAATTCAATCTTTTGCCTGACTGCGAAATAACTGTAGAAGGCAATCCCGAAAGTCTTGACAAGGACAAGTTGCGCTGCTTTCATGCTAACGGTGTCAATAGGTTGAGTGTAGGTCTTCAGAGCGTCAATGACGACAGTCTTAAAAGTATCGGAAGATTGCACAGCTACAAAGATTTTCTGCAGTGTTTGGACAATGCATGTAACTTTTTTGACAACATCAATGCCGACCTGATGATAGGTGTTGACAGCACCTTTCTAAAGTTCAGACACACAGTTGACACTGTGGTAAAACTTCCATTGAAACATCTGAGTTTCTACGCACTGGAAATTTATCCCGACAGTGAGTTGCGCAGGCTGATTGACAAGGGCAGAGTCAGTGTTGTTGAGGATGAAGACATTCTTGCTGACATGTACGACTACGCTTGCGAAAGGTTAGCAGACAACGGATTTTCAAGGTATGAGGTCAGCAACTTTTCCAGACAATCACCCTGCAGACACAATCTCAATTACTGGCAGTGCGGAGAGTACATCGGGTTGGGAGTGGCAGCGTCTGGATATCTCAACCACATTCGCTACACGAATACTCACAGTCTTGAAAGGTATCTAAAGGGTGGTTCTGTTCGAACAGACTGCAGTTACATCAACAGGCAAGAGAGCATGAGAGAATTTCTGATGTTGGGGCTGAGATTGGAGCAGGGAATTTCGCTCAGCGATTTTTTCAATCGGTACGGCAGACAGCTAACTGAGGTGTTTGACATTTCCAAATGTAAGGATTATCTTGTTCAGGATGGTGACGCATTACGTGTCTGCAATGACAAGTTCTACGCATTGAATTACATATTGACTGAATTGTTGTAAGGTTTTAGGCGTTTGCATCTGTAAGTAGATGTCGACGCCTTTTATTTGCCTTGACTGATCTTGACCTCAAATTTTGTGTAAAATTATTGTAATTTGCTATTAGTTGACTAAAAAGTTTTTAGTTTACAATAAATTTTTTTTAACAATCTCTTGAATTTATCATAAATCCATGTTATAATGCAATAAGTAAAAATTTATTGATCAGGTGATTGATATGAAAATTTCACAAATGAGATATTTTCAAACTGTATGCCGTTACAGCAGTATTACCAAGGCTGCGGAAGAATTGTACGTTTCGCAACCTGCCATTTCCTTCTGTATCAAGGAGTTGGAAGAGGAATTTGGCGTCAAGTTGTTTCACCGCAGAAACAACCGTCTGCAACTGACGGTGGAGGGAAACATTTTTCTTGACAAGGTAAACTATATACTTAAGTCAATCGATACACTGGTAGGGCAGATGAAGGATCTTGGCAACAATCGAAACCATGTCAAGATTGCAATTCCTGCCATGATCAGCACGTTCCTGTTCCCTGCAATATTTAACGATTACGCCGAAAAGTTTCCTAATGTTGAAATGGAGATGCTGGAAACGGGCTCAATGCAGGTACGTAAACTTGTTGACGCCAATTCGGTGGATCTTGGTATCACAATCAACGACAGCACAATCAATGAGGCGTACAACACGTTGCACCTTGTTTCTACCGAACTTGTGTTCTGTGTAAGCAAGAATCATCCGTTGGCTGACAGAACAAGCATTTCCTTCAAGGAACTTGCCGACACTCCATTGATACTTTTCAAGCCCGATTCCTATCAGAACATCATCATCAAGCGTGGATTTTCTGAAGTTGGCGTTGAACCGCAGATCAGACTGTACACATCTCAGCTTTACACAATCAAGAAGTTCTTGGGATACGGCAATGTAGGGGCATTCATGTACAGACAGCTTGCGGAAATGGACAGCGGATTAGTGTGTATCCCGCTTGAACATCCCATTGTGCAGGACATTGTGCTTATCTGGACTAAGAGCGGCAGCTTGTATTCCGATGCGGAAAACTTTATCCGTTACTGTAAACAATTTCAACTTAGCAAATAAAATCCTTTGAGGGGGTATTTATGAATATTTGGCACGACATCGAAGCGTCCCGCATCAGCAAGGAAGATTTTGTTGCTGTTGTGGAAGTTTCCAAGGGCAGCAAGCAGAAATATGAGCTTGACAAACGCACGGGCGGATTGATTCTTGACAGAATCCTGTACACATCAACGCATTACCCGGCAAACTACGGTTTTATTCCACGTACTCTTGCCGGAGACGGTGACCCGATGGACGTACTGGTACTTTGTTCCGAAGCACTTGTTCCGTTGTCCATGGTGAGGTGCTATCCCATTGGACTTATCACAATGGTTGATGGCGGTAAGAAGGATGAGAAGATCATTGCTATTCCGTTTACCGATCCCAATTACAACTGTTACCACAGTATCTCTGAGTTGCCTGCTCACGTATTTGCCGAAATGCAGCATTTCTTCAAGGTGTACAAACAGCTTGAAAACAAGAGTACGGCGGTAGAAGAAGTGCATGGGGTCAAGGAGGCACTGGAAGTAATCCAGCAATCCATTGACAACTACAAGGTCAACCTGTACGATCTTCTGAATCGTTACTGAGATTACAATTACATGTAATTTAAGCCGAAATCTTTCTACAAGGGGGATTTTCGGCTTTTTTATGTCTTGTGCGTAGCAATAGGTGAAGCGTAGTTCTTGCAAATAAACTTCGGTAAACACTATACTTGTGTAAGTTCGTGCTGTTGAACATGTTGTTTTACAATACAACTCAATTAAATGGTGTTACTTGATTTGATTTGTGTTGAGTTTACCTCAATTTGGTGCAACTTACGACGGTGATTTTGATTGTTTAATTTTAAACAAAATTTCATTGAATTGTATCAGGGCAAAACATTGCGTTGTTCTATTGCAAAAGTAAGTTTTTCTGTGGTATAATAACCGTTGAAATTCAGCTTTAAATACAAATGGTGGACGGAATGAATAAAGGTATACAAACTTCACTTTTTGAAATGGAAAAAACTGAAAACATACCTCTTGCAGAGCGTATGCGTCCAAGGGTATTGCAGGAGTTTATTGGTCAGACTCACATCGTGTATGAAGGGTCTCTGCTTTCACGTGCAATTAAGGCCGACAAGTTGGGAAGTTGCATTTTCTGGGGAGCGCCGGGCACCGGTAAAACATCTCTTGCCAATATCATTGCAAATACTACAGGCGGACACTTCGAAAAGATGAATGCAGTTTCCAGTGGTGTTAGCGACGCTAAGAAGGTCATTGAACAGGCAACGGAACGCTTCAACCGTTTCGGACAGAAAACCTACCTGTTTCTGGATGAGTGCCATCGTTGGAACAAGGCTCAGTCCGACTGTATGTTGCCAGCAATCGAACGTGGATTTGTGACCTTTATTGGTTCTACTACTGAAAACCCTTACGTTTCAATGACAAGGGCGATTGTCTCAAGGTGTCGTGTGTTTGAATTCAAGTCCTTGACTGTCAATGACATTCTTTCGGGATTGAAACAGGCGCTTTCACGTGACGTTGTGTTGAGCAAAATGAAACTTGATGTAGACGAAGACGCATTGACATACTTTGCAAATACGGCGGCAGGTGACTTGCGCAACGCTTTCAATGCTCTTGAACTTGCCGTAATGACAACGGCTCCCGACAGTACAGGACGGATACACATTGACAAACTTACTGCCTCTCAATCCATGCAAAAGAAACCTCTGTCGGTTGACCAGCAGATGTATTACGACATGATAAGTGCGTTTATCAAGAGCATGCGTGGCAGTGATGCCAATGCGGCATTGTTCTGGTTTGAAAGGCTTATCCAATCGGGAGCTGACCCGATGTTGCTTGCAAGACGAATTGTCATTCAGTCTGCCGAAGACGTCGGACTTGCCGATCCTATGGCATTGCCAATTGCGGTGTCGGCAATGACTGCTTTGCAGAACATCGGTTTGCCTGAAGCACGTATTCCTTTGTCGCAGGCGATATTGTATATTTGCAATGCACCCAAGTCTAACAGCGTTGAACATGCATTGATGCTTGCAAGTGAGGATGCTATTGCCAATCCCGAAAAACAGGTGCCCGCACACCTTGCCGACAAGAGTTTTCCACGGGATACGGAATCCCCGGATGCTACACCTTACAAGTATCCGCACAATTACGGCGGTTGGGTGGAACAGCAGTATCTGCCTGACGGATTGACTGACAGACAGTATTATTTCCCCAGCGGCAACGGTCAGGATACGGGATGTCGCCAGAAAAAGAAATGACAACTGCGGTAAACCCTTACAAAATACGGCTTTTATGTATTATTTTACAAGGACTATGTAAGACTGTAAGGGATGCGCTATTGAATAAATTGATACAGTACGCTAAAATGCAATTGTGCCAATGAGCACAAGGAGGAATTTATGATTTCTATAAACGGTGTTTCCAAAACTTACGGAAACGACAAGAAGGCAGTAGACAATCTTACACTTGAAGTAAAGAGTGGCGAAATCTTCGGATTTTTAGGTCCCAACGGTGCGGGTAAGTCTACGACAATCAAGATGTTGACTGGTATTTTAAAGGCTGACTGCGGTACAATTTCCATTGATGGTATTGATATATCACAGGAACCCATCAAGGCAAAGTCTTTAATCGGTTATGTGCCCGACAATCATGAGACTTACGAAACTCTGACGGGATATGAGTACTTGCATTTTCTTGGCGTGGTGTACAGTGTCCCTAAGGATACGTTAAAACAGCGAATTGACTATTACGCAGATATGTTCAAGATGAAGGAAGCGTTGTCCGATTACATTTCATCCTATTCACACGGTATGAAACAGAAAATCATGGTAATAGGAGCAATGATACATCAGCCGAAGGTATGGATACTTGACGAACCTCTTACAGGTCTTGACCCTCAATCTGCGCATGATCTGAAAAAACTTATGCGTCAACACGCAGATGCAGGTAATACTGTCTTTTTCAGTTCACACATCATTGACGTGGTGGAAAAGGTGTGTGACAGAATTGCCATAATTAATCACGGCAGACTTGTGGCGGTGGACACTCTTGAGGCTTTGCGTGAAAGCGGAGAGGTTTCACTTGAACAACTGTTCCTTGATGTGACTCAACAGTAAAGGACGGTGAAGTATGTTTAAATATTTCTGGTCAGTGGTAGGAGTGTTACTGAAAGATCAGTTCCGTGCTAAGCCTACCAATAACGATAACAAGCAAAGGCGCAAACGTCGTGCAATGTCTACCGGCATAGTTTATGCAATAATCGTACTGTGCTTTTCACCGATGTTGGTGGGTATTGGCTATCTTGCCTATTCTTTCGGAGCATTAAAACTTGGTTACTATGCCGAAGCAGTAGGGTTTCTTGTTCTGTTGTGCCAGGGTGTAGTGCTGATGTTTTCTTTTCAGTCAATTTTGCGCAATGTGTTTATGTGCTCTGACGGGCACAGACTGTTGTGTCTGCCTATATCTGCGGCAACTATATTTTCAGCAAAACTGTTTGTTGCCTACATCTTCGAAGTGATGACTTCCGTTGTCATGGTTGTGACGTTGTTGCTACCTTTCGGTATAGGTATAGGCGCAGGTGTGGGATACTACATTGTCTTGGTGCTTGCTGTATTCTTGCTACCCGTATTGCCAATGCTGATTGCGACGCTGTTGTGCATTCCGCTGTCAATGTTGCTGACTAAACTCAACAAACACAATGTATTGCGACTGGTATTTCAGACATTCTTTTTCCTTGTTGGTATAGCATTGTACATGGTATTCATCAACAGTATGTATCAGGTTGACGGTGGTTCGGAAAGCGTAAGCAGCATCATGGAAATCCTCAAATCGTTGCTCAACAACATTTCAGGTGTCATCGGCTACGTTTATCCCGTTTACTTTATAGGTGTTGCAATGACAAGCAGAGGTGTGGATGTGCTGATCTATGTTCTGTTGTCAGTTGTTACAACTGCGGTCCTGCTTGCATTGGTTGTGCTGTGTGCCTTGCCAATGTACAGACGTAATCTTACAGGTCAGAGTGAAGGTACGGGCGTAAGCAGAAGAAAAACCAAAGTCAATAATTTGAAACAGCGTGGTATTGTTGCCGAACTGATGATTGTAGACGCTAAACGTATTTTCAGAGACAAACAGTTTGCATTACCCGCATTGCTTGGTGTAATCATGTTGCCGTTGATTTCGGTATTTATGTTTATCGGGTTTAATGCAGGTAGCGGTGAAGTGGGACTGTCGTCTTTCCCAATTTATCAGCTGATCGCTCCCTTGGCATTGCTTGGCTACATGCTGTTGGTAGGAATGTCATCCAACCCCGTTGTGATGTATCCCATCAGCCGTGAAAACAGATGTTTCTATCTTTTGAAAACCTATCCGATAGGATTGAGTTATATCTTCAAGGCAAGACTGTTGATCAGTTCTCTGTCCATCCTCCTGGGATATTTACTCACAGGTATTTTGTTGGGTGTTCTGTTTGAAATACATTGGACATATGTACTGTTCATGACAGTGTCAATGGCTCTTTATGCCTTTGCGCAGATGTGTATTGTAACATTGTTCGACCTGAAACATCCGCAGCTGAACTGGACGAATTACAACCAGAGTCTTAAAAACAGTCGTACTGCATGGCAGTCAATGCTTGTGTCCTTGATTGTCATTGTTGCGCTTGCCGGAATGGGAACATTGTTCGGAGCATGGTACTTGTACACGGGAATGGATTACATCATCACTTTGATGTGGGTGGTGGTCATTGTGCTTGGCGTGGCTTTCAGTATTGTGTCCTACAAGATTTTAATAAACAACGGCAAGAAAGTGTTTGACGGAATTGAGATTTAGTTTGACATATAGTTAATTAGAATATAAAATATTATTGTATACTAATAGGTAAAGGGATTTTATCCCGAAAGGAGTTTTACGATGAACGTATTGGATACGTTGAAACAGAGAGGATATGTAAAGCAAACAGTTTACGAAGACGAGCTGTACAAGATGTTGGATGAAGGCAGTGTGACATTCTACACGGGATACGACCCTACGGCTGACAGTTTGCACGTAGGACACTTTGTGACTCTTATGGCGATGGCGCACATGCAAAAAGCAGGACACCGTCCCATTGTATTGATTGGTGGTGGTACTGCAATGGTAGGGGACCCCAGCGGTCGCACCGACATGCGTTCCATGATGACAAAGGAAACAATTGCACACAATGTCGAATGTTTCAAGAAGCAGATGTCACGTTTCATTGACGTGTCGGACGGCAAGGCAATCTTTGTCAACAACGGTGACTGGTTGTGCGAACTCAATTACGTTGACTTCCTGCGTGAAGTGGGAACATGTTTTTCCGTCAACAAGATGCTGACAGCTGAATGTTTCAAGCAAAGACTGGAAAAGGGTCTGTCTTTTTTGGAGTTCAACTACATGTTGATGCAGGCGTACGACTTCCTGGTATTGAACCGTAAGTATGGTTGCTGTCTGCAAATGGGCGGTGATGACCAATGGAGCAATATGCTTGCAGGCGCCGACCTCATCAGACGTAAGGAAGGCAAGCCTTCATATGCAGTGACATTTTCTTTGCTTACAACAAGCGAAGGCAAGAAAATGGGCAAGACTGCTAAAGGTGCAGTGTGGCTGGATGCAAATAAGACAAGTCCTTACGACTTCTTCCAATACTGGAGAAACATCGAAGACGACCGTGTTGAAACCTGCATGAAGATGTTGACATTCATGGATCTTGAAGAAATCGCAACCTTGACGCAGTACAAGGATCAGCGCATGAATGCCGCTAAGGAAAGACTGGCTTACGAAGTGACGGCAATTGTTCACGGTAAAGAAGTTGCCGATGAAGTGTTGAAACAGGTTCGTGCATCCTTCTCTCAAGACGTTGACAACATGCCTGTTGTGAACATGGCGGAAACAAAGGACATTGTTGACGTGCTTATCAATGCGGGTCAATGCAAGAGCAGAGGTGAAGCAAGACGTCTTATTGAGGGAGGCGGTGTTTCCGTAAACGACACCAAGATTGCATCCTTCAATCAGCCCATTGACGATGAAGTAATTGCCAAGGGCGAATTCGTACTTCACAAGGGCAAGAAGGTTCACCTGAGAGTAATCTTCACACGCTGATGAAACAGTACGATACAATTGCGTCGGGCATCGTGTACAGCAATGAAATTGTCATTGACAAGTCACGTTTTATAGGTTACGCCAAGCACGTTGACACTGTGGAAGAAGCAGTGGAATTTGTGACGGAAATAAAGAAAAAACACTTCGACGCAACACACAATTGCTACGGCTACATATGTGATGATCGTGCAAAGTTTTCCGATGACGGCGAACCGCAAGGCACGGCGGGTATGCCCATTTACGAATGTATCAAGAACAAGAATTTAAACCGTGTCTGTGTTGTTGTAACCCGTTACTTCGGAGGAATCAAGTTGGGCGCCGGCGGTCTTGTCAGAGCGTACAACGGTAGTACTGCCGGTGTGCTTGCGGTTGCGCCTGTTGTTTCAATGCGTCAGTGTGTGCGATTCGATCTGACGGTGGGGTACACAATGCTCAAGCAGGTGCAGAGGCTGCTTGAAGGCAAGTTGATTGTCGAAAACATCGTTTACGACGTAGATGTGACAATGCAATGCTTGATTTTGCAGGAAATGTATGATACTATTATAGACATAGTAATTGAAAATACCAACGGAAGAGCAATTGTTAAGCAGAAAGAGCAGTTGCTCTACCCTTATTCAATCTGACCGTAGAAATACGGTCTTATTTGTATGGAGGTGTAAATATGTCCAAAACAATGTTGAAGGGTTCAACTCTTCTTTCTCCTTTGCCGGTTGTAATGGTAAGTGTGGGAGATGACACGGACAAAAACATCATTACAATTGCGTGGTGCGGTGTCGTGTGCAGTAATCCGCCACGTGTCTATATTTCTGTGCGCAAGGAACGTCATTCACATGAACTTCTGAAGAAACACGGTTGTTTTGTAATAAATACAACGTCGAAGGAACTTACTGCAGCATGTGATTACTGCGGTATCCGTAGCGGCAGGGATGTCGACAAATTCAAGGAAATGGGACTTACTGCCGTTAAGGCAAATACTGTTGATTCGGTAATGATTGAAGAAAGTCCTGTCACCCTTGAATGTAAGGTATTCGATGTGATAAATCTTGGTTCACACGACATGTTCTTGGCAGATGTACTTGCAGTAAATGTTGATGACAGCATCATGACGGAAGGCAAGGCAGATTTTGCTAAAGCAAATCTTGTGTGCTATTCACACGGCGAATACTACAGTGTAGGCAGACATCTTGGCAGATTCGGTTTTGCCGCTCAGAAGAAATTTATTCGTGCCAACGGCAAGGGTATCGGAGTAGACATGGACAAGGCTAAGTTTACCAAACGCAAGCCCAACAATGTCAAAAAGAAGTAATTAACATTGGAGAAGATATGCTACAACAACTGAACGAAGAACAACTTCAGGCTGTCACTGCGCCTCTTGGTCCCGTGCTTGTATTGGCAGGGGCGGGAAGCGGTAAGACAAGAGTGTTGACTAATCGAATAATTTACCTTGTTGAAGAATTGAAGGTTGACCCTTCAAACATTCTTGCAATCACCTTTACTAACAAGGCGGCAAACGAAATGAAACAACGTCTGTGGCAGTCCGATTGTCAGGCGTACAAGATGCACATTTCTACCATTCACTCATTCTGTGCAACGCTTTTGAGACGTGAGGCGGAATTGACGGGACGAAACAGCAACTTTTCAATTTACGCCGAAGACGAAAAGAAAAGCGTTGTCAAGCGTGCCGTAAAATCAGTGGACAGTGAGGCTGACAGTGGCATTGTTGACAGTTTCTGCGACAGTATTTCCCGTGTCAAGAATGACGGTGTTGACGTCAACAAACTGACGGAAGGGGAAATCTGCGCCGATGAAAATCTCAGCAATTGTGTTGATCAGTTGGGGTCTGACGGCGTTAGCAAGGTGCTGCAGGAATATTCCAAGCAGATGACATCAAGTAATGCGCTGGATTTTGACGATTTGCTGTATTACGTCTACGAAATTTTTTCTGAAAATCCTGAAATTCTGGATAAGTACAGCGAAAAATACAAGTATATTCTGATTGATGAATTTCAGGATATAAACCGTGTGCAGTACAATATTTTCCGATTGCTGGCGAAAAAGTATCGCAATATATTCGTTGTTGGTGATGACGATCAGTCAATTTACGGTTGGCGTGGCGCAGATGTCAGAAATATTCTCAATTTCGAAACACATTTCCCCGGTGCTAAGATTTACAAGTTGCAACAAAACTACCGTTCCACCAAGAACATACTAAATGTTGCAAATGAAATTATCAGCAAAAACCTCAACCGATACAGCAAAAAGTTGTTTACGGAAAAGGGTGACGGTCTCAAGGTGCAGATGTATTCGGCATACAATGAGAGCAACGAAGCCTACTATGTTTTGTCGCAGATATCCGGGCTTCGCAACCTGGGATACCGTTTGCGTGACTGTGCAATACTGATGCGTGTCAATGCGTTATCACGTACCTTTGAACAGGAATGTGCTGCCAACAGGCTTGCCTACAAGGTGTTTGGCGGTTTTAAGTTCTACGAAAGAAAGGAAATCAAGGACGTTCTGTGCTATTTGAAACTCATTGCCAATCCCTACGACTTTGAGGCATTTGCCCGTGCCGTCAATGTTCCCGTCCGCCGTGGAATAGGGGATGCAACATTGCAAAAGGTAAAGAGTCTTTGTGACAGATACGGCCTTTCCCCCTTGCACGTCATTGCGGATGACATCAATATGTCCGAACTTGCAGCGTCGGCACGAAAGAAGCTGTCCGATTTCTACGCAGTTTATCAGCAATTGTGCGTGATGAACAGGACAATGCCGCTGGACAAATTCGCAAACGAACTTGTGGAAAGTCTGGGATTTTGTGAAGTGTACCGTCAGGCAGATGAAGATGACAGGGCAATGAACGTTTCGGAATTGCTTGGTGCAATAAAGGTATTTACAGAGGACAATCCGTCGGCAACGCTGTCCGATTACATGCAGTCGGTGTCGTTGATGTCCGATACCGACGAAATAGACGACGATCAGGATTACATTACAATTGCAACAATCCACGCCGTCAAGGGACTGGAATTCAAGGCTGTGTTTGTGGTTGGATTGGAGGAGGGCGTGTTTCCGTTAAATCGCTCACAATACGACATTTCAGGCAGTCAGGAAGAAAGACGTCTTATGTACGTTGCAACTACACGTGCCAAGGAAAGGCTGTTTTTGACATGTGCGCAAAGCAGGTTTATGTACGGCAGACGTGAACCACGAATGGCAAGTAAGTACTTTACAGAAGTAAAGCAACTGTACGGAACGCCTGCAGCATCTTCGATGGCAAGTCAGCAGTCTGCAAGCAGGATTGTAATTCCTTCCAAAGCTACATCTTCGGCATCACAGTCGCAGATAAAGTCAATAATAAAAGATAAACAACAGCAGGCAAATGCCTTTAAACCCGACATGCGTGTTAAGAGCCCAATGTTCGGAGAAGGTACAATCGTCAAGTGTGACAACGGCATTGCAACTGTCAACTTCGATTCTTGCGGCAGCAAGGTTCTTGTGCTGCAATTTGCAGGGCTGGAAATTGTAAAATAACAGTGAGGTAACTCAACATGACAATGCGTCAGATGGTGGATCAGCTGAATAAGTGGGCTTACGAATACTACGTCCTGGACAATCCTACAGTCAAGGACACTGAGTACGATGCCTTGTACGATCAGTTGGTTGCATTGGAAAAGTCAACAGGGCAGGTGCTGGATGACAGTCCCACTAAACGTGTGGGCGGCGAACCTCTTTCGGGATTTGTAAGACACAAGCACATCAAAAGACTGTACAGTCTTGACAAGGTACAAAGTTTCAACGAACTGGAAGAATGGGTCAACAAGGTAATTGCCGCAGTAGGACTTACAACTTTTACTGTTGAATTGAAGTATGATGGACTGACAATCAACGCAACTTACCGCAACGGCAAGTTTGTAGGTGCCAGCACACGTGGTAACGGTATTGAAGGCGAAGACGTGACCGCACAGGTACTGACAATTCGCAGTGTACCTCTTTCCATTGACTTTGACGGAGTAGCGGAAATTCAAGGGGAAGGGATCATGCGTTTATCAGTGTTGGAAAACTACAACCGAAGCAATCCCAATGATCAATTAAAGAACGCACGCAATGCCGCAGCAGGGGCAATACGAAATCTTGACCCTGCAGTTACGGCAAAGCGCAATCTGGATGTTGTGTTTTACAGTACAGGTTATACCGAAGGCATGGATGTTTCCACTCAGACGCAGTTGGTTGAGTTTTTAAAGCACAACAAATTCAAGACAAATTTTGTCTTTGAAACGGCAACGGATTTTCAGGGAATCAAGAAGGTAATTGAAAAAATAGCGGAAAACCGTTCCAAATACGATTTCCTTATTGACGGAGTAGTCATCAAAGTAAATGACTACGCAACAAGAGAACTGTTGGGCTACACGGACAAATTCCCCAAGTGGGCGGTTGCCTACAAGTTTGATGCCGAACAGGTAATGACAAGACTCAACGAAGTGCGTTGGCAGGTGGGTAGAACAGGTAAACTTACACCTATCGGCGTACTTGAACCGGTAGACTTGTGCGGTGCCACAATCAGTCGTGCAACGTTGAACAACTTTGGTGACATTCAGCGCAAGAACTTGCTTGTCAACGCCGACGTGTTCATTCGCCGTAGCAACGACGTAATTCCCGAAGTGCTGGGGCTGGCACAGAAATATCCCGAAAGTGAAACTATTCACAAGCCGGCCAATTGCCCCAGCTGCAACAGCATTCTTGTGGAACGTGGCGCAAATTTGTACTGTCCCGATTCATTGAATTGCAAGACGCAGATTGTGGGACGTATCAATCACTACTGTACCAAGCCTGCGTGTAACATTGAAGGATTGTCGGAAAAGACAGTGCTTGCAATGGTGGAAAATCTTCACATTTCAACACCTGCAGATTTGTACGACCTCACTGCGGAAGACCTTGCGCAACTGGAAGGATTTAAAGACAAGAAGATTTCTAACGTGTTGAAGTCAATCGAAGCAAGTAAATCGGTGACGCTGGCTCAACTCATCTACGCACTGGGAATTGACAACATCGGCACTGTCACAGCAAGGGATCTTGCCAAGCAGTTCAAGAGTCTGGACAATCTGAGATCAGCCGACGTTTCAACGCTTGCACAAATTGATCAGATAGGCGAAGTCGTTGCGCAAAGCATTGTGGATTACTTTGCCGACGAAGAAAATCTTGTTGCTCTCAACAAACTGCGTGAACACGGAATAAATCCTACCTATACCGAAAGTACAACAGTGGGTGTATTTAGCGGTAAGAAGGTTGTCCTGACAGGAACGTTAGAAAAGTTCACAAGGTCGGAGGCAGGCAAACTCATTGAAAGCCTTGGCGGACAGTTGTCGGCGTCGGTAACGTCATCGGTAAACCTGGTTGTAGCGGGCGAAGCGGCAGGTAGTAAACTTGACAAGGCACGCAAATTGGGCATTGAAATCATTGATGAACAGACCTTCCTTCAAATGGTGGGTAAGTGAACACAAAATAAATAAATTTCTCAAAAAAAGTATTTGTAAAAAAACATACTTTGTGATATAATACAAGATACGAAAGTTGCAGTCTGCACAGGAGTGTTTTATGAACAGCATGACCGGTTACGGCAAGGCCGTAGTTACAAAGGAAGGCAGGGAACTGTGTGTCGAACTCAAGAGCGTAAATCACCGCTTTTTGGACATCAGCACCAAGATTCCACGCATGTTTATCAGTTGTGAGGATGTCATTCGCAGCGGCTTGTCCAAGGGACTCAGCCGTGGACACGTTGACGTTTATCTCAACTACACAGTCACAGACGTTGTTCCGAAAACAATCGAAGTAGATTTCGCATTGGCGGAAGGTTACTTGAATGCAGCCGCAAGCCTTAAGGAAAGATTCGGTATTACCAATGACTTTTCGTTGACGGCACTTATGCGTACGCAGGATGTACTGCAGGTCAAACAGGAAGAGGAATCGGAAGAAATACTGCGTCAGATGCTTTCGGAAGGCATTGACAAGGCTGTTGAAGCACTCAATGTCATGCGCAAGGCGGAAGGTAAGAAGTTGGTTGACGACATTTCTGCACGTATCGACAACATCGAAGGACTTTTAGCGAAAATAAAGCAAGCCGCTCCCGTTGTTGTCAGTGAGTATCGTGCCAAGTTGCAACAACGTATGGCGGAAGTACTTGAAGGCGTTGAGGTGGATGAAGCGAAGTTTTTGAACGAAGTCGCTTTTTTTACAGACAAGTGCAACATCGACGAAGAAATTACCAGATTGGACACTCACATTGCACACGCACGCAAGTTGTTGGGCTCCGATGAACCTATTGGACGTAAACTTGATTTTCTCATTCAGGAATTCAACCGTGAAGCCAACACAATTTGCAGTAAGTCCAACAATGCTCAGCTGACTGACATTGCGCTGACATTGAAGAACGAAATCGAAAAGATACGTGAACAGGTGCAAAATCTGGAATAACAGCCTAAAACTTAAACAGGGGAAGGAAGGTATATGCAAAAGAAAGGTAGATTGATTATTTTGTCAGGTCCAAGCGGTGCGGGTAAAGGTACAATTTGCTCCGAATTGTTGCGTAAGATGCCGGAACTCATCATTTCACGTTCCGTCACAACACGTCAACCACGTCCCAACGAACAGAAAAACCGCAGTTACGACTTCATCAGCACCGAACAGTTTTTGCAAATGGTATCGGACAACGATTTGCTTGAATACGATCAACACTTTGAAAACTACTACGGCACACCCAAGAAGTTTGTGTTGGATATGCTGTCTTTCGGTAAGGATGTAATCCTTGAAATTGACGTTAAAGGCGCATTGCAGGTAAAGCAAAATTTCCCCGAAAGCATTTTGTTCTTTGTGGAAGCACCAAGCGAACAGGATTTGTACCTGCGTCTTAAAAAGCGTGGCACCGAAAGCGAAGAAAAAATTCAGATTCGTATGGCTCGCAGCCGTTTAGAAATTGCGCAAAAAAGCAAGTACGACTACTGCATCATGAACGACGACCTGGATCGTGCAGTAGGTGAAATTATCGACATTCTCAAAAGGAGGAACTGACAATGATTAACAAACCGCCCATTGACAAACTGACTGAACTGGCAGGCAACAAATATGTTTTGTGTTGCGCTATTTCCAAGCGTGCTAAGGAATTGAACGAACTGCAAAAGGAAGGCGAAATCAACATGGACGCTAAGACTATTTCTTTGGCAGCCGAAGAATTTGTAGCTGGTGAAACTCAACTTAAAAAGTAATTTTGCAGTGCCGTAAAACTTGTTTGTTTTTACGGCACATTCTATATAAGGAAGTGTATCATGCTTAAAGGTAAGAAAATAGTAGTTGGCGTAAGCGGCGGTATTGCCGTTTACAAGGTGTGCTATCTTGTAAGACGTCTTAAAGACCTCAATGCCGAAGTGGACATAGTAATGACGGAAAACGCAACCAAGTTTGTGTCGCCGCTGACATTTGAAACATTGTCCGGACGTCCCGTTACAGTCGACATCGTTAAGGAAGGCTACAACGGACTTGTTCCGCACATAACGCTTGCGAATAAGGCAGACATGATTGTGGTGTGTCCTGCAACCGCCAATATCATCGGCAAGTTTGCATGCGGAATTGCGGATGACGCATTGTCCACATTGCTTGTTGCAAGTCATTGTCCTGTAATGCTTGCACCTGCGATGAACGTTCACATGTATGAAAGTGTTGCTGTACAAGCTAACCTGGAAACTTTGAAGAAACGTGGCGTATTGTTTGCCAATGCCAAGGAAGGTTTCCTTGCTTGCGGCGAAACGGGTAAAGGTCGAATGGCTGAACCGCAGGAAATTGCAGATCACATTGTAGAAGTGCTGACCACGCCAAAAGATTTCGAAGGTAAGCGTGTACTTGTAACATGCGGTGCTACAAGTGAACCTTTGGACGGAGTGCGTTGCATTACCAACTATTCTAGCGGTAAGATGGGCTGTGCCATTGCTCACAATGCTCTTCAGCGTGGGGCTAAAGTTACCATGATACTGGGCTCTCATTCGGCAACCGTTCCGTCAGGAGTTGAAGTTGTTCCTGTAGTAACTACTGAACAGATGTATCAGGAGACATTGAAACGTGCTCAGGATTTCGATGTGTTTGTAATGGCTGCCGCACCTTGTGACTACCGCCCCGAAAAGGTTAGCGATACCAAGATAAAGAGTAAAGACCTTACAATCAACTTTGTTAAAAATCCCGACATTGCCAAGGCTGTCGGCCTTGTGAAGGGAGATAAGAAACTTGTTGTATTTTCCGCTGAAACTGACAACGGAATTGAATACGCTACCAAGAAGATGAAGGAGAAGAACGCCGACTTCGTGGTCTTGAACGATGTCAAGGCAAATGTAGTGTTTGGCAGTGATTACAACAAGGTCACAATCATTGATGCCGACAGTATGCAAGACTATCCCAACATGCCCAAGGAGGAAGTGGCAGCGTTGATTCTTGACAAGGTTTTGAAGATATGATTTATTCAGTCATTGTGGACATCAGCAACAGTCAGGTGGACAGAGTTTTTGACTACACGTCAGACGATCAACTTGAAGTAGGTCAGCGTGTAGAGGTTCAGTTCGCCCACCGAAAAGTTGAGGGATTCGTAGTTGATTGTAAAGAGACTACCGATTGTCCGCCCGAAAAACTGAAAAGTATTTCTAAATGCCTGGATGAATTCACTGTTTTTGATGAAAAAATGCTCAAGTTGGGCAGGTACATGTGTCAGAAGTATCACTTGAGACTTATTGACGTGTTACGACTGTTTCTTCCGCCGCAAATGCGTGGAAACAGGGTGCGTGTTCTGTCACGCAAGCAGGCGACAATCAGTTCACAGTGCCCGTTGACTTTGGAAGAAATGCTGGAAAAGTGCAGTCGTGCTCCAAAGCAACAACAACTGCTCACTTACATTGCTCAACACGGAGCGACTCTCAGTGCTCAACTTTCAGAGCAATTCGGTGCGTCGGCATTGAAATCTCTTGTGGAAAAAGGACTTGTTTCCGAACAGGAGATTGTAGTCAAGCGTACTCCGTACAGCGGTGTCAGTGGTACAGACACACGTCACAGCCTTACTCAGTCACAACAAAACGTTGTGAATTCCATCATGTCTGAACCGGGGCAAAAGTTTCTGCTGCACGGCGTTACAGGCAGTGGCAAGACGGAAGTGTACATGAACGTCATTGAACAGGTTGTCAACAGTGGTAAAACGTGTATCATGCTTGTACCTGAAATATCTCTGACTCCCAACATGTTGCGACTGTTCAGAAACCGTTTCGGTGATTGCGTTGCAATACTTCACAGCGGATTGTCGGCAGGCGAACGTTTCGACGAATGGATGCGTTTGCGTGAAGGTGAAGCACGTATTGCCATTGGCGCAAGAAGTGCGATTTTCGCACCTTTGGACAACATCGGAATTGTGATCATAGATGAAGAGCACGATTCCAGTTACATAAGTGATTTTAATCCACGTTACAACACAATCGATGTGGCTAAGTACCGTTGCAGTCAGTACAACAGTACATTGGTGTTGGGAAGTGCCACTCCGTCATTGGAAAGTTTCCTTGCAGCGCAGCGTGGACAGTTGAAGTTGTTGAGTCTGCCCGAACGTATCAATCACAGACCGCTTCCGACTGTTGAAATTGCCGACATGGCAATGGAACGTCGCAGTGGCAACAAGGGATTGTTTTCCGATTTGCTCAAACAACGCATGACGGAAACGTTGGAAAAAGGCAATCAGGTGATCTTGTTTCTAAACCGCAGAGGGTATTCGTCATTTCTGATGTGTACTAAATGCGGTTACGTTGCACGTTGCGCCGACTGTGACGTTACACTTACGGTACACAGGGAAGACAATGAGTTAAAGTGTCATTACTGTCACAAGAGATACCGTATGCTTACTCAATGCCCCGAATGCGGAAGCAGTGCATTCCGACAAGGAAAGATGGGTACGCAGCAGGTTGTCGAATTGTTGAATGCAATGTATCCTGACGTCAAGGTGTTGCGCATGGATGCCGACACAACACAGAACAAGGAATCTCACGTCAAGATACTGACGGCGTTTGCCAATCAGCAGGCACAGATTTTGGTTGGTACGCAGATGATTGCCAAAGGACATGATTTCCCCAACGTCACACTGGTGGGGATACTTGACGGCGATCAGAGTTTGTACTATTCGGACTACCTTGCTACCGAACGCACTTTTCAGTTGCTGACACAGGTGGCAGGGCGAAGCGGCAGAGATACACAGGCGGGCAGGGTGGTACTGCAGACATATACGCCTACGCATTACTGCTTGCAACTTGCCGCTAAACAGGACTATCTGGGATTTTATAAAAGGGAAATCAATCTGCGTGAAGCGTCCCTTTTCCCTCCTTTTTCAACCATTGTGAGGGTTCTTTACAGTGGCGAAAACGAAAAGGACTGTATCAAACAACTTACAATCCATTACAATGGCATAAACGATTTAAAGGAGCAGTACGACACGGATTTTCTGTATCTTGACAAGATGCGTTGCCCGTTAAAGCGTGCTGAAAAGAAATATCGTTTCCAGATACTCATGAAACTTTCGGTAGATAAAACCGATGAAATATTACAAAAACTGTACGACGTCACAGACAAATCGGATGTCAAGGGTGTGACGGTGTTTGTGGAACGTAATCCGCAAAATTTATCCTAAGAAGGTGTAAAAATGGCTATCAGAAAAATTGTTCAGATGGGCGACCCTGTGTTGCGTAAGATATGTAAACCTGTAACGGAATTTGACAAGAAACTGGCGCAGTTGTTGGATGACCTCATTGACACATTGCACAGGGCGGAAGGTCTTGGACTTGCCGCTCCTCAGGTTGGCATTGTCAAGAGAGTGTGCATCGTTGAATACGAAGACAAGTTGTACGAACTTGTAAACCCTGTACTGCTGTCCTCAAGCGGTTCATGCAAGGACAACGAAGGTTGTCTGTCCGTACCGGGATTCCGTGGTATTGTCGAAAGACCCGAACACATTGAAATAGAGTACTACGACCGTGTAGGGCAAAGACACACTCTGGAGGCTGACGGTTACTTTGCACGTGTATTCCTTCATGAAATGGATCACCTTGACGGTATTCTGTTTGCCGACAAGATGACAAGAAAGATTGTCGACAGATAACGGAGGTATCATGAGAGTTATATTTTTAGGTACCCCCGATTTCGGTGTTCCTGCGTTGGAAAATATTTTGCTCAACAGCCGCCATGAGGTGGTTGCTGTTGTTTGCCAGCCCGACAAGATGGGCTCCCGTGGTAAGGTGAATTTTTGTGCAATCAAGCAGTGTGCATTGAAACACAACATTCCTCTTTACCAGTTTGAGCGTATTTCACGTGACGGATTGGAAGTGTTGTCGGAACTCAAGCCCGACATCATGGTGACGGCGGCTTACGGACAAATTTTGTCCCAAAAGGTTATTGACATACCCACACACGGAATCATCAATATACACGGTTCCTTGCTTCCGCAGTACCGTGGCGCAGCTCCCATTCAGTACGCAGTGCTGAAAGGTGACAAAACAACGGGCATTACTATTTTGAACACGGTATTAAAAGTTGACGCAGGCGAAATGATACTACAAGGCAGTCTTGAGATAGGCGACGACGAAACCTCTGGCGAACTGTTTGAACGCATGGCGCAACTGGGTGCGGACTTGATTGTCAAGGCGCTTGATCTCATTGAAGAAGGTAAGGCTGTCTACACTCCACAGGATGAAGACAAGGTTACTTTTTCACAGAAAATTACTGCCGAAATGGAAAAAATCGACTGGACAAAGTCTGCAACGGAAATCCACAATCTTGTACGTGCGTTGAACCCCAGTCCCGTTGCATGGACATCGGTGGGCGGCAAGCGTTTGAAGATTTTTGCTACCAAGGTAGTAGACGTTAAGCACGACAAACAGCCTGGTACCGTTCTCTGTTGTGGTAAGAAAAACCTTACAGTTGCATGTGGCGACGGAACAGCATTGGAAATACTTCGTTTGCAGGCGGAAAATTCCCGTTGCATGGATATTGTAAGTTTCCTGTGCGGAAAAAGATTTTGTGAAGGCACGGTGTTTGGCGAATGAATACGGCAATGCTGACCGCCTACAAGGTTCTTTGCGAAGTGTACGATAGTAAGGCTTTTTCTACTCTTGCTTTAAACAAGTACATCAACGGTGCAGTGGGATCCGACAAGGCTCTTGCAACAAAGATTGTCTACGGCGTACTGGACACTGACATTCAGACCGATTACGTTTTGTCCAAGTTTGCAAGAAAAATCAAACCTCAGGCAAGGCTGTTTTTGAAGATGGGTGCTTACTGTCTGCTTCACCTTTCCATTCCCGAATACGCAGTAGTCAATGACGTAGTGGAACTTTCCAAAGTTACCGGCGACAAGTATATTGTAGGCTTTATAAATGCTACTCTAAAGAACATTTCTAAAGCAATCAAGAAGGATGAAATAACCTATCCCGACGGTATCGAAGGACTGTGTATAAAGTATTCCTATCCGCAGTGGGCGTTTTCCAAACTGATTAAGGATTACGGACTGGAGGAAGCCACGAAAATTGCAACATTCAGCCTGCCTGTCGGTGATTGCGTGCGTGTCAACACCAATGTTATGTCGGTGGATGAATTTGTTAAAGCGTGCAATGCCGAATTGACTCCTACCATACTTCCCGACGCTTTTACGGTAAAGGGACGTATTACATCTGTTGAAAACAACGCTTACACAATGCAGTCGCTGGCTTCAATGCTTGTGTCACGTGCAGTGGGTGTTGAAAACAGACCTTGCAAGGTTTTGGACTGCTGTTCCGCTCCGGGCGGCAAGGCGGTTTACATCAAACAGCTTGCTCCAAAGGCAAGCGTTACGGCGCAGGAATTGCATCCGCACAGAGTTCAACTCATTGAAGATTACTTCAACCGTATGGGAGAACAAGCGGAAATAGTGTGCGGAGACGCTACGCAGTTCAATGAACAGTGGGAAAACGCATTCGATTACGTATTGTGTGACGTTCCATGCAGCGGATTTGGGGTGTTGAACAGTCGTCCTGACATCAAATTGTTCAGACAAAATCAGGACATTTCCAACCTGATGAAACTTCAGCAGGCAATACTGTCCAATTGCAGCAGATATGTGAAGAAGGGCGGCACATTGGTTTACTCAACATGTACGGTTTTTTACCACGAAAACATGTTTTGTATCGAAAGATTTTTAAAATCTAACACGGACTTTCAACTTTCGCCCATTGATATGCCTTTCTATAAACCTGTTGATGGACAAACCAATTACCAATTTTTACCATACAAAGACGGAATTCAAGGCTTTTTTGTGGCTAAAATAAAGAAAATCTAAATTAATTTACCAAAACATATAATTATTTTACCTGAACAGATAATGAACATTCTTTCCAATTACAACAAAACAGAACTCAGGCAGTATCTTGTAGAGAAGTATCAGGTCAAGCCGTTTGTTGCCGACCAAGTTTACGGTTGGATACTAAAAGGCAAGAATTTTTCCGAAATGACAAACGTGTCACTGGCATTGCGTGATAAATTCGCTCAAGACAACATTGCGGTTGGTGTCGAAATCATCGAAAAGAAGGTTTCTGAGTTGGATGGCACCGAAAAGTTTTTGTACCGTCTGTGGGACGGCAATATCATCGAAGGCGTGCTGATGAAGTACAAGTACGGTAACACTCTTTGCGTATCTACGCAGGTAGGGTGCCGTATGGGTTGCAAGTTTTGCGCAAGTACCCTTGACGGATTGATACGCAATCTGTCGTCGGGTGAAATACTGGGACAAGTACTTGCCGTAAATGCACTTGGCGGCGGTGAAAGATATGTCACCAACATCGTGTTGATGGGTAGTGGCGAACCGCTGGACAACTTCGACAATGTGGTCAAGTTTTTGCGTGATGTGTCCGCTCAGGAGGGGCTCAACATTTCGCAGCGCAACATTTCGCTGTCTACTTGCGGGCTTGTTGAGCAGATGGACAAACTTGCCGACTTGGGACTTTCGGTAAATCTTACAATCAGTCTGCACAACGCATCGGATGAGAAACGTCAACTTATCATGCCAATTGCCAATAAGTACTCTGTAGAAGAAATTTCTCAAAGCGCCAGAAGATATTTTGAGAAAACGCACCGCAGGGTGATTTTTGAATACACATTGATTGACGGAAACAACGACAGCTACGCTGATGCATTGCGACTTGCTTCCGTTGTGCGCAACATGTCGTCACACGTCAACCTCATCAGGTTGAACCCTGTCAAGGAACGTAAACTTCGTGCGACAAGTGATGCCAACGCCAAGAAGTTTTTGGGTTATCTTGAAAAACAGGGCGTTTCGGCAACATTGCGCCGACAGATGGGCGTAGACATTGACGGCGCATGCGGTCAGTTGAGAAGAAAATACATGGAGGACAACAAGGTTGAGTAACTTGCTGCACGGCACAGTTGTTAAAGGTCTTGGCGGTGTATTCGAAGTGCGAAGTCAGTCGGATACATACGTTTGTGTTGCTCCGAAGAAACTGCGTTTCGGCGACAATGATGTGTTGGTGGGTGACAAGGTCAGTTTTACATTGGAAGGTAAGAAAGGTGTCATTTCCAAGGTTCTTCCACGCAAGAACCGAATGGCACGTCCCGAAGTCGCCAACATTGACATTGCGTTCATTCTTGTGACGGTTAGCCCAGCACCCGATTTGTTGCTTGTGGACAAGATACTTGTAAACTGTTTTCACAACGACATAACGCCTGTTGTGGTGGTGAGTAAGTCTGACATTGCCGATGACGACTTTTTGAAACGAATTCATGACAACTACGACAAGGTGTGTGATGTGGTTTCCATCAGCGCACACAACAATGACGTTTCCGCTCTGTTGCATTACATTGACGGAAATACGGTTTGTTTCGCAGGACAATCTGCAGTGGGCAAGACGTCGTTACTCAATGCTCTTGTGCCCAATCTCAACAAGGCTGTGGGCGGATTGTCTCAAAAAACCGGCAGGGGAAGACACACAACAAGATCAAGTATCGTGTATTCTGTCGGCAACGGTTTTGTCGTGGATACGACAGGTTTTTCCTTGCTGGAAGTCACAGACACTGTAAGTACTTCATTGATGTTGTATTACGATGACTTCATGCAGTTGTCGGGTGGTTGCAAATTCAAGATGTGCACTCACATTTCCGAACCTGACTGTGCTGTCAAGAAAGCGGTGGAAGAAGGAAATCTCTGTAAGGAAAGATACAATCGTTACGTGACACTGTTTGGCGAACTTGCCGAAAAAGAGAAAAACAAATACAAGTAATCAAGTATAGTAAAATACAGTAAGGGGGATTTAAAATGAAAAACATCCTTGTCAGTCCATCCATTTTATCTGCTGACCTTGCCAACCTTGGTCATGATTGCGTCAGACTGCGTGACAGCGGTGCTGACTGGATTCACTGCGATGTTATGGACGGACTCTTTGTGCCCAACATGACATTTGGCATGCCTGTAATCAGGGATATAAGGAAGTACGTAGACATTCCTCTGGATGTTCACTTGATGATTGACCGCCCTGAAAGGTACATCAAGCAGTTTGCCGAAGCAGGATCCGACTACATCACTGTACACCTTGAAGCGTGTACGGATGTGGCGTCAACCTTGAAGTTAATCAAGGATTGCGGTTGTAAGGTTGGTTTATCTGTAAAACCGAATACCTCACTGCAGTACATTGAACAGTACGCACAAGACATTGACATGTTGCTCATCATGTCGGTTGAACCGGGATTTGGCGGACAGAAGTTCATGGAACAAACTTACGACAGACTGGTATGTGCACGCAAGATTGTGGGCGACAACGTGCTGTTGCAGGTTGACGGCGGAGTCAACAGGGACAATGCTAAAAAACTTGTAGAATGCGGTGCCGATTGTCTTGTTGCAGGCAGTTCGGTGTTCAACGCCCCCGACATGGCTTTGGCTATAAAACAGTTGAAGGGAATGTAACTATTTGTCGACATTCGTCATATACTGTACCAAATGGAGGATGGCATGAAAAAGAACATTTGTTGTGTAAAGCTGCCTGGTTTTCTTGGTGCGGTATTGCGCTTGCTTCTTGCAAGACACGTAATAGGCTACAACAAAAAACGCTCAAATTAATGAGCGTTTTTTTTTATTGCTTTTATTAACTTAGTCAGATGTATAGCGTACTTTAAAATGAGATAGTTTGTATTGCAATCATCGTTATGCCGTATTGGGGTGACAGTATCGGATTGTATTAAAACTTCATCTCATTGATTTGTTTTACATTCAATTATCTTCTTCATTGTCTTGTTGTTGGGTTTGTTTTCCGGCAGCAAGTTTTTCCCACAATGCGGCAAATGGTTTAAACAGCAATGGGTATACACCCATGCACAGAAATGTCACCATTGCGTATCTGATTGTACGGAACACTCTTTCGAAGGTGACCATGTTTGACTTGATTACTTCAACTCCGTCGGCAGTCGTGGTGAATATCAGGTTGTTGAAAGGCAATTTTATCACTTCGTTGAGAGCAACGAAGAGCAATCCGCCAACGGCTACACGCAGTGCGATGCGCCACCAACATCTTGTGTTTTCAAACTTGACTACCTTTTCTTCGAAAAGTATTGAACAAACAAATCCAACCAGGATTCCGTATCCTGTAAAGTAGTCGCTTGTCGTGCAGTAGAAAAATCCTGCTGCGCCTATTACCAAGGCTCCTAAATAGATGATGTACTTGTTCAATACGGTGTACAGCCAGTCAATTAGAAATACCAGACCTAATCCCAGCAAAAGCCCTGCCACAACGTCTGTCAGATAATGCGCTCCAAGGTAATTGCGTGACAGTGCAACAAGTAGCGGTATGACAATGCACAATGCTGTGAGCCATTTTTTGATTGTTTTGCGGTAGACACGTGCCGTTCCGAAAAAGACGGATGCCGATCCCGATGAGTGACCTGACGGGAATGAGTATCCGTCAACGTCACGAAGGTTTTCAATGCCAGACGCACTGTCAAATGGACGTGTACGGCACACAATGTTTTTTATCAGTGGGTTGGCAACGGTGGCGAAAATCAGCATGAATCCTATTCGTTCGCCTTTGTGCTTGTCCAATCCCCAGTAAATCAGACCCATGATTCCAACCAGGATCAGTTCTTCTCCAAACATTGTTATGAAGTTCATCAGGTAGTAAAGGAATGTGCCTTTCCCACCCAGGCTTTGCAGCCACAGTATGAAGTCTGTTTCGAAGGGCAATGCCCAGGTGTTGCCTATTTCAGCGCACAGTAGGTGTAGCATTTGTACCTCCAATTATTGTAGTACTTAGATTGTACCAAATTTTTACCTTAAATTCAATACAATATTGTTTATTTAATGTATTCAATGCAAAAAAAAAAGACTTCGCAAAGTGCGAAGTCGATATGTTCTGCGGATTAGTTTTCCTTGTTTGCTGTTCTGATGCAACGGGTGCAAACATACTGAGTAGAAACGTGACCGTCTTTTTCTACCTTTACTTTTTGCAGGTTAGCATTGTATGTTCTGGGAGTCTTTCTGTTAGAGTGACTCACGTTATTTCCGGACATCTTTGCTTTACCACAGATAGCACATACCTTTGACATATTTACACCTCCGTGTAGTTGATTTAATGCTAAAATATAGTAGCACTTTTTATAGTTTTTGGCAAGCAATTTTTATTAAAAAAATGACATTTGAGCGGAAATAGTGTGACTAAAAGACAAAATTAAACTAATTTTATCGTAAATTGCTTGTAAAATTGCTGTAATTATTGTAAAATAATGTATGCTGACCAGCAATGGAGGTGTACAATGGCTCTGAGAACAAGAAATTCTTACGGTTCTATAAGCGTATCCGAAGAAGTAATAGCATCACTTGCAGGACATCTTGCAAGCGAATGTTACGGGGTAGTGGACATGGTTCCCTACGGTTTTTCCGACACATTGTCCGATTTGTTTAAAAGAAATGCCAAGAGCAGAGGTGTACGTATTGCCACCAAGGGTGACAGAATTTACGTAGACCTTTTTGTCGTGTTCAAATATGGCCTTCCTGTATCGGCGGTTGCATCAAGTTTGAAGAGTACTGTAAAATACGGTCTTGAAAAGTTTACCGGCATGATCGTAGACAGTATCGATGTACACGTTGTGGGTGTCAGACTTTAATTTTAGAGTTTTTCTATTTACTGGATATAAGAAAGGAGTATAAAATGTCTTCTGCTCGTTCGACAACAACATATATTACTGCTGCGGTGATGAAACGCATGATCATTGCAGGCAGTCAGATGCTTGAAGTAAACAAGGGTCAGGTCGACTCATTAAACGTATTCCCCGTTCCCGACGGTGACACAGGTACCAACATGTCATTGACGTTGCTTTCCGCTGTAAGAGAGGTAAACAACGTAACATCCACAAGCATGGCAGATCTTGCCGAAGCACTGAGCAAGGGTGCTTTGCGTGGCGCTCGTGGTAACTCCGGTGTAATTCTTTCACAGATTTTAAAAGGCTTTGCCAACGTAATGGCTACCTGCGAAGAAATCGACACCAAGATTTTTGCCAAGGGACTTAAAACAGGTACCGAACTTGCCTACAGTGCCGTAAGCAAGCCCAAGGAAGGTACAATCCTCACCGTTGTAAGAGGTATGGCTGAAGAAGCCGTCGACGTAAGTAAGCGTGTCCGTGACATCGACAAGTTCCTTGAAAAAGTACTTGCTAAGGGCGAAGAAGTGCTTGCTCAGACGCCCGACATGCTTGACGTATTGAAGAAGGCAGGCGTTGTGGACAGCGGTGGCTTCGGACTCATCACAATGTTCAAGGGATTTATTTCCGGTTACCGTGGTGAAGAAATCAGCGGTGCTGAAGACTACACGGCCGACAGCATTGTAGCTAATGCTAATCAGTCTGCATTCCCCGATGACGACCACGAAGCATTGATTGACTACGAATCACTGGGCGACCCCGATTTCGGTTACTGCACGGAATTTTTCATCATCAACATGAAAAAGACTACTACCGTTACCGACATAGACAAGCTGCGTGATTATTTGAACGACATCGGTAACTCTACAATCGTTATCGGTGACTTGAATCTTGTAAAGGTTCACGTTCACACCAACAACCCCGGCAATGCACTTGCAAGAGCATTGACATTGGGCGAACTTGACAAGATCAAGATTGAAAACATGATGGAACAAAACCGTCAACTTCGTGCCAAGTACGAAGCGGAACGCAAGCCCATCGGTTTGTTGTCTGTTTGTGCCGGTGACGGATTCTCTGCAATATTCAAGGACTTGCTGGTAGACCAGGTCATCGAAGGCTGTCAGACCATGAACCCCTCCGCCGAAGACATTGCATCTGCCGCTCGCAAGATCAACGCCGAAAACATCATCATTCTGCCCAACAACAAGAACATCATCTTGTCTGCTGAGCAATCCCGTACACTTATCAAGAATCGCAACATTTTCGTGTTGCCCACCAAGGACGTTCCTCAGGGCGTCAAGGCTGTGCTCAACTACAACCCTGACCTTGGATTGAATGACAATCTTCAAAACATGCTTGATTCTCTGAACACTGTGACAGTCGGTCAGGTAACCTACGCAGTAAGAGACACCAAGATTGGCAAGTTGACAATCAAGAAGGGTGATGTCATCGGTCTTGAACAGGGCAGTGTTGTTGAAAACGGCAAGAATCCCGAAGAAGTTACAACCAAGTTGCTTGAAAGAATGACTACAAGTGACAGTGAAGTTGTTACTCTTTACTACGGCAAAGACGTTTCGGAAGAACAAGCGGAAGCTTTCGCCGAACAACTTCAAGGGAAGTTCCCCGATCTTGAAATCCTGCTGCAATACGGTGGTCAACCATTGTACTACTACGTATTCAGTGTAGAATAAACCGCAATATTTCCGCAGAGAGGTATTGATACCGCTCTGCGGTAAGCCAATTGCAGGATATTACAAATTTGAACAAATTTTTTATTTAAAAAGTTTAGTAAATTTGTTGATTTTTTCCTGTTTGTTTGCTATTATATATAGGCAACTGTTATGGCACCATAGCCAAGTGGTAAGGCAGAGCTCTGCAAAAGCTTTACGCCCCAGTTCAAATCTGGGTGGTGCCTCCAATAGTTAGGTGGAGACGGGTTGTGCATGGCAATACTGGTAGTGCTTTGGCATTGACCGTATGTCACACAATCGTCTTCACTTTTTTTTATTTCATGCCGATGTGGCGAAATGGCAGACGCAAGGGACTTAAAATCCCTCGGAGTAACATCCGTACCGGTTCGAGTCCGGTCATCGGCACCATACAGAAAGCATAGGTTTGATACGCTATAAAAGGCAATTCAAACCTTTTTTTGAGCCACATTTAGCAAAATTTAGCATTTATTTAACATAAATTGAGCATAAGCTACTTAACATCCTATCCTCTTCCAATGAAGTTTTAGCTTAGGATTTTGCACTAAAAACTTTTTATAGCACAATAAACTTTTGTCCCACAAAAAACTTTTTATTCTTTTTGAGAAAAAATCTCGTCAAAGTTCTTTTTTCTTATTGTTTTTAAGATATAGATTTTTTGATAAAATATTATAAAGCAATAAGTTTTGAAAACAAAAAAACATTGATGAAGCATACTCGCTTAAACAATATCACTTGCTACTAATTTACAAGTTAAATTTAAATAGAAGTTATAATCACACTTAATTTCATGGCAAGAAACACGGATTAATATCGAGGAGGTTAATATGAAAAAGAAATACAACACAATGCCTGAATCAATGAAAAATATGGAGATGTACGGATTTAATTGGATGGAGTTTGTAGTCTCTATTCCTTCCCCACTTTACATAATGACATCATATAAAAGCAACGGTCAGTCCAATGCTTGTATGCAATCATGGACAACATTTACAGGTGGGAAAAATGGCTTCTTCGCGATTGTTTCTGCTGTTAGCAAATATGGGCATTTATACCAAACGCTCCATGAAACCGGCGATGCTGTTATAAATTTTATGTCTGCTGATTTGTATGATAAATGCATGTCAACCATTAGAAATAATGGTTTTGGGACAGATGAAATTAAATCAGCGGGTTTAACATCATCTAAAGCAGATATGGTCAATGCTCCTATGATTGATGAATGCTTTATGAATTTAGAGTGCCGTTTTAAGTGGGAAAAAGAAATTTCTGAAGGAGATGATTATGTTTTAGTGGTTCTTGAAATAGTTAAAGTGCATATTGACGAAAGACATATGGATGAAAACGATCTTGGTAGAACTGGAGAGACCGGGATTCTTTACAATATTCATCATCCTATTAATCCAGAAAATTTCAAAGGTACGGCACATGATTATGTTGGCATTATTAAAAAGATACGTGATTATAGTGAATATTAAAAAATAGATTAAGTAAACATTCACTCAGTA
>DVLO01000010.1 GCA_018715495.1 Candidatus Limihabitans stercoravium | reverse complement strand
CCGCATCGATTCCCTGTTCCTTCAATTTGTCGGCACCTTTCAGTGCTTCAAACACCATTGCACCCGACGCAACAAGCGTCAGATCCTTACCTTCACGAATGATGTCTGCCTTGTTGGGATTGAAACGGTAGTTTTCGCCAAACAGAGTGTCTGTCTGCTTACGTGCAAAACGCATGTAAACAGGACCTTTGTGTTCAACAACGAAAGGCACTGCCTGAGCAAGTTGCACGGGGTCAACAATATCCATTACCACAATGTTGGGTAATGCTCTCAGCATTGCAATGTCTTCGAAACACATGTGTGTTCCGCCGTTGGTTGTAGCTGTAACACCGGGATCGTAACCTACGATCTTGACATTCTGGCAAGAGTAACTGACGGACACTGCAATCTGGTCGAAGTTACGTCTTACAGAGAATGGGGCGAAACTGTGAATGAACGGAATATATCCGTAAGCAGCCATACCTGTTGCAACACATGTCATGTTGTCTTCGGCAATACCCACTTCGATTGCTCTGTCGGGGAACTGTGTATAAAGCGGTTTAGTACCGCCTGCAGATGCAAGGTCAGCGTCCAGAACCACCACTTTGTCATTGTTTTTCATTACTTCCGCAAGGGCGGAAACATACGCTTTTCTCATTTCCATGACCATTACCCCCTTACTGCAATTCCAAAAGAGCCTTTTCAAGCTGTTCGGCATTACATGTTGTACTGTGAACACCTGCGCCCATTGTTTCGTAGAAACTTACACCCTTGCCCTTGATTGTGTTCAGGATGATGCAACTTGGACTGCCCTTGTGAGCAACTGCATTGGTGATAGCCTTGTCAATTGCTTCGTGATCGTGACCGTTGATGCTGACTGTGTCGAAACCGAATGCACGGAATTTATTAGCAATGTCGCCAATGTCCATTACATCTTCCGTTGTTCCGTCAATCTGCAAACCGTTCTTGTCCACGAACACAACCAGATTGTCCAACTTCTTGTCGGATGCGTACATCATTGCGCACCAGTTCTGTCCTTCCTGCAATTCGCCGTCGCCTACGATTGCGTAAATGGTAGCGTTGTCGCCTGCAAGTTTAGAAGCGGTAGCCAGTCCGCATGCGCAGGAAAGTCCCTGGCCAAGGCTGCCGGCTGTCATGTCAACGCCGGGAGTCAACAACATGTTGCAGTGACTGGGAAGACGGGTGCCCAGCTTGTTGAGTGTCAACAACCAATCTTCAGGGAAAAATCCCTTGTAGCACAATGTTGCGTACAATGCCGGACCTGCGTGTCCTTTACTCAACACAAGTCTGTCCCTGCCCGGCATGTCGGGCTGTGCGGGATTGACGTTCATGTGATTGTCATACAGCACCGCCAGGACATCGGCAATGGACAAACTTCCGCCAACGTGTCCTGAACCAAGACTGCCGATACACTTCAATGTAAGGGCACGAATCTTCTTGCTTGTTTCAATGGTACTCATACACAAAAAACCCCTTTAAAATGTATTCTTGTTTCAGTGTGAAACCTTGTAAATATCTTACAATTTACTACCTGTATTGTCAACAAAAACATGCTAGTCGCACATCAACTTTCCACGCTGATGACAGGTCATGTAGATGATTTGCGTGCTTTTTGACAGCGAACGCAACAGGGAAACAACACCGTTGAAATTTTTGTCGTCCAGATTGACAAATGCGTCGTCAATGATGACAAATGGAATGTGATCGCCGTAGACAATTTCGGACAAAACCATCTTGAAACAAAACAGCGTCAGTTCACGTATTCCCTTAGAAAACACCGAAAGCGGATGTGTTTCGCCCTGTTCGGTAACGAAAATTTCGAAATCCTTGTTTACGGTAACGCCCGTCAGTCTGCCGTTGGAAAATGTCGACAACAACCTTCCGCACTTACTGTTGATGGCGGGAATGTAGGCGTCGCTCATTTCTTCCTTGGCTTGCTTCATGTATTCCATTGCGTAAATTGCCGCCTGCCACTTCTTCTGCATTTCGGCAAGTTGTTGATTGAGATTGTTCACAACATCCTGACAAGCGCTCACATCGCTGTTATCGGAATCTACCGCATGGGACAATCTGCCTCTTTCTTCATCAAGTTGTCGGATGTCTGACTTCAACTGTTGCAACGATTGGTACAGAGATTGCATTTCCAATCTTTCTTTAGCGTAACTGTCACGCTGATTTACCGTCTTTAACAAATCCAGTTCCGTCTGATCCTGCAACCACTTCTGCTGCAACGAATACATCGCTTCAAGCCCCGCAGTACTGCCGGAAACCTGTAAACCGTAACTTGTAAATACAGCGGTTATTTTGTCGTCATTTTGCTTGCGTTTTTGTGCCACGTCACGCAATTTTTTGTCCATGATTAGAGAGGCAACCGCAAAGCAGATTCCTGCAAGAAATGCGAAAACACCCGCCCACCTGATACTTCCGTCCACAAATACAAACAATGCAATTCCCACCAATACCATCAGCACTGCCAGTGCCCAGAAGGCAATCTTGCGGAAGGGATTTTCCGCAATTGGTTGAACGGAATTGACCATCAATGAGTTGACGGTTGCAATGTCCTGCTGCAGTTTGTCGACGTTTTGTTTTTTTATACGTTCCTCAAGAACTGCCTTGCGACGTTCTTTTTCCACGTCTTTTTCGGTAAATTCGGAAGATGTGATGACGTTTAGTTTCTGATACTGTTTCTCTGCACTGTCGTACTGTTGCAACAACGCTTGTCTGCGCCTGTCTATTTCATCAATGCGGTTGCGGTAACTGTTGACAAGCTGACGTTGACTGCGTGCCTGTCGCAACTGTTCCGTTGCCTGCTGCAGACGGTCTTCCGTTTCCGAAATCAATCCGCCACGTCCACGGAACAACTTGTACTTGCGTGCGTAGTTTTCCAACTGCTTCATGGCACTGTCGTAATTGTTGTCATCGCCGCCCTGAACCATACCTGCCAGTTTCTCTTCAAGATTGCTGTTGCTCTGTACGGTTATGTTTTCCTGTCCGATGTACATGCACTGCACAAATGACTGTTCCGACAATCCCAAGAACCTTTCGCCTATGTTATCGCAATTGATCACTTCGCCGTTGGTAAGGTCGTACAAAGTGCACTGTTCGCTGCGTTGAGACGCCCCGAAGTAGCGTTCCACACGGTAACTGCGATTGTTGTGGGAAAATTCCATCCAGCCGCCGAACTTGTCCTTGCTGTTCCAAGGCATGTACGTTTTTGCCGAAACTTCTGCACCGCCCGCTTTGCGATAATCCATGCCGTAAAGCATGGCACGTATGAAGTTGACTACCGTTGTCTTTCCGTAGGAATTTTCGTTTATGAAGGTGTTAATTCCCCTGTTGAAAGTAACGGTTATATCACGGATTTTACCGAAACTCCTGATGTGAATCTTGTCAATTGTCATTCCAGATCCTCCCCTTGCAGAGCGGAAAGCCCAAGTCGCAATATATCGTCGGCAATGTCGCCGTCGGCATTGTCTTTGACCACTCTTACAAAACGTCCCGCAATGGTACTTTCGGGCAATTTGGACAAATCAAGCCTTATCTTTGTTTCATCCTTTACACGCAATGCGAAAAACCTGCCCTTCAAATCCTGCTTGATTCTGTCGGCATGAACACGCCCTTCGGTGTATCCCTTCAATGTCACGTTGATGTAGTTGTTGACGTCCACTGTACGCAGTGCGGCATCCACACGCTGCTTCAACTGAATGTCATCTTCAACGCCGTTGCAGTCCACTTCCACATCGCTGACACGTCTTATTGCCTGGCTGACGTGCGCAATCTTTCCCGTGTCGGTGTCAATCAGGACAAAACCACTGTCCTGTCTTTCGTCAAACCCACGTATTTCCAGCACGCCGCTGTACACGAAATGAGTGTTTTGCGCCTTCTTGTGTTCGAAAGCGTGTCTGTGACCCAATGCAACGTAGTTGACATTGTTTGAAACCAACCAATTTACGTCCACTTCGCCGTAAACGGTGTTTTCAAGGTCAGCATGCAACACAACAATGTTGAACTTCTTGCCGCTGTCAATACGGGCATTGCTCCACCGTTCACTGTCATTGCCGTCCAGTTCCATGCCGTATATTCCCACATCTGCTACGGAAAAGCCTTTCCATTCTTTGCCGAAAAAGTGTACGTTTTTAGACGCAAGACGTTGCAGTCTGTCGTAATCGCCCTGACCGCTGTGATTGCCCGCCACGATGAAATACTGAATGGGATATCTTGCCATGACCGACGCCAGAGAGGACAGTTCGTTAGTCGTAACGCCTTCCTTGTCCAGCAGATCCCCTGCAATTACCACCGCTTCGGCACCTACGTTGTAGGCGTAGTTTACCATCTGTTCAAATGCTTTCAACAACTCATGCCTACGTGCGTTACTGTTGGCAACGCCCATCAGCGGAGAGCCGATATGTACATCCGCACAATGAATTACTTTCATCTGCAGTACCCCTTTAAATTGATTTCTACCATTTTACCACAAACGGAAGGATTTTTCAACGACAAACAGACCACCCGCGCAAAAATATATTTCTAAATTGTATTTCACATTAAATAGCACAAAAGTGTTGCAAACAAACAAAAAATACAATATAATAGGTAATATCTTACACAATACTGTGGTGAACGAAATGCAAAACAACGAAAAACTACAATACAAGGAACGCACTACTCACGGAACGCACATGGCACCCTTCGCCAGATACAGGGCGGATTTTTCCGCCGGCTTTGAGTACAATCCCATTCACTGGCACGAAGAAGTGGAAATCATTCGTGTAGCCAAGGGCAAGGGAAACATTGCCGTCAACGGTAACTGGTACGTACTCGACGAAGGTGACATAATGATACTGTGTCCCTACGTCATGCATTCCATAAACAAGTACCAGGACGACCCCAGCGAAGTGGACGCATTTGTATTTAACCTCCGATTGCTTGAAACAAGCACAGCCGACGCATGCACATTGAAGTACTTTGCACCACTGCTCAACGCACAACAATCGACGCCTTGCATTTTAAAGGAAGGTCAGCCCTGCTACGAAATGGCAAATGAGTGCGTCAAACAGATATTTGACTACAGCGCAGGCGAACTGGGATACGAACTGAACATAAAAGCAAATCTGTACTGGTTGTTTTACCATGTATTCAAGAACAACCTGTTGCGTGCAGAAACGGACGTAACGGAAGGAAAGAAATGTTACGCCGTAAGACAGGCGCTGGAATACATCCGTGCCAACTACAACAAGGAAATCACCATTGAAACACTTGCAAAGTTGTGCGGATACAGCGAATTTTACATGATGAAGATGTTCAAGCGTTTTACGGGAGTTACCTGTATTGACTACGTAAACAACCACCGTTTAAACATTGCAGGCGAAATGTTGCTCAGCGACAAGGAAGAAATCAGCCAGATAGCCTACAAGGTGGGATACAACAACATCAGCTACTTCAACCGACAGTTCAAAGCACGTTACGGAATGACTCCAAAGGAATTCCGTCACAATCACGCAACAAACAAGTAGTATTTTGTGCACCGTGTCAGACCCGACTCAAGGTGCAAAGACACTTGTTTCAACGGGGTGAATCATGATAAAACCGATAAACTTGTTTTTGTTGTCACGAATAGAAGACGTTCAGGCATTCCGCAAGGTACTCCAACACGACTGCCTTGATCGTGACGCACTGGAAGATGGATTGACGGTCAAGTGTCAGAAACACGAAATACAATCACTGAAAAAACTTGTGGATTGTCTTGTAGGTAAAGGATGCGACATTGACAGTTGGGAAGGATTTTTCTACAACTATATCATTCCGCAGATAGGTAAGGAATTCGACCTTCTGAAAATCACCGACAACAAGGTACTCAACATCGAACTTAAAAGTGAAAGTGTACCAACGGAAAAGATAGAAAGGCAACTACAGAAAAACCACCATTACCTGTCGCACCTTGACCGTCCGACATGTTGCTACTGCGTCGTGACAGACACAATGACCTGCTACAAGCTGACGGAAAGAGACAATGTGGAGATTGTTTCGTTGGAAGAAATTTCGCAACATATACAGTGTTGCGGCAGTAACTTTGACAAGGACATCAACGCATTGTTTATGCCGTCGCAGTTTCTCATCTCCCCCATTTACCAGCCCGATGAATTTGTAAACGGTCACTACTTCCTGACTGAACATCAGGAAATAATAAAAAAAGACATTCTTTACAACATAGAAAACAACACGACACGATTCTACTGCATTACAGGCAAACCCGGCACGGGTAAAACGCTGTTGCTGTACGACGTTGCACGACACCTTGCACAGAAAGCCTCAACCCTGATTGTTCACTGTGCATTGCATGACACTACATTCCAACTAAACGGCAAGATAGACAACCTTACGGTTTCAACGGCTGAACACTTCAACAACGTTCAATGCAAATACCTGCTGTTGGACGAATGTCAGAAACTTACCGATGACCAATGGAACACTGTTTTACGTGTTGCCGCAAAAAACAATTCAACTGTGTTGTTTTCAATGGATCCCGAAATGACGTTGGCACGTCAGGACTGCGACATCTATTGCAAGGTGAATGAGTTAAAGGACATAAGGACCTACAACCTTACAAACAAGATACGCACCAACAAAGATGTGGCAATGTTTATACGGTACATCATCGACGTAAACAAAAAGCCGCCCAAAGACAGCGACTTTACCAACATTTCGGTGTGCTGTGCCAACAGTTACTCCGACGCAAAGAAAATTGTAGGCTACTTCAAGGACAACGGCTATACCTTCATCAATTATCTTGGTGACAACGCCCGACCGATTAACCGCTACGGCAAGGCACTTGACGCTCAACACGTTGCAGGACAGGAATTTTCCAAGATACTGGTAGTACTTGACGACAACTTCTACTACGACAAAGAGGGCAAATTACACGCACGCTGTGACGAACAACAACGGGCACTGTACGAAAAGATGTTCTATCAGGCAATAACACGTGTCAAGGACACCCTTGCACTGCTTGTAGTAAACAATCAACCGCTGTTCAACACCGTTGTAGACATCTTTCACAACAAGTGACAGAACCATATTTACCCAAAACAACACACACAAAAAAACAAGGCTTTCGGAAAATTCCATTTCCGAAAGCCTTTCTTATCGAATTACTTAAAACTTAAATTTTAGCCTCTGTTGAATCATTGTCGCTGCTTTCACGTGATTGCTTGATGATGTCGATGTAGTATTCATCAATCTCTCTGTCACCGCATTCTGACATAAACTCTTCCTTGGTACTTTGTTTAATGACACGTCCCCTGTCAATAACACAGAAACTTGTTGCAATCTTGACCAATTCGTCCAGGATGTGACTGGACACAAGTATTGCAATATTACGTTCCTTGTGCACTTCCATGATGACCTGTCGTATCTCTGCAATACCCTGTGGGTCAAGTCCGTTGATGGGTTCGTCAAGTACCAGTACATCGGGTTCGCCCACCAATGCAAGGGCAAGTCCAAGTCGCTGTCTCATACCCATTGAGTAAGCCATGACGTTTTTCTTTTGAACGTCTTCCAGTCCTACAAGGCTGATCAGGTCTTCAATCTGCTTGCGTTTGTACTTGACCCCCATGCACAGTGCCTTAGCCTTGATGTTCTGAAATGCAGTCATGTCTCCGTACAGTCCCGGTCGTTCGATCAATGAACCGATTCGAATGCCCTTTTTACTGAAAGTCACACTGCCACTACTTTGCTTTACCAATCCGCAGATGATCTTGAGCAACGTACTCTTGCCTGCACCGTTGTTTCCGACGATACCGTAAATTTCACCTTCCGAAAGAGAAATGCTGACATCGTTCAATACTGTTTTTTTGCCGTAACGCTTTGTCAAGCCTTCTGTCACAATAATCTTACTCATACAACATCCCTCTTCTTTAAAATAAGCCAACTGAAAAATCCGAACACCACAATGTAGCAAATTTGAACAAATATCGGCGTCAAGTAGTTACCATCATTCTTTAACATATAATATATATTCGGCCTGATAAATCCAAATAATGTATACGGTTGTATAACAAAACCATTGTCTTGCGAAAAAAGTCCGTTGATTGCACTGTACAAAAGATTGCCCAACACAAAGGTGTAGGAAAATGCTATGATGAACACAATGTAGTTTTTCTTTACAAGCGCACTTAAAAAACACAAAAATATTCCAAGTGCTACTCCGTTCAACAATTCGGCTATCATCGTATAAATATATGCTTTTACGTCATCATATTCGGGCTCAAACAAAGTTTCATTTCCCCAAATAGTGTTGAACAGCCACCCTATAAGGAATTCCAACCCTAAAAACAATACGCAGAAAATAAATACATATATCACTTTCGATAACAAGTATTGTAGTTTGTTGGAAAATTGATAAACGTTCTTGATATACCCCGACGAAAAATCACTTGTGATAAACACTATTCCCACTACGTAAAGTGCAATATGCAAATTGCCGCTCACATCCCGTATGTTAGAAATAGTACTCATTGCCGATGTATTTATTATATATTTTGTCGCAGGTCCAAGAAACAAAAGCAACAACGGTATGATGAAACACCACCCTATAACCTTAGATTTTGTAATCTTGTAAAAGTCGAATCTCAGTTGTCTTAACATATTTTCTCCTAAATATAATTATTCATACTTTTCAGCAGTGGTATAAGCACAAAGATCACCTTTGATTTGATGTCCTCCGCGCCCTGTATTATAAGCAGATGTATGTAATTCGCCCGAGTTAGTACAATTTTTTTGTATAGTCGTAGTATCACCAGTAGAGGACTTTTCCCCAACAATGCCTCCTGAAATGGCGTAACCGCCAAAGAAAGTACATTTAGTTGTTATGCTTCCGGAATTACGACAATTGTAGAATGTTGAACCGTTACTGTGCCCAACAATACCACCTGCAACGCCGGACCATCTTCCACTGGTTAGTGCAATACTATTAGAACAATTGGTAAATGTTGCATTTGCGCCAACCCCTGCAATGCCACCGACAAAAGACATTCCGTTAGTTCCAGCGTCATATGAACAAGTTCCAGTCTTTACGTGCACATTGGTTGCCTTTCCATGGAACGAACCTGCCAAAACACCCACAAATACACGTGTGTTAGCGTTATTGACAAGGGGACCGGTCATTTTTATATCCACGTCATAAAAATTCAAGTTTCTTACTTCCGCTCCAGAGCCAACGTATCCAAAAAGTCCAAAGTGTATTCTATTATTTACCTCATTAATATCATCACTACGTTTCAAATCATAAATGCCATGATTGCTACCGTCTAGAACACCCTTAAACTCTTTCTCTTTATAATATCCACCTATTGGTATCCAATCACTTGATGTCATATAAACATCTTCGGTCAACATGTAATTCGCCTTCATACTTACTTTATCAATTTTCGCAAGTTGTTTAGCACTTGAAATCAAAAATGGATCGTCTTTTGCACCGGAACCACCGTCAAAGTCTTCGTAATTAGCTGTCTTAAATTCGTCTAAAATAGGCATTTTTGCTGAATCGTAGTAGTTGTTAAAAGCAACTTCCATTTCTTCTCTAAGACTTTGATACTCTGTCGGAAGCAATTCCCACAACGGCGTCAGTCCATCACCATAACCCAAGACAGTGGCATCTGAATCTTTGAAGGAAGTTGCCCAATCTCTGTAACCCGAATCAAAATTGCTCATTGAAGAGCCTGGGAATACTCCTCCTCCATATGCTTTTACATTGAATTGAGTTTTTATATCATTCAAAGTGTATGACATACTATTTTTCGAATTAAGGTAAGCTAATACATCTGCACTTGTATTGTTAGAAAACTTTGCTCCAATTTTCTCTTGAATACCCAAAGATAAATCTGCATTCATTACTACTTTATCTGAAGCAATGGAGTAATAGGCATTCACTACACCGCCGTAGTATGCAGAAACAATTATGTGTGTACCGTAATCTGTAAAGAATTCTTCGTAAGACATGGTGTTGTTAGCCAGTTTTGCTAAATCACTTAGGTATTTATCACTATAGCAATTTGCAAATGTGTCTAACTGGTCGTAGTTGTTTACCGTAAGCCTGTAACGAAGCACTTCACTTTCAAAAATATAAAAATATTTGTAACTGTATTCTTCAAAATTGATATTGGACGAACCACTCAATCCTAAACTCAAACATCCAAGGAATGCTTTAGCTTCAGTTCCAATTCCAGTGCTAAAGCTGAAATTCATAATCAAATCGTTGATGTCCGTTGTTGAATATGAGCTTATAGTTGTTTCGCTTAAGTTTACTCTTGAAACGGCTATATCTTGAAATTTCTCCGAATCAAACACCATATTGTTGATCTTGAAATCATTTAGTTTCTGAGCAGTTACAACATTGATTGCCATGCCTAAACCGCTTTGTAAAGTTTCGCTTGCAGGAACTGCCGTGTTAGATTCAGCGTAGGCAACAGAATTAGATCCAAGTCCCAATGCCACGGCACAAGAAAGACAAATGACCAACAACAATGCACACATTGTTTTTTTCATACTAATTGACATAAGAAATCTCCTGATTTTCCCCTAAAAGAGCGGTGAAATGTATTTGCTCCTTTATTTCATCATTTGTAAAGCAGAAAATCAATGTCATTCAGGCAAACATAATGCCATCAACTGCACATCACAACCACCTCCTAGTCAATATATAATTAAGCCAAACTAATGATATATTGCTAAAAGTGTTTTGTCAATACAATTCAAGAAAAATAAATTCGCTTTTTTTGACGAATTTACAGAAAATCAGTTTTTAGGATAAGTGACAGAAGTTGTCACGATTTTCCGCGGTAAAAATACCCTTTATTATAAAAATCAAAGCTAAAGAACAATTGAATGTTTAACCATGCACCAATTGGACAAATAAGAAAATCACGACGGTTTTCGTCGGGATTTTGATTGCTTTCGCTTAAAAAATGATGTTGATTTTCGCACTACGTGAGTTGAAAAAACATGTTCACAATGGTCATTGTCAATCGGCGTCGTGGAAATGACGGTAGATTGTGCGTGCAACGGGACGGGTTACTCCGTCGACGGCGGCAATCTCATCTTCCGTGGCATTGGTCAACGCTTCAAGGCTCTTGAAATGACGTTGCAATGCAATGCGGCGTTTTTCACCCACTCCTTCAATTTCGTCAAGGACGGATTTTAAGGCATTTTTGCCGTGCAGTTTCCTGAAATAGGTTATTGCAAATCGGTGCGCTTCGTCACGGATGTTTATCAATACATTCAGTGCGTAGCTGTTTCGTGGAAGGAATATAGGCTCATTGTCACGCAATGTATACACCAGTTCTTCACGCTTGGCAAGAGATACCATCTGGACGGTAACTCCCGTTTCTTCCATTGCCTGACGTGCGTAGTCCAGTTGTCCCAGCCCGCCGTCCACCACAATGAGGTCGGGACGTGCACCGAATTTTTCGTCATCGATACGGGCAAATCTTCTTGTCAGCACTTCCTTCATGCTGGCAAAGTCGTTAGCACCCTCAACCGTCTTTATCCTGAAACGGCGGTACGCCGCCTGATCCTTGCTTCCGTTGGTAAACACAACCATGGACGCAACCTTGTCAACACCGCTGATGTTACTGATGTCGTAACACTCAATTCGTTTGGGTAGCGTCACAAGGTTTAACAACTGTTTCAGCTGCTGAACAGCGCCCACAGTGCTGTTGTACTTCTTCTCAATTGCAGTCTGACTCTTGGTAAGGTACTCTACTGCGTTGCGGTAGGACATGTCAACAAGACGTTTCTTGTCACCTCTCTGCGGACAGTACACTGTAACCTCGTTACCTGTCAGTTGCTGTATTGCCTGTTCAAGTTGTTCGGTGTCGTTCAACTCAATGTTTACAAACAATTCGGAACACAACTGCACCTTTTCGCAATACGCCATCAAGAAACTTGACAGAGTTTGCGCTTCGTCAAGACCTGCGTCGGTGACTGCGAAATTGTCGCTATACACAACCTTGCCGCACCTGATCATGGTGTGATTGACAACGCTGTTGCTTCCGTTACCTGCAACGGCAAACATGTCGTAATCCACCGCCTTGTTGAGCACGACAATGCGCTGCTGATTTAGTTTGTCAATGAGTCCAAGGTAATTTCGGTACTGCAATGCCTGTTCGAACAGCAGTTTTTCGCTGGCTTCGTGCATTTTTTCCTTGAGCACTTGTTTGACCATTGTGTCGTTGCCGGAAAGAAAATCCACCGCCTGCTTTACAATTTCTCCGTACTGTTTCCTGGAGACCTTGCCGATACAAGGCGCACAGCAACGTCCGATGTGGTAATTCAAACACGGACGGAAATTCTTGGGCAGTTTATTGAAATTCAACTTGCAGGTTGCCGTGGGAAAAACCTGACTCAATATATCCAGAAAAGCCTTTGCTCCGCCCGAAGTGATTGGCCCGAAGTACTTGTAACCATCCTTTTGCAATTTGCGTGTAGTGACAAAGCGTGGGAAATCCTGTCTCAAATCCACCTTGACGTAGGGATACTGTTTGTCGTCCTTGAGCAGTATGTTGTAGGGCGGAGTGTGTTTCTTTATCAGGGTGTTTTCCAGCGACAGCGCATCCGTTTCGCTTGCCGTAATGATGTAGCGGAACGTCCACACGTGCGAAAGCATGGCAAGAACCTTTTCCGTCTTCTTAGTTGAGGTGAAAAAGTACTGTCTTACCCTGTTTTTTAAATTTTTAGCCTTGCCGACATACAGGATGTTTCCGTCAACGTCGTACATGATGTACACGCCCGGTTCATCGGGAAGGTTGGCAAGTTTCAACGAAATGTCATTGTTCATGACTTGATTATACCACAAAAAAAGACGCCAAGTCCACAGTTTGACTTAAAGCGTCTTGAATTTGTTTAGTCCTCACTTGTTTGCACCGCACACAAGACTGTTCAATGCGACGTTGAGTTTGCGTTGCTGCGCTACGCTGCGCTGTCCGTCAAGATTACTGTTGCGCAGTATTTCCGCCACACGTGATGGGTCTTTCTGTACCGACAATGCATTGGTTGTGCGTGAAACATCCTTGTCTTCCACTCTCTTGTTGAGGGTAAAACTGTAATCCTTGCCAAAAAATCCGTCAACACACGCCGTCCACTGAGTGTAGATTCTTCTTGCACGATTCAACTTGGCAATGTGGGAAAATCTGACAATCAACAACACAGTAACACTGTAAAACAACACAGACATGCTGATGTAAAGTGCCGATTCACCCATGGAATAGAAAAATGCCACACCGTACACCAATGCAACCGCCCATGACAACAGGATACCCAATTTAAAGAGTACTCTTTGTCTTACCGCCACGAAATCCACCGCCCTGTCAATGTACACTCCGCCGCCCGTTGCCGTGTAGCACTTCCACAACAATCTGTAAGGCTGTGGCAAACTGTCGTAGAATTCCGCCCAACCGTTGCGGCAACCACGTTTCAGTTTAGTAATACTGTTTCTAAGCCCCTTGTTTATCTTACGGTAATCATCGAACACAAGGTTGACAACTGCAAAAATGGTAATCAATGAAACAGCCCCGATTACTGCGTAAACTGCGTACTGTGCTGCGTACTCAAAAAACAATTGTAAATATTGCATATAAAAAACCTCCGTTGCACCTATTGTTGACAACAGCACAACGGAGTAAACATCAATTTTGATGTATTTGTTACATTGTTTTTCACGTTAAACTTGTATTAAATCCAAACGCCACAACGCTCTACTGAAAATCCACAACCTTGTTGTCGGCAATGGACAACACGTAGCAATTGACTGTCGTTGCCCTGGTGATACGTTTTACTGCAAGACGGTAACTTTCAAGCTGTGCACGGTAGTTGTCAAGTATTGCAGCACTGTTGCGTGTGTACTTGAAGTCCACAACGTTTACATGATCGTCGTACACAACCATGAGGTCTATTACGCCCTGCAATACAACAGTTTCATCGCTGTCCAGTCCTATATCTCTGCCGCACACATTGAGCATGAAAGGATGTTCACGGTACACCTTGCCGCCCTGAAACAATCTTGTAAACTGACTGTTGTTGAGCGTATTTTCAATCAACGTCCTGTCAATTTGCGATGCGGTATCCTTGTCGATACGTCCCAATTCTACAAGTTGTTGAAGTCTTTGTTCCATGTCCGAACCGTCCAGGCTGATGTACTGGTACAACATGTGATAGGCAGTACCAAGAAGTTTTCGTTTTTCGCCCCAGAGCGTAGGAACGTACTGAGACACTCCGTCATCGTCCATTGGTCTGTCAAGAGTAGAACTTGCAACCTTGCTGGGCAGATGAGTTGCTTCACTGTAGGGGTAGACGTAGGACATTCTTGCCAACGCCCCGTCAAGGTCATCGTCCTGCGGACACATCATCTGTGTTTGAGATTGTTGTACACTACTCATTTCCCCTTGAGTATAAGTTATGCCGTCGGCGGAAAATCCGTCCTTTAAAAGGTCGCCGTACTTATCCTGCAATGCGCCAACAATCCACTCCATCTGACTTGTTGCGTCAACGGGTGCACGCTTGGAAAACAAAGCCTTGGAATACTTGGACACCACAATCAATCTGTGTTTAGCACGTGTCATGGCAACGTACAGCAACCTCATGGATTCCTCCTTCAACTTGATGTTGTTGTACATGCCCGTAGCAATTGTACCAAGTGTTTCATTGCTTGTCATTGTGTCGAAATCGTAGTTGCTGATACAAATTCCCACATCGGCATTGATTACCAAAGTCGGGGATTCGGGGCGGAAGTTTTTTTCGCAATTGGCAAGAATTACCACAGGAAATTCCAGTCCCTTACTTGCGTGCATTGTCATCATTCGGACAGCGTTTGCAGCGGATACGTTTTGCTCCATTTTCAGATCGCTGGTCTGATCGATGTACTGCACAAACTTGCTGACGCTTTCGGCAAAGTAGCACCCCTTCACGGAATGTATGAATTCATACAACTTGTGAAGTCGAAGTGTTCCGTTGGGAAGCCCTGCAACATGCAGCTGCCAGTTGCGTTGCTTTAACACCTCAAGCATTACTTCATCCACTGTTGCCGAATAAGAGTAAAATCTCATTCTGTCGATAAATTCCAGCAACTTACTTGCCTTTTGGGCAATTGAATCGTGTTTTGCAGCAATATATTTGGCGATTTTTTCAAAAAGGCTTTCTTCCGTTCCGTCCGCAGACAACACAATCTCAGCCATTTCTTCTTCGGAAAGGCCCCCAATGGGCGACAGACACACTCCCACCAGGCAGCTGTCTTCACACACGTTGTCAAGAACACGCAGAAAGTTGATGATGTCCCTTACTTCCTTGTTGGAAAATCCTTCGCCCTTAAATCCTGCAACAACGGGAATGTTGTGGCGTACAAGACAGTTGTACAACGCAAGAGCCTTGTCCGTCATGGAAGGCGACAGTATCGCAATGTCACCGTACCCCACCGTCAACATCTTGTCACCGACGGCGATTTTACTGCCGACAAGAGACAGTATCTTACTTGCAATGACGTTGTTTTGCGCATCGTCACTGCCTTCATCTGCAATGTCGGTTGTGATGTCGTAGATTCCTTCTACTTCTTTTTCCTCTTTTTCGGGACTTTCCACCACAATGACTTCAACGGAACTCTCCCCAGCCTTTTCCGACCCGATGAGCATTGCGTCACGTGAGTAATTGACCTTACCGAACTGCTCCGTGATGTTGCGCTGACAAACGGTGTTTACAAAGTTTAACACATTGAGTCCCGATCGGTAGTTTACGTTGAGTTCCACAGTGCTGCCCAAATCGGCATTACTGCGGAAGTTGTTGTACTTGTCCACAAAAATCTGCGGTTCACACCCACGGAAACCGTAAATACTTTGCTTGACGTCTCCAACGGCGAAGAAGTTGTCACTTCCTAAAAGCCTTGTGACAATTGCTTCCTGCACTCTGTTGGTGTCCTGGTACTCATCCACAAAGATGTAGCGGTACTTGCGGCGCAGTTGTTTTAAAGCGTCTTCGTCTTTTAAGACATCCAGCGCCATGCGTTCCATGTCGTTGAAGTCTATTGCTCCACGCTGTTTCTTCAATTGAGCGTACTGTTCGGAAAACAACTTCATTACTTCCACGAGTTTGTCTGTGTAAACTACAGACTGTTGCGTTTCCTTTACAAGATTTTCCCATCCACGTGCGCCCAGAATCATGTACTTTTCAAGAAATTTTCGCACCCCGTCAACGGCGTCCTTGCCTTCTTCCAACAGGCTTAAAAACAAGTCGGGTTCTATGCCTGAGGGCATCTTAGTGGGTTTGCGAAGTGTTGCAATGTTGTTCTTGTTGAGTCTTCCTATCGCATTGAGATTGTCGCTCAAGTTTTCGTAGTTGAATGTAATGACATCCTTGTTGGCGTAGCACACATCGGCGTACTTGTCCAGTCCGTACCGACTGAACTGTTCGCCCAGTCTGTCGAAAAGGTCAATGTAGTACTTCAGATTTGTTGCAATGTTGTTGTTTATTGCCTGCGCCAATACGCCGTTGTCCGCAACTTCGTTGTAGTTGTTGCGTGTATCGTCGTACCACTTGCCGAAGTCTTCCTGAGTCGCTGCAAATTCGTACAGTTGATACACCACATCACGGAATCTGGATTCCTGACGCTTGCTTGCCAGAATACTGTACAAATCGGAAAACACCACGTCCTGATTGGTGTAAGTTGACATTACCTTGTCCATTGCTTCTTTTTTCAATGCAAGAACAGATATATCGTCAAGTACCGTAAATGATGGATCTATATCTGCAATATAAAAGAAATTTCTCAGTACGTCACTGCAAAAACTGTGCAGAGTGCTGATGGATGCACTGTCAATGCGTTCAAGTCTGTCGGCAATTACAGGATCGGTTGCGTGTTCGGCAAGTTTTAATGCCAGCCTTTGTTTCATTTCGGCAGCTGCAAGGTTAGTGAATGTCACAACCAACAACTGCGAAACATCCACGTCACCACGCTTTATCATCTGATAGATGCGTTCAATCATGACGGTGGTCTTGCCCGTGCCTGCGGAAGCCGACACCAATAAGTTACCCTTGATGTCTATTGCTCTTTGCTGTCCTTCGTTGAAGTTGGGCATTCCATCACCTCCTCAATTTTTGCCGCATCCACCTTTAACTTGGTGTCACGTTGCTGGTAATTGTAAACATCCGTGTAGTCGCAGATGTTCCTGTAATCGCAGTAATCACATGCACCGTGACTGGGTGACACTGCAATGTAACCGTCACGCATGTTTCTGCCCGCCGACGCAATGAGAGACTCAGCGTATCTTACCTGACTGTCAAGTTGTTGTTCGGTCAATATGCTTGAAGACTTTCGCAATGAACCGTCTTTGTTGACAGACACCGACAATCTTGTACTCTTGCCCTCCGACAGATTGTGATCCAGCAATTGGATTTTTTCCTTGTTGTCCACCGTCCTGCCCTTCCAGGTGTACAGTGGTTCGGCACCCTTTACAAAGTCGTTGTGCATACGGAAGTAGTAAAATCCCAACGGACGTTTACCAAGATTACTTTCCACCGCCTTGACGTAAATGGGAAGTTGCAGTTTGGCACCGAAATACAAACTTGTTTCGCTGTAATTTGCCGCACCTTCGCCGCTCTTGTAGTCCACCACTACGAAGTCATCGTCCAGAACGTCCACACGGTCAATCTTACCCACAAGGAAGAATTCGTCGTCATCAAATTCCACACGCACCGGCGGTAAAGGACAGTTGTTTCCGAATTCCAATTCCGTTGCGAAGTTGGCAAAACTTGAAGATGCAAGTTGTTTCTTGACAACATTGCACATCTTGTGGCACTCATTGCGAAGTTGTCGCAGTACGTGTGTTACTGCGACATCCGACGCCAATGCACGGAAAAAGTCATCCTGCATTACTTCATCGAAATACATGTCGGCACGATTGTTTGTAACCTGATCGCTTTCGGTAATGTCCACACTTCTAACGTACCTTTCAAGTACTGCGTGCAGAATGTCACCGATGTAACTTGACTGCACGTCTGCCACCTGACGTGGTTTGGCACGCAATCCGTGTTGAATGTAAAACTTGTACGGACATTTGAAAAACTCCGTAATCTTGCTTGCCGTTGTTGTGTTTTTAGAAAGAAACAATTTTCTTCCCGACGACACACGAAGGTTGCGACCTTCTTTATTGAACATAAATTTTTCCACTTCATCGGCAAATCGGTTGTAAAGCACCTGATACAATGGCATGTCTACAGGCTGACGGTCAACAAGTCTGCGTCTGTTCAACACAAGTTTGCTAATTGCCTGACTGTGACAGTAAACTTCGTTGTCGTTTTTGAGGCGTGACAACGGTTTGCCGTTGTGGGTAAACATTGACGAAAGTTGACCGACGAAAGCCGACGGAACAAGTTTATCCTTACCGTCCGTCAGTGCGTAGGAAACGTACAGTTTGTCGCACGGTTCCAACAACAACTGAAACAAACTGAATCTTTCACGCTTGTTTTCAACGAAAATCTGCGGTTCAAGGTTGATGCCCATTTCCGCAAGCGTTTTTAAATTGTCATCGTTTAAAAGGTTGCAATCTCCCTTTATGATGGGCATTTCCCCGTGGTTAGCACCCAACAGTGCTAAAAACCTGATGTCGTGTTTACGTGCCTTAGCCATGTTGGCAAATACAACGCAGTCGTTGTACACAGGCAACACCGACACGTTTACCGAAGCAAGCGCAGTCGTCAGCAATGTCAGGAACTGCTGATCGCTGCACATCCGGTCTCCTCCCACTTCTGTCAATTGAATCAGTACGTCCTGTACCTTTTGTTCCACCTGTTCGGTAACACGTGATTCGACAGCAAGACCTTCTTCCTGCTGTCTTTTGAGAAAAATGTTGTTACGTTCACGCAGTTGAGCATGTGAAATGAGCAGATTTACCACATCGACAAACTGCCTTACCGATGCAGTCCTTGGCATTGCGACGCTGTCTATAAGGTCGGAAACAAGTTGTCTGAAATTGGACGCACGCTGATAGAGTTTGTCGGTATTTCCCACACGGAACTGACTGTAATCGTACTTGACGTTGTATTTCAAACAAAAGTTTTCGAAATAGTAGGCGTCGCCGTTGTCCAACGAAAACAGCGGATTTTTCGCCCAGTTCAACACCTTGTCAAGTCTCAAGTTATTTCTTGATGACAGGTAGTCAACAATAAACTGCGAATAGACGTGCTGGGCAAGGCTTGTAGGAGTATCGCAGAAGTACGGTATTCCAAACTGGCTGAACACCGTTGATATGGCGTCCGTGTACTTGTTGATGTCACTTGTGACAACGTAAATATCCTTGAATCTGTTGCCCTGTCTGATGTACCGTTCAACGGCACATGCCAGCGAATACACTTCGTCAACACGTGTTTCTCCTTCGTAAATTGACAAAAAGCCGTCATTTTCAATGGGCTTGACCTTGTGGTATCTGAAAAGATTTTCCCCTATTTGCCTTGTGAAATTGTTGGAAAAACCACAACTTTCCACCACGTTGTAGGCAATGGAATTTTCTTTCAGCATGGAAACAACGCCATTGAAAATTTCGTTGGTGTACAGATACTTGTCCCCCTCCGCCTGTGCCGTACAACATGCAAGAGTAACACCCTTGCTTGCAAGCGCCAGTTCACGGATGACTCCCAACTGCTGTTTGGTAAGGTTGTCGAAGTCGTAAAGATAGAAGTAGCTGTTTTTTATCTTGTCACTGCTGCCTGCTTTTTGCGACAGCATGTCCATCTTATCGGCAGAATCGACGTAACGTCCGCTGAGAAAATCACTGTAACTTCGGTAGAGTAGACCAAGATCCTTCATCTTGGAGGCAACGGACGGGTGGTAGTCGGTTCGAACAAGCATTTCCGGTGAAATCTTGCAATACTTGAATGCACTGATTGTGTCGTAAACATTGCTGACAAATCCGACGGATGAATACGCCTTGGTGTAACAGGTCAACTGACTTTTGACATCTTCGATGATACCCGTCAACGCAATTATTCCCGATTGCTTGCTCATGTACTGATACTTTGTATCCAACACCGCATTTGCAAGACGTCTGAAAGTCAGCACTTCCACATTGAAACTTCCGCCCAATGCACGCAACACTTCATTTTCCGCTTCAAGAGACGCTCTGTCGGGCACAATGACAATGTGACCGACATCCAGATTGGATGGGTCGGTCTGCTGTAAACACCGTGCAATGTAACTTGCGCCTTCTTTCATGCTGTTTGTCTTTAAAATCGTAAACATAAATTCACCTTGAACTCATTTTACCACACATGAGTTAACTTCGCAACAGCAAATACATCAGCATATTTTCAGCAATTGCACAACAGCCGTAAATTTGTTGGCAAAATAATGATATTGTGATATAATACCAGCGAAAATTGCACCAACGTTTGCAAAAACAATTTAAATACGGAGAATATACATGAAATCTAGACATTTAGTTGCAATCGTCGCATTGCTGATTGTTGCAGTAATGGCATTTGCGGGATGCTCTCCCAACGCACTTCCCACAGGTAAAGAACTGCGTTTTTCCACCGAATCGTACACGTTCAACATTTCTCTTGAACAAAACGGCAAGGAAAACAACCAACAGATTGTAAAGGGCGAAAGCAGTGAAACAACGTACATCGGCGACTACCAGCTGTTGCCAACAAGCTACGACGAAATCCGTCCCGTTGACGCAACAGGTACCTACACAATTGACATCAACACCGACGACACTTCGAAGTACACCCTTACAACGAAGCAAGTAATCTACTCTGTTTACGACAAGTCGGACTACACCACCAAGTTGATAAACGGCATGACAGCCGACCAACTTGCAACAATCAATACATTCACCGACGAAGAAAAGGCATTGACCTTTACCGACAAGACATTGCAACAGTATCTTGACGAAGGAAAGGTTGTGTTGCGTTCGACCACCGACACCTACACCGAATTCAAGGCAGAAAAATCACAAAACCCCTTGAAATCCACTAAGAGCGTTGTAGGTTACTACCTTGGAAAGACTGCACAACAGTACTCTCAATACTCAACGGAATGCACCTACACCTACGAAAACGGTGCGTCTGTCAAGGTTGCTAAAACGGTAAACGGCGAAAACACAACTACCAACCATACAATCAGTGAAGGTACTATAGACATAAACCAATACATTCTGTACAGCCGCACACTGGACAAGGGTCCCAACGGATTCCAGGACACTCCTTCCGTTCAGGTATTTGAACCGCTGACAGCTACAACTGCAACAGCATCATTTGCAATCAGCAAGTCTCACAACAGTCTGCTGAACATTGACGGCGAACTGACACCTTCCAAAACTGACATAGTTGTCGGTTACATCAATCAGACCGCACTGTATTACATCAGCAACGTTTGCTACGACAGCGAACAGAAGGTTGACGTCAAAGGTACAGCCAACGGATTGATAAGCAAGTTTACCGTTGTAAAAATTCAGAACGGATACTACTCAATGCAACTTGCAAGTTACGACCAGGCAATCAAGGACTACATCACAGTAGACATTGCAAGTGCTGAATAATCACTGAACTAAATAAAAATCCCTTCGGATTGGGGTACACCCCAGAAGCCGAAGGGATTTTTTTACTCTAAAAGCATATTTGTAGCTTTGTGTTTCGCAATAACGTCACTTTAAATCACGACTTTTTCTTTCGCTTTTGTGCAAAATAATTTGTCAGCATTTCCGAACATTGTTGTTCCAACACGCCACCTTCCGTTTCCAGATTGTGGTTTAACGTGTTGATGTTTTTCAACATTTCCGACCTGCCTTCCGTTTTATCATAAGCACCGAAATACACCTTTCCTATACGTGCGTTGTAGCATGCGCCAAGGCACATCAGACAGGGTTCCAGCGTGACGTACAACTGACAATCGTTCAGACGCCAATCACCCAGTTTTCTGCATGCCTGACGTATCGCCTTTATTTCGGCGTGATCGGTTGCGTCACGACTTTTCATACGTGTATTGTGCGCCCTTGCAATGACCTTTCCGTCACGAACAATCACCGCACCTATTGGCACTTCATCACGTCGCAAAGCCGCTTGTGCTTGCTTTAACGCCTTTTTCATGAATGTTTCTTTATCTGTCATATTTGAGTTTTTCGTTTATTCTTTTAAACATTTCGGCATCCGCCTTCAATACCTTTCTGTCGTAAGTGAGCAAACCGTTTACTTCATCTTCGACGTCACTGAGCTGCACATACACACAGCCAGACAATCCCTTGTCAATTGCAGGCACTACTTCCTTGTCAAACAGCTGTTCAACTGCCTTGTTGTATTCTTCCACACTGTCAAAATCCTTGTAGCTGAACATTGCACCGGTATTGAAACAGTGTTCCATGTCACGGTGAGTGTAACCGCCAAACTCCGTCACCACAGTACATCTGTCCTGTTCGGGACGGGGCAATCGTATCGGCTTGAAGTAAATGTGCAAGCTCAGTACATCTCCGCCCCCTTGATCGTGCCAACCGCTGGCATGGTCAACAATACGTGTTGGGTCAATCTGCTTGGTGAGTTTGACAAACTTCAATGCGTCAAACTGTCCCCATCCTTCGTTGAATGGTACCCATGTACAAATACACACGCAATTGTACAATTGACGCAACATTTCAATATACTGATCCTTGAACAATTGTCTACCCTTCAATGATTTGCGGGAAAATGCCCTGTACTTGTTGTCTTTCTTGCGACGTAATCCCAGGAAAGGTGAAATCATTGTTACCCACTTGTGCTGACGTCCGCCGCCGCTGGGCATGTCCTGCCATACAAGCATTCCCAGTTTGTCACAGTGGTAGTACCATCTCATTGGCTCTACCTTGATGTGTTTGCGTAGCATGTTGAATCCCAGTTTTTTAGCCGTTTCAATGTCGTATATCATTGCTTCGTCACTGGGCGCAGTGTACAGTCCGTCACTCCAGTATCCCTGGTCAAGCAGTCCCGACTGGAAATACTTCTTGTTGTTGAGATACAGTCTGGGAACGCCCTTTTCGTCCCGTCTTACATCCACCTTGCGCATTCCGAAGTAACTTTCCACCTTGTCACGGCGGGAAATGTACATCACCTTGTACAGGAACGGGTCTTCGGGACTCCACGACTTGAAGTCCTTGGGCATTTCAATTGTCAAGGTACTGCCTGTGCAGTCGGACTTTGCTACTTCTTTTCTTCCGTCGTACACTATGGCTGTTACAGGTCCGTCGAAGTTCTTTTGCAGACTGACGGTGACCTTAGCATTGTCGTAATCGATGTTTACAAATGCGTTGGAAATATATTCGTCAGGTACACTCTCAATCCATACCGTCTGCCAGATTCCGCTTTGCGCCGTGTACCACATTCCGTGACGGTCAAGACACTGCTTCCCCGTACAGTAGTAGGATGTGTCAGATGGGTCACGCACAGTGATTTCCAACAAATTGGATTGCTGATCTTCACACAAATTAGTTATATCCAGCGAAAAACTGTTGTAACCACCACTGTGACTGCCCGCATTCTTGCCGTTTACCCACACTTGCGCAATGTTGTCAACTGCTCCGAAATGCAACAAAATTCTTCCCTTGTTGAAATTCTTGGGGTAGGAAAACTGCGTGCGGTAATGCAGATACTGTGTTGGACTGAGCTGCTTACCTACTCCCGACAAAATGCTTTCAGGCGAAAAGGGTACCAGAATCCTGCCCTGATACACTTCCGGAGGATTAAAGTTGCTGTCAATACAGTAATCCCACCAGCCGTTGAGATTGATGTAACTTTCTCTTGCAAACTGCGGGCGTGGATATTCCTGCAAAGGTCTGTTGCCCACATCAGCCCACGGAGTCAACTGCACACGAGTGTCCGATTGATTACCTTTTTTCAGAACCTGTAACGCTTGTTTGTCCACGATGTTTCTCCTTTGATTGGTATATCTACATTTTACCACCTGAAACAATCTTTGTAAAGACGCTGTTTGAAAACAGTTTGTAATTTACCCCTTACCTTTTAATACAAAAAAAACACCTACAATTAATTAAACTATAAAGATAATTAAATCTCATTTGATACTGACATTTAAGCAAAAGAAAACATTGTAAAAACATTTACATTATGATATAATATTAACAAACTAATGATTAAGGAGCAAATATGATAGAAAAAGTTACATATTTTGATGTTGAATACGCAAACAGCCAAAACATGTCCATATGTCAAATTGGAATTTCTTGTGAAAACTTTATTACAGGAGATCCTTATCATCCGGAAAGAGATATTTACATAAATCCCGAAGATAATTTTGATATTATATGTGTTAAAACACACAACATAACTTATGAGCAAGTAAAAGACAAACAAACTTTTCCTATTGTCTGGAAAGATATAGAGAAATACTTCACCAACTCAATTGTGATAGGTCATAATGTTGCGACATCTGATCTTAATGCTCTTGTAAAAACATTAAAAAGATACAACATTGATATTCCTGAAATGTATTATATTTGCACCTTGGACTTAGCTCGCAAATATGTTCCATCATATGAAGTCGAAAATTATAGTTTGACTACTCTGTGTACATATTTCAATGTGGATATAGGTTGCGAACACAACGCTTTTGATGACTGCTGTGCTTGTGCAGATTTGTTCAAGGCTATTGTAGATAAGTATTCGATTGATATTAATACCATAGAAGTCAAAAAGTTCAATTATTCCCAAACTAACGAATTTGCAAGATTTATATCAAATCCAGAAGCAAGAAAAGCAGTGAGCGAATTCTATGGTATTATACGTGGATTTTCCATGGATAATCAAGTCACTTCGGATGAATTTGAATATATTAAAAACTGGCAAGCAAAGTTTTCTGAATATTCAAAACAACCAGAGATTTCCGCAGTTGTAAGTGTTCTAAATAAAATAATATATGATGGGAAAATCACGTTAGATGAAATTACAGAATTACAGCACTTAATTAAATCTTACTTGGACATAGTTAGCACTTCGCCTATCACATTGGCGACCCAAATATTAGATGGAATATTACGTGGAATTACATTGGATGGCAAAATATCCGAAACTGAATGCAAAAACCTTCGGCAATGGCTATATGATAATATATATCTTTCCAATCATTTTCCATTCAATAAAACGATCAAGGCTGTCGAAAAAATATTGGAAGATTCAGTTGTTACAAAAGAAGAATCTGTTTACTTGAATGAAATCATAAATAAAATGCTAGACCCTATTGACCATTTAAAAGAACAAGTTAATTCAGTAGAAGGAAAGCATGTGTGCCTAAGCGGAGACTTTGAATATGGAAAAAAATCTGATGTTGCAGATTATATTATTTCAAAAGGTGGAATAATTGACCCAAACCTAAAAAAAACAACTAATATTTTGATGATTGGAAAATATGAATCAAAATTATATAGTAATGGAACATATGGGTCAAAAGTTAAAAAAGCAATAGAATTTAACGAAAGAGGTTCAAATATAAAAATAGTAAAAGAATCAGATTTCTTTTCTTCAATAAAATAATAAAAATAAATTAAAAGCACACTGTATTGAATTTTGCATAACAGTGTGCTTTTTATATTCTAATATTTTTTACACATAATCCTTAATTATAGATATATGTTACTTTTCTTCTTTTTCCGTTTCTTCCGATTGTTCGGCGTCTTCGACAGTCACTACAATATCTTCGGTAACGTCCACCGTCGGCTGTTCTTCAGTCTGCTCCGTTTCAACTTCTACAGTTTCCGCTTCGATGGGTTGTTCAGGTTGAGGTTGTTCAGTATGATGTTCTTCATTTACAGGCTGTTCAACAGATTGCTTGTTATTGTTGGTGATTGTCTTAGCTTGTTGTTCCGCCTTGGCAACATCAGGGGTGTAGGTTGTTGTAACCTTGCGGATACGGAAATCAATGGAACTGAACTTCAATCCAAGAATGTTGATGTAGCTGTCGATCAATAAACATCTGTACTTTTCCAGTGCCATGTTGACTTCGTTGCTGTCGACGTCCAGATCAACACGCATCTTGAAACCCATCTTTTCATCCGGACGAACTTGCAAACGTCTTACCTTGATTCCTTCTACCAATGTGCTGTTGGATACAGCAATCTTTTTCAACACCTTGCCCGATGCAGATGTGGACTTGTTGTTGTCCGCTGTCAACATAACGTATCTCAAAACGTTGCGGTCGCTGAATGCCACGTAAAGGTTGTAGATTGCAAATGCAAGATACAATCCCGAAAAGATACACACAAGTACCAGCACTACCTTGCCGGAAGAACTGTCAGTGGAAATGGTTGGAATGTTACCCAATGCCATCAACAAACAGATGATGGCAACAATCAATGCAATTACCGTCTGCGCAACAAGTGCGACTTTTTCAATTGTCTTTTTCATGATTTACTCCTTAAATCTTGTGCTTTTAGTGCAATGTAATTGTCAATAGTTTCAGTTGATTAGATTGTATCAGCACCGCAATGTTTTGTCAAGACTACTTGCTCTGTTTGACAAACTAATTTACCTGACCTTTTGACAATATTTTACCACTATTGACTTAAAATAAAATGATTTCAGTAAAAATTTTAAAACTTTTTGTGTTCTTTTCATTGCCAAATTTTGTAAAATGATGTATTATATATGGGCATCTGGGTGTAGCGCAGTTTGGTAGCGCACAAGACTGGGGGTCTTGGGGTCGCAGGTTCAAGTCCTGTCACCCAGACCAAGATCGGACAGCGACGCTTATAAGTCGCAACGGAAAAGGAAGTACACAAGGTACTTCCTTTTTCCATTTCTCCCTTTGCTGTCGCTGTCCTTTACGGACTACTGCCAGCATGATGAAATAACGTGACGCTCGCAAGCTCGCTATTCCGTCGCAACAAGTTGCTCCTTACAAGCCCTGTCACCCAGACCAGTGTTGCACACGGCGACTAAGTAAATCTTGGTTGCCGTGTTTTTATTTTATTTCAATACAGACTGACAGCAACGAACAAGGCAGTGAACAACTGCTTTGTTTTTCATTTCTCCGTTTGGCTTCGCCTTCTTTTTGCTTGGTTCAGGAAGTTGAAATAATGTGACGGTGTTGCACACGGCAACTAGTGTTTCACTTTTGAGATTGATGTCCACATAAAGTTTTACAAAGCGCCCCTACGGCAGTAGTACTGCGTACGGCAACTAGGCAACAACAATTTTCCCCCCCCCAGTGCCTGCATGGCAATGCCGACTAAGTAAATCTTGGTTGCCGTGTTTTTATTTTATTTCAATACATACTGACAGCAACGAACAAGGCAGTGAACAACTGCCTTGTTTTTCATTTCTCGTTTTGGCTTCGCCTTCTTTTTTTTGCTTGGTTCAGGAAGTTGAAATAATGTGACGGTGTTGCACACGGCTACCATGAAAAACCCTGTTTCGCTGTCAGGGATTATGTTTACACTGGATTTTCCAACTTAACCATTCCACTAACCTCAATGAATAGAAGTACACGCATCATGTCTTGCAACTCAACACGCATCATCTATCATTCATCATTTAGCCTTCTACTGTGTTTTACACAATTCATTGGCAGAACATCAACATAATATGCACTTTTAGATTAGCTTTACCGCTCATTAAAACACATTGACAGCAAGAACGGTTGCCAAAGACGGAAAAACAGTACATAATGTGCCGCTGAATACATTTTAGAAATCAGTGAATTTCAGACAAAGCAACTCAAGTAATTTGTCTGAAATCTGACAATAGGAGGCACAAATGAAAAAGACAACTGCACTGCTACTGCTTGCCGTGTTGATTGCAACAGCAACGTTCGGCATGACAGCATGTAACAGCGGGCACAAACACAATCTTGAACACTTTGCTGCAACGGCGGCGACACCGCTTTTTCGTGGTGTAAGATGATTGCATCTTTCTACATTCCTCAATCGGTGACATACGTAGGCGAAAGTGTATTCAATCAATGCATCGGGGTAGTAAACATCGAAGCACCCAGCCTGCCGTCAAGCTGGAACACATCGTGGAACGGTACTTACGGCGCACCACTGCAAATCAACTGGGGAGTTGCACTGTAACTTCAAGAAATTGTAAAAGCACTGTCAACACAGCTGTTCAGAAACAAACTACCCATTGAATTTAACAATTACAAATCCAAAGACTTTACAAGCCGTCCCGAACGATGGGACGGCTTGTTGTGTTCAGCCAACTGTATTGCAATTTGCAATACAATGTGATACAATTGTGCAAAGGAGAAAGGATATGAAGTGGTACACTAAATTACTGATAGCATTACTTTGCATTTTATTGTCGCCGTTAATTGTATTGTCAGCCATTTTCTTGGCGGTGGCATATCCGTTTCAATCCATAAAACCAATAAGAGAATACAAGAAATCACGTTACTACAATGACTTTTCCGAAAACTACAAAAGCGCAATTAATTCACGCCCCGAATACCTGTTCTACAACGCAATGTGTGACAAGTTTAAAGAACTGAACATAACGTACACCCATAGGAAAGGCTGTCCCGATTACTTCGAATACTGTGGGACGTTGTATTTTTTTAATGAATTTCAATCAATGAAAGTTGTTGACGGAACACTGAAAGGCATTTACCGTAAATACCGTGAAGAAAGCCTGTGCAACATAGAACAGCAAGCGGAAATACTGAAACTGTCACTGCCTGACGATCTGAAAAACCTCCCTGTAAAACTCATTGTGGAAAGAACAATCATTGAAGATGACTTCATTAGCGAAGAACAAGTTCCCGATTGCCTCTTTGTGGTAAACAACTACGAAAATGCACTGGAACAAACCAACTGGAAAATACTGTCAACAGTACCACGTAACGCTAAACAACTGTACGACATGCTGATGTTGACGGACAACCTTGGCGGCAAATTTACCTTGGTAAACGATGAGGTAATACACTGGGAAAGCAAGGATCTGTTTGTTGAAATAGACGAGGACTGTATCAGCATAAACACAAACAGTAGCCGTACAAAAAACCTGACGCACTGGCATCCCGAGAGGGAAGTTTACAATGATGTGTGTGCAATTACCACAAAAGGAAATTGCTTAGTAATCAAAAAATCTTTCGAGGCTACCTCGATACTGTACATCGGACTAAGTAAAGATTGCACATACAAACCTAAGAAAACACCATTCTACACAATTTACCGTTTCGACACAGATTGAAATACACTACTGCAAATAATTACCTTGCAGACGTTGTCTGTTAATCTATCGTTGAACAATCAAACAGACAGGATATTGAAACGGTAAAACTGTAAGCGTTCAATCTACCTCGTTAAATAAATACATTTACAATACAAAACATGATCCGGAAAGCACAACAGCCTTCAAGGTTACAATTTGTGCGTAAAATTAATCAATACCACTAAACCAAATCAAATTAGTTAAAAAAACAACAGCCCCTGCCGATAACGACAGAGGCTGTAACTGTTCAATAAACACTAATTTATATCAATTCCTTCCATCAACTCTTCAAATGTAATGTTGTATAAATGTAAAATTTTAACGATGTTATAAAGTGAGGGCTCTACCTTATTGCACTCCCACTCACTTACTCTCTGCTGGGTAGTATTCATTTTCAAGGCAAATTCCTTCTGGCTGATTTTATTTATCTTTCTCAGATATTTTAAATTTTCGCCAAGACTACTCATGTGATAAATGATACATCTAATTTAGTGTGCATTGCTTGACATACACTATATTTAGTGTTAAAATACTTCCATTATAAGCGAAATATGTTGTATTTTGCTTAAATCAAAGGAGGAAGTACAATGGCAAGGGAAACAAAGACAGTACAAGTTTACCCGGATGACGCAAAAATTAATGCTACAATCTCATTTTGGGAAAACTTCGGTTGGGAAGTAATAAACAATCAGAGATGTCAGGAATTTACCAAACAGGATTCCGACGGAACACAACACTACTCTACCTTCAATAAAATAACTTTTTCAAGGGAAAAATCCTCTCCTTGGTACAACAAGGTGGTACAACTGGAATCGGAATACATTTCAACCGAGAAAGAACTTGAATCCAAGTCTAAAGCAGGCAATCCTTTCAAAAAACCGAGTATCATTCCCCACCTTATCGGAATGGTAATTCTTGCCTTTCTTGCATTCAAGTTGTTGCCCGGTCTTGCAGGCGAAATTGTAACTTACATAGGGATTGCCGTCGGTGCATTGTTGCCAATCGTCATATATATCATCCGCATTGCCAACTACAACAAACACAAGGATGAGATGAAAGAAAGGCAAGCTAAATGGGACAACGAAGTTCAAAGAATGCGTTCTCGCCTTAATCAAATACTGAACGAAGCCGACCAGTTGATAAATGGTTAACGTTGGCTATATTACCTAGGCACTCCTACCCCCGTTGGAGTGCTTAGGTTTTATTTCCAAAATCAATAAATTGCTGCACAATCCTTTTTCAAGTGACGTACACGAAAAAACCAACATCAACAATTGAAAACTCGCTACACAATTTTGCCATATTTCCCACTACATCTTCCACTAAAAACAACAGCCTCTGCAAGTCGCAGAGGCTGTTGCCTTTTCAGAGATATTCAGTCATCAATTTTTACATAGGAATGTAGGAAACCGATGCACAGATGGTCATTGTCTTGTACCGCTTTTAATTGTCAATTTACTTGTTGCTGTACAGCTTGGATACGCCTGTTGCAATTGCGGCGTCAGCTACCGACTTAGCAACTGCGTCATGCGCTCTCTGATCCCATGCGTAAGGAAGAATGTATGTAGGACTGAGTTCTTCATCTGTAACACAACTTGCAATACCACAAGCCGCAGCCATCATCATTTCGTCGTTGACGGTATTTGCACGAACATCCAGAGCCCCTCTGAACAATCCTGGGAATACCAATACGTTGTTGATCTGGTTGGGATATTCGGATGAACCGGAACCAACTATAAATGCACCTGCTTCCAATGCGTCCTTGGGATTGATTTCGGGAACGGGGTTAGCGCACACAAACATGATTGCATTGTCTGCCATACTGCTTACCATTTCTTTAGTAATGCAGTTAGGACCGGATACACCAATCAACACATCTGCACCCTTCATTGCGTCGGAAAGCAATCCCTTTCTGCGGCTGAGGTTGGTCACCTTTGCAATTTCCTGCTGAGCGGGATTCAACGTTTCATCACCTGCCCACAAGATACCGTTCAGTCCGCACATTGTGATGTCCTTGACTCCAAACTTCATGAGGAATTTAGCAATTGCAATGCCTGCCGAACCGGGTCCGTTGATTACCACCTTGATAGATTCCATTTTCTTGCCTGCAAGTTTCAACGCATTGATAAGTCCTGCCGCTGTTACAATTGCAGTGCCGTGCTGGTCATCATGGAATACAGGGATGTCCAGTTCCTTTTTCAAACGTGTTTCGATTTCGAAGCATCTGGGTGCGGAAATGTCTTCAAGGTTGATTCCGCCGAAAGACCCTGCCATAACCTTGATTGTGTTGATGATTTCTTCGGTATCCTTGGTTCTCAGGCAAATAGGATAGGCGTCAACATTGCCAAATGCCTTGAACAATGCACACTTGCCTTCCATTACGGGCATTCCTGCTTCAGGTCCGATGTCTCCAAGACCAAGCACTGCGGTACCGTCTGTAATTACCGGAACAGTGTTCCATCTGCGGGTCAGTTCGAAACTCTTGTTCACATCGCCATGAATAGCCATGCAAGGTTCGGCAACACCGGGTGTGTAGGCTACAAGAAGATTTTCTCTGCTGTCAACGGGTACTCTAACTTTTGTTTCGATTTTTCCCTTCCATTCGGCATGTTTTTTCAACGATTCTGCCCTGTAATTCATAAAAATACATCTCCTTTTATTGCAAAATACGTAAAAATGTTAAACTTCCACATTTAAACATTTTATTTACTATTTACATAGTACCACCTCTTTGATATAATGTAAAATGATAATAAAATATGATATCATATCAAAAACGCATAATTAAAGCAAACAAAAACGATGAATTACGAATACTACAAGATTTTTTACTACGTGGGAAAGCACAAAAACATTACAAAAGCAAGTGCCGAACTATACTCCAGTCAACCTGCTGTAACACGTGCAATACAAAAACTTGAAAGTGAACTGGGATGTCGCCTGTTCATGCGCAATAAAAACGGTGTGGAATTTACCTACGAAGGAAAGGTTTTGCACGAATACATCAGCATTGCCCACAGTTACATTTCCAAAGGTGAAGAAGAAGTAAAGCACGCAATCGACGTGGAAACGGGTACAATCTATATTGGGGCATCCGTTACGTCCCTGCACGAATTTTTGTTTGAATTCATCAATATGTTTAAAGCAAAACACCCCAAGGTCAAACTGAAGATAAACACTGGGAGTAACAACTCAACAGTAGAAAGACTGCGTGACGGAATAATTGACATTGCATTTGTTTCAACGCCTTGCAACAATACTAAAAACCTACGTCTGACAACTGTACACACATTCCGTGACATACTCATCGCAGGTAACAACTACTCTTATCTTAAGAACACCGTTCTTCAACTAAAAGATATCTCCGACTACCCCATTGTCAGTCTTCGCCACAGCATGCAGTTGAGACAATTTCTTGACGAAGTTTTTATAAGCAACAATCTTACTTTTTCACCCGAAATAGAAGCGGACGGCGCAGATCTGATTGTCCCCATGATAAGCAACAATCTGGGACTGGGCTTTGTTCCGCAATCCATGGCGAAATCGGCAATTGTACGCAACCGTGTATTCGAAGTCCCTCTTGATTACACCATGCCTACCCGTCAGATAAACATGATTGTTGATCCACGTCATCCACAGACAAGAGCGTCAATAGAGTTTGTCGACATGGTAAATCAATATCTTAAACAACAAAACGGCAACACTGACAATCAACCCTATTAACTAGTGTCCGTTGCAAGACACATCTTGACACAAAACACAATTAGTATTATAATCAACATTACCCGTTTTTTGACAGACGTACATTAACGAAGTCAAACAACCAAACCAACACTTGAAAGGTAAAGATAATGAAAAAACACAAAAAAAATCTTTTCGGCAGTCTGCCTCATACTGGCACTGCTTATATTCAGCGGATGTAGTCTTTTAAATCTCCCATCGATTACACAACCTTCATCAGTCAAGATACTGGATGAAGATGTGAAATTGAAGGTAGGTGAATCTATCCAGCTCAAATATACCGTTACAGAAGATATAAAGGATCAGCTGCAATGGTCGGCAACAGGAAACAATGTCAGCGTTTCTGACAAAGGACTTGTAGTCGGACTTGTTTCCGGTGTCTGCGCAGTAATTGTACGTGCAGGCGAAGCCAGTGATCTTGTTTACATAACAGTTACTGACACAACAACATCCACTCCCGACCCAACAGTTCAGTTTATCCAAGACAGCATAACCTTTACTGTAGGACAATCGGACTACCTGTCCTACGCCATCAGCGATGACAAACCTCACAACGTATCATGGACAACATCCAACGACGTAGTATCAATTGCTCCCGACGGATTGGTGACAGCGCTGAAAGAAGGAAATTGCACTGTCACAATAATTTTAGGACAATCCTCCGACACCATTACAATTACGGTACTGGCAGGGGAAGACAACAACAGCATTTCTTTTGTGGAAAAAACCAAGACAATGAATGTCGGAGAAACATTCCGGTTGCAGTACACAATCACATCGGGAATTACCGAAAAAATTGTGTGGACGGTATCCAATGACGTTGTGACAATTACGCAACAAGGTATAGCAACCGCACAAAAGAAAGGCAACTGCACTGTAACCATTACTGCAGGCAAGTACTCCGACACAATGGAAATTGTGGTAATGCAATCGCCCCGGCCCGACATGGAATTACTGGAAATGCAACTCTACAAGGATGAACTGCTTGAGGGCGACCGACTGCAGTTGAATGCAACATTCAAAGATAATGCCTACAGCAATGTGCAATTTGAATTCGAAATTGTAGAAGGCGGAACAATTGCAACAATTAACGGAGACATATTGACCGCCTACTCAAGCGGTACGATTAAAGTAAAAGCCGTGTACGACAACTACTACAGCGCACCCGCAGAAATAACGGTTGTTGACCCCGACACACTGACCAACCCGTACAGAAACACCAACAAAAACACCTTCTACAACAATTACACCGAAGCCGAAAACTGGGTGGACGCAGGATTCCGTTCCGACGAAGCATTGATGTCGGGTGACATTTCAGAGCAAGATCAGGAACCCACCATTGCCGACAATCAACCGACATCTGACGGAATGTTCGTGCGCAACACATCAGTTCTGTTTTCGGTAAACGGAAACACCTACTACGTATTTGACCAATACGGCAAGATAGTAGACGAAATCTACCGTGACGGCGCTTACGTAACGTTGGAAGACGTTGCAGCCTACGTATTCGCATTCGGCGACATACCCGCAAACTACGTTTCCAGTAAATACACCAGTCCGACTTCTTCCGATTGGGCGGAATATCTCAGATTGAACCATTCCTATTTCAGCGGTGACACCGAAAAGTACCCTTACGAACCTGTACTTCCAAACATCAGCGGATGTGGCGGAACAATGCGCTACTACGAAATAGATATCGGAACTACAGGGACGGACTGCGATCCCAGTTACCCGTCAGAAATTTACAATGACGGCGAAACGATTACACGTGGAGCGGCACGAATTGTTTACGCACAGACGGACAACGGCGCAACACTGACACCCAACCAACGTTACCTGTTCTACACCTACAACCACTACAACGATTTCCAGGAATACCTGAACTACCGTGGAGGTTGGGGAGAAATGTTCGGCAACATCACAGGTGGAGGCACAATTTCCAGCAAGTACGACTACAATCCAACGCCCTATGTACCGACAGCAAGAGAGGATTTTTCTCCATTCACTGCCGCAATTACGGCAACGGAGTACGTCTTTTTTGACGGTATTTATGCCTGACTTAAAAATGTCCGTATTGACATTTTTATAAATTTCATGTAAAATATTACTTCGCACAGCCATCCGTAGTGATGGCTGTTAGTTTGAAAGTACAATTTACCAAGAAGGAAACAAAATGACGAAAAAATCCACGAAAATTACAATTGCGCTGCTGGTTGCTCTGATTCTCATAGCGTCAGTTCTGTTTGTATTTCTGTTCAACACCGGAATACAAATTACAGCAACAGACAGTCAGGTTTACATCGGAGACAGAGTACAGTTGCGTTGCTTTAACACCAGATTGATCACAGCAGGTAACGAAATTGAAAGTTACAATCTCAACATTACTTCCGGTAAGGACATTGCCACCATTGACGGAGACATACTGACGGCAACTGCGGAAGGCACAATAACTGTAACCGCAACCAACGGAAAACACTCCGACAGTATCGAAATTGAAATTAAAAATCCCGATACAATAAACGACCCTTACACAAACGTTGACAAAGAGGAATTTTACGAAAATTACCAACCTGCAACAAGTTCTGCCGACGCCTACTTCCGTACCCAGCACGGATTGATGTCGGGTGACATTTCCGAACAAGATCAGGAACCCACCATTGCCAAAAATCAACCAAAACAAGGCGCCCTGTTTGTAAGAAATACATCCGTTCTTTACTCAATGGACGGCGATACCTACTACGTGTTCGACAGCAACGGAAACATCGTAAACAAGGTTTACCGTTACGGAGCATATGTTACTCTTGAAGAAGTTGCAGCCTACCTCATGGCGTTCGGCGACGTTCCGCCCAATTACGCTACCGGTAAATATTCCAGTCCCGTATTGAGTGAATGGGGAATTTATCTCAGGCTCAACCACACTGAATTCAGCGGCAACACGGAAAAGTATCCTTACGAACCCGTACTTCCCGACATCAGCGGTTGCGGCGGTGATCTTCAATATTACGAAATCGACATCGGAACTACAGGCACTGATTGCGACCCGAATTTTATTGCAAAACCTTACAACGACGGCAAAAACATAACACGTGGAGCGGCACGCATTGTTTACACACGTTACGATGAAAACGGCGACGGAATGACAGATGTAAACGAAAAGTACCTTTTCTACACCTATAACCACTACAACGATTTTCAGGAATACCTGAACTACCAATACGGCTGGGGGGAAATGTTCGGAAACGTGACAGGCGGAGGAGAACTTTCAAGCAAGGTAAACTACAATCCCACCGATTACGTCCAAACCGCAAGAGCGAATTTCAACGACAGCAACGTCACACTTGTGTACATTCCGACGGCAAGCAATTTCAATGTTTTCGCATGAAAAACACACCACGTCAGTTAAATTTCAACCACTTAACGTAAGACAAATTCAACAAGTACACTTTAATTCAACCAAACAAAAAGAACACGACGTTTGTCGTGTTCTTTTCATTGTTTAATATCAAGTTTTAACTCATTAAATAGTTTATGATTGCTAATCTACAATAAATCAATAAGTGCTTGTTTTTTCTTAATTGGCAATTTTCTAAATCTTTCAATTAGCTCTTTTTCTTGTTCACTTAGCATATCAATGCTTTCATCTTCTAAAAAAAACTGTGCTAACGAAATTCCAAAAGCATTACAAATTGCTTGTAATGTTTCTACCTTAGGTGCCGTTCCACGTGCCTTTATTGAAGCGATTGTAGACTGCGTAAGCATTGATTGTTGAGCAAGCTCATAATCAGTCCAACCTCTATCATTCTTCAATTTTTCTATTTTCGCTATTATATCCATAAAGGCAATCTCCTTTATGCTATTATACTATGCATCTGCGTTTAATATAATACGCAATTAAATTGACAAATTAACGCAATTGCATTACAATTGGTATGCATTTACGATAGGAGATTCAATCATGAAAGCTTACTTGGCAGAAATAGATGGTCAAAAAGAATTTTATAATAAAATAGGAATTAACCCCGATTTGTCACATAACACAGACGGGATAGATAAAGGCAATCTTTATGAAAACAAATTGAATATAGATAATATAAATAAGGTATTATTTCAAGCCGTTAAATACGCTTCACGTATTCGTATTAGGGGAGAAAAACTTCCTGCGAATATTATTCTTAATGATTTAAATCGAGAAATAGCATACATATTTCAATCAGAAGATTTGCTTGAAGATATTGAAAAAGTTTATTTCGGAGCTGCAAGCAAAGGAAATGACGAATTTACTACAAAAGCAAAACACATTGAAATCGATTATTCTACAAGCCTTGGTCTTCAAAAACTATTTGAGTATGTAAACAGCAATAATTTTGTTAAATACCACGTTGATAAATTTAATATTATTGGGCTTTCGCAGCAATACTACAAATTAAACCCAAACAAAGACAGTTTTATAAAAGGTGCAAATGCAGAAATACGCAAGCCAAATATTTTAAAAGATAGAATATACCCTTACGAAAAAATTACCAACATTGAATTTGAAGACATAATGGACTGTTTGAATCCAGGATTACTTCAAAGAGAACATGGAGCATACTACACACCCAGAGCTTATGTAAACGAGATGCACAAATTATTGTTTAAAGCAATAAATAAGATTCCCCATGGAATGGACTATATTATTATTGATCGTTGTGCAGGCACAGGAAACTTAGAAGAGGGGTTACCCGATGAAATATTAAAGCATTGTGTTTTGTCCACTATTGAATTCAACGAGTACGTGTTGTTAAATTTAAAATATGGGGACAAATGTTTAGTCGTTATTCCAAATACAGACGCATTAGCTTACGATATTATTCCCGCCGAGCATAACGAACAAGGGGTTTCTAACGATTACATACGTGAAAAAATAAATGATAAAAACTGTGTTGTAATTTTAATGGAAAATCCACCATTTAGTGAATCTGGTAGTGGCGGTACTCAAAACACAGGTAAAAAAGAAAATGCATGGAAACAAAGCTACGTTATTCAAAGAATGCGTGAAGAACATAAGGGAGTAGTACTAAACGACCTTTCTAATCTTTTTATTTGGAGTGGATTTAAATATTACCTAAAAAAACCTACTGATAGTTACATTTTATATTCACCAACCAAATACTGGAGAAATCAAAATCTTGTAAACAAAAAGTTTTGGGGCGGATTTTTATGTAATCGAAAAGAATTTCATGCTTCTCAAAATTCTGCAATAGGTTGCATACATTGGAGCAATATTGACGACTACGAAACAACTTCGCTGAGACTAACAGCTTTTGATATTGTTGGTGATAAAGTACATAAAGCAATAGATGATGAAATTATAATTAGAAAAGCTTACCACAATCTTTCTGAGGCTTACGACAAACGCACATTCAAAAATGACCAACTGGGAATCATTTTCGAAAGGGACGGAACGGAATTTATTGAAAACGGTCGTAAAAAATATATAACACCACTATTTAATGAAAATATATTAGCTTATCTCATGACAAGTAATTTTCAAATCGACAGGAAAGATGTGACTTTAACCAGAGGTGGTTTATATAAGGCTCATGGATTTTATCTGCGATGTGATAATTTCCTAGAAAAGTTACCGTTATTTGCAGCTGCGACATTTGCGTACGATAAATGGTATAAAACTGATGTCTATTCGAAGTCCTACGATGGACAAGGAAGTTACTTAACCGACAAGGAATTTCTTAAACGTTGCTTAATTTATACAGCATTGACCTCGAAAAACAAATGTCGATCTCTGTTGGGGAGTGATGGTCGGTTTTATCGAAACGAGTTATGCTTTGATCAAAAAGACACTATTGCTTACAATAGTTTGGCGAATTTTATAAATGATGGTCACGTATTATCCGAGATTGAAAATAGATTATTAAAATACTGGGATGATGTAGTTTACGAAGCAATGCGTACTGACGAATACAAAGCAACGGTTTCAAGAAATCCAAACTTCCGTTTTGGCACATGGCAGATACTTGAAGATATAAATATAAAAATAGATTCAGGACGTGAAAATAGTAAAGGCGAACCCGTACTTGTTTATAAATATGCTAATTTAAATACAGCAATAAAAACTCTAGATACTACTGTAAAAGTCTACTATAATGATTACATAGTTCCTTTGTTGTTCAAGTACGAGTTAATAAAATAGGTTACAACATAAAATTACAATTAAAGGGATGACACAACAATGATGTGTACCCCAAAAGTTAGACACTTTTGGAGGTACACATCAAAGGATGCTTTCTTTTTTTCGATGTTTTTAAGCCTTCCACAATCCGTGCAGGTTGCAGTAAGCGTAAACGGCAACCACTTCGTCACCTTCGCACATTGCAAAACACGCTTCGGGCTTCTGACCGGGTTCAAGTACCTTTCTCTGATTGCCCTGCTTGGTTTCAAGGCTGATCCATTCGATAAAGTGTGCTTCAAGCATTGGGTGTTCAACTGAACCTACTGTTACATGCACCTTGTTTCCTTCTACCTTGTAGACGGGAATGTGCTTTTCTGCTGACGCTTCAACGGTACCTGCAACAAGTTCCGTCATCTTCTGTCCACAGCAGAATACGGGAACACCCTTGTCCTTGACCATTGCAATGATGTTTCCGCAATGTTCACAGATGAAAAATCTTTGTTTCATGATATACTCCTTTTCAGTTTAAAACTGATAAAAAAATCCTCAATTACTTTGTTTCAATTTCCTTCTTCGCCTGCTCTGACAACTGACGTGCTGTGGAAAAATCCTTTTCAATCGCCTTGATACGTTATCCTACGTCAAGAAACTGCCATTGATGGTTGGGATTTTTCGCCTGCAAATAAAGTGCCGTCTGAAGTGTTGTGCTGTTAGCCCCCTTGGGCATTCCGTTAATTACCAGTATGTTCATAAAATATTCCTTAAATACAGATTTTAAAGTAACTCCTCAGTTACTACCTTTACGCCGTTGTCCAACAACAGCTGAGCAGTGACGCCGTTGCCATCTTTCAGCGTTCCGCTAAATGTGCCGTCGTAAATCTTGCCACAACCACATGACGGACTCTTGCTCTTTAGCACCGCCATATCGACACCTTCTTTACGGGCAAGTTCAAGAGCGTGTTCCGCACCCTTGCGGTATTCGGCAGTGATATCCTTGCCCTCTTTAGTAAGTACCTTGTCCCCTACGATTTCGCCGGGGTCTCTGGGGGTGGGCAATCCGCCGTCCTGTTCGGGGCACACCGCAACAACCTGATGTCCCTGTTTTACAAGATCGATTACTTTGGCATTCAGGCAGTTGTCACCCTTGTACCTACAATTGTATCCCAACAGACACTTGCTGACCAGTATTTTCATATCCGCCTCCTTGTTTTCTACATTGTACAACAACTTAAAATAAAAATCAACAATTGTTAAAAAAAGTGCGTTTAAATGTTTGACACCTTGTAATTGCTGTGCTAGAATACGTCACAGAAATCTTTAAAAACGATACAGAGATATCGACAAGAATTCACATTTGGTTATACTTCTAATGTAAAGGTCTACCTTGTTGTATGTTTCTGTACGTACACAAGGTTTTTTTTTGCAAAATTTTGGGAGGTAACAAAATGAAACTCATCTACGGCATCTCAGACAACCCCGGTTTCAAAAAGACGCTGATTTTTGCATTCCAGCAAATGATCTCAATCATGGCTGCAACACTGCTTGTTCCCATGATCATCACAGGCGTTGGTCTCACAATGGATCTATCGGCAGCACTGCTTGGTGCAGGTCTTGGTACACTGGTTTACATCTTCTGCACTAAGAGAAAGAGCCCCGTATTCCTTGGAAGCTCATTCACGTTCCTTGGCGCAATGAGTGCGGCAGCTACTCAGAACTACGGTTACTGGGGACTGATTATCGGTGTTGCTTTCGCAGGATTGGTTTACATCGTACTTGCAATCATCACTAAGTTCATCGGTTCGGGTTGGGTAAACAAGTTGTTGCCCGCAGTAGTAATCGGACCTGTTGTAACAATCATCGGTTTGGGATTGTCCCCCACAGCTACAGACTGGATCATGCACAACGGCGGAACAGCTGAAAGCTACAGCCTGCTCTCCATAGTTTGCGGTTTGATTACCTTCTTTACAATCGTACTTACATCGACAAAGGGTAACAAGACATTCAAGTTGATTCCCTTCATCGTAGGTATCGGCGCTGGTTACGTGTTCACATTGATACTTACAGCAATCGGATACATCGCTAAGGTTGACAGCCTGAAAATCGTAAACTTCCAACCTTTCATCGATGCATTCGGAACAATCACATTCTCAAGTTTCCTTCGTATCCCTGACTTCACATTCTTGATGGCAATCAAGACTCAAGGTCAATATCCTCTGGATGCCGCTGCAATCGGTAACCTTGCACTGCTGTTCGCTCCTATCGGTGTAGTTGAACTTGCTCAACACATCGCTGACCACAAGAACCTCAGCACAATCGTTGAAAAAGATCTTATCAAGGATCCCGGTCTTACAAGAACACTTCTTGGTGACGGTCTTGGTTCAATCGTAGGCGCTTTCTTCGGCGGATGTGCAAACACAACATACGGTGAATCTATAGGTTGTGTAGCAATCACAAAGAACGCTTCTGTAATCTCAATCATGACAGCAGGTATCGGCTGTATCGTGCTTGCATTCTTCACACCATTCGTTGCTGTAATCAACACAATCCCCAAATGTGTAATGGGCGGTGCTTGTATCGCAATGTACGGTTTCATCGCAGTAAGCGGTTTGCAGATGCTCAAGAAGGTTGACCTTGGCGACAACAGAAACCTGTTCGTAGTTGCATCAATCCTTGTATGCGGTATCGGCGGACTTGCATTCAACTTCGGTAAGAATGAAATCACAGGCGGTGCAGCATTCAGCATCACAGCTGTTGCAGCAGCACTGATTGTAGGTCTTATCACAAATGCAATCGTTGGCAAGCGTCCCGAAACAGAAGAAGATGAAGAATCCGGAATGGTAATCGTTGAAGAATACCAATCAGATGAACAGACAACTGCTACACAAGAAAACAACTAACCTCCCACAGAATATAACAAAAAAGCACACTGCTGAGAACACTCACAGTGTGCTTTAATTATACCGATTTAATTGTGTTTTACAGCAGTACAACAAGCAATTGCCACTACTGTTCGTAGATGAACACACCTGTTTCGCCGTCCAACGGTCCAACCGCAACAACAACCTTTTCCTTCATGGAAGTGGGAATGTTCTTTCCTACGAAGTCCGCCTTGACAGGCAACTCACGGTGTCCACGATCTACAAGCACCGCCAGTTTGATGCTTGAGGCACGTCCTGCGTCCAGAATCGCCTCAATTGCCGCACGTGTAGTACGTCCGGTAAACAGTACGTCATCGACAAGAATTACATCCTTACCTGCAATGTCTCCACTAAACTTACTGTCAGTGCGTTGTTCGGGATTGATGTCATCACGATAGTTGCGTGCATCCAACTGATACAGTGGAATGTCAACGCCTGTGGAAGCAACAATGTTTTTCTTTAAAACCTTTGCAATGGGAATACCCCTTGTCTTGATTCCCACAAGTACGGCATTGGACAGGTCGGGCATACGTTCAATAATTTCGTAAGAAATACGTGTCAACGCCCTGCGTATCGCCTGTTCGTCCATGATCTGAGCCTTGATGTTCATATATTACACCTCATTTTTACAGTAACAATATTTTAGCATACCACACACATCATGTCAATGTGTTTGGAAAAAACTTGCCTTTTCGGCGCCTTTGATATATACTGATTAAAACCAATTTAAAGGGGATTACTACAATGGATTACATGAAAAACGTAACAATCTTCAATCATCCGCTCATTGCTCACAAGATAACCAAACTGTGCGACGTCACAACGGGAACAAAGGAATTCCGTGAAATCGTCAGCGAAGTTGCAATGCTGATGGGTTACGAAGCGTACAGAGATCTTGCAACAACAGAAGTGGAAATTCAGGCACCATTGTCTAAGTTCATGTCCCCTGTAATAAAGGACGACGTAACAATCGTACCGATACTGCGTGCAGGTCTTGGAATGGTAGACGGTCTTGTCGCACTGTTTCCGCAGGCAAGAATCGGACACATCGGATTGTACCGTGACGAAGAAACACTTGAACCACACGAATACTACTGCAAGTTGCCCAAGGAAGCGCCCGACAGTCAGGTAATGGTTGTTGACCCTGCGCTTGCAACAGGCGGAAGTGCCGCTGCAGCAATCGACTTCATCAAACAAAGAGGATGCAAGAACATCAAGTTGCTGTCATTGATTGCAGCACCCGAAGGAATCAAGCGTGTTGCGGAACGTCACCCCGACGTCAAGATTTACGTTGCACACTTTGCAAATGCACCGCTGAACGAAAAGGGTTACATCGTTACAGCTTTCGGTGACGCAGGCGACCGTATCTTCGGAACAAAGTAAACACCCAAACATGACGAAAGTCCAAGTAGAGATACTTGGACTTTTTTTGCGTTAAAATACAATGACGTTACGAAAAAAAACAATACACTGCCACATTTTTCAAAAACTGCTAAACGGCAATGACACGACGGGCAGTCCGTCACATGGACATCAGTTTTTTCAGTATTTCGTCATCGGCAGGACAGAAATTGTAATTGGGTATTTCCTCTGTTGTAATCCAACGTATGTCGTTGTGTTCCAATTTCTGCGGTTGACCTTCGGCAATGGTACAGTTGAACAATGTCAGATGCACTGTAATGTCAGGGTAATCATGCACAACTTCCATGAACACGTCGCCGACATTTACTGTAATCCCCAATTCCTCACGACATTCACGTACAAGGGCTTGTTGCCTGTTCTCTCCCGCTTCCACCTTGCCGCCTACAAATTCCCACAACAATGCTCTTGCCTTGTTGTGAGGTCTCTGGCAGGCTAAAAACCTGTCTTTCTTCCAAATCAATGCCGCTACTACTTCTACCACGCTACACCACCCGAAATGTTTTTCTACATTATACCACAAATTGAGTTGTACCGCTACCGCTTTTGGCAACATCGAAAAAACACGTTGAACGACACCTGCCCTACAACCTACCGCACATTTTACAAATTTAAAAGCGGTACGGACATAAACAGTCCGCACCGCTTGAATCTACTGAATACAATCTAACTCAAACTGACTTTTTCGGCGTTCAGACACAATCTGATATTTTGTTCAAGACACAGATTTTCACTCTTTGTCAACACTGCGACGTAACCGTCCACGCCGTCCACAATACAATAAACAATCTTCTGTTCACCCAGAATATCTTCATCCAGTACTTCACGCACCTTTATTGTGTTTTTATCCGATTTTTTAGCTAACCGCAAGCTGTCGACAGACAATAAAGCACGTGTTTTTCCTGTTACATCCGACGAAACGGCATACTTGTAACCCAGTATCTTCACAATGCGTCTGCCGTAATCTACCACCTTCATGGGAACGCTACACTGATTGATTGGGTAATGCGCAGTAATGCGCTGACCGTCAAACAAATCGACATCTTCCGTCAGTGCGTACATGTAAATCTGTTCGCCCGGTTGTAAATTTGTTCGACGCAGCATGTAAAATGTTGTACCCTGCCAACTGACTCCCAGTATGTCGCCGTCATTGTACACCACATCAAGCAACAATCTGAAACTGTTGGGAAGTCTAACCTTACTCAATTTGTCCGCTCTGAACTGCATGGTGACGTCACCGTGTTTCTTTAACAGTCGTGAACAGAACTGTTCGTCCAGTGCTATTTCCTGATTTCCAACACGCAGGATGTTACCGTCAAGACGTGCCGAAACGCAAACTTCGTTTACCGCACCACTTACAGCCCTGCCATCCTGATCGAAAAGATAGTAGTTACCGTTGTCCATCTTGTTGGAAATGGCAACAAGTTGTTGACCGTCCGTCGCACGGCAAGTGTCCAATACACGTTTAGAGATGGAAATCGGTTCATCGGAAACAAATCCGTTGTGCCATGTTCCCAAAACCTTGGTAACGTTGCCTGAAAATACTTCCAGTGCATCCACATTGGAAAAGTTGTAAAGAAAATTCTTTCTGTCACAACAGTATTCCACCCTGCCATCCTTCATTACGGCAATGCGGTCGGCAAGCGTCAACGCTTCGGAGGAATTGTGCGTAACATAGACAAAGGTAGTTTCGGGCAACTGTCTTTTCAACTGCAACAACAATTGGCAATATTCCACACGCTGTAATGGGGAAACGTTGCTCATGGGTTCGTCAAGCAGTATCAATCTGGATTGCTTGACAATTGCCTTGGCAAGAGCAACACGCTGTTGTTGTCCGCCGCTCAATGTCCTTGGACGTTGATTCATTGCACAGTCAAGTCCCAATTTGCTCAACACGGGCATGACTCTGTCGTAGATCTGCTGCGAATCCATCTTGCCTTCCAGCGCAACAGCCACGTTTTCGTACACTGTCATGTTAGGATACAGAACATATTCCTGAAAAACCAATGAGATGTCTCTGTCTTTTAAAGGGATACTGTCGGCAATTACTCCGTCCAGATACAGTTCGCCGGAGGTTGTCTTTTCCACCCCTGCAAGAATCTTAAGTAAAGTGGTCTTGCCGCATCCTGATTGTCCCATAATGACAAGAAACTCACCGTTTCTCACGTCAATGTTGCAATCTTTAAGTGCGTATTCCTTTTTATAAAGTTTTGTAAGATATTTTGCGTTTATAGTAGTCATCTAGTCGTTACCTGACGGCCTCTCAAATCCGTCTTCAACTTCCTGCTGTTCGAATGGCTGGTTTGTCGGTTGTTCGACAACCGTTTCAACTGCTTCTGCCTTGTCCATCTTACCGTAGCGCAATCCCTTGCCGTAAAAATCCGGGTAATCCTTAGAATTGATAAACTTGTCGAATGCACTGTGACTACACAGTGTGAACAGCAACATCATCCAGCCTATTTGCACCACTACAAACAGACAGTAAGCGATGAGCTGTGTCAATACCAACGGCACAAGTAACAGTACAAGCGGAAGCAATACGCTTAAAATCACAATACCGCTTGACTTCAAGAAAGTTGCAAAGTACAGTTTAAAACTGTTGATGTACAGACGTCCCAAGGAAACGTTGTACAAACTTGCCATAGAAAGCGCAAACATTGTAACGCCTGTCAGCACAAGAGCTACAATTACAAGACAGCCCATTCCTACAGAAGTCAGAATACTTGCGCCATACTGCATTGCATACAATGCAAGCCACTTGCTGGAAAAAGCAACAATCAGCCACAAAATGCCGGTAATGAAACCTATAAAAACAAACTGACCGCCGCTTTGCTTCATTCCCTTTTTAAAATCCTTTCTCAAAACAACGGGTTCACCCCAACACAACTTGCGGGTTACAAACATTCCGCCCGACAATCCCCAAAATGCAAGCATCCACAACGGAATTGCCGTGCCGTAAACCACAGCCGTGTAGTAGGGAAGTCTTGTCAGCTGTTCAAGAGCTGTACCGTCACCAAATGTAAGATCGGTGTAGGAAATACACAGCACAGCCCATGCAAGCAACGGAATAAAAAACAAAGCCGAAAGCAAATGATTGCAGTATAGCTGACGTAACTTGTTTCTCATCAGAAACCTGAAGAGCTGAAATCTGTTGGCAGGTAAATCGTTTACGGTAAAATCCTTGTCTTTTACTTTACCAAGGACGACCTGTTCCACTAAGCCTTTTTTCTTCATTGTACATCCTCATTGATTGTCTGTATCAAAAATTGTGCAACGTCCATCAGCATGTCGGCATCCTTGTCACTGCGATAGTTTAGAAGAACGTACAGTTCTTCCGTCAAGGGAATACCGATTACCTTGTCCTGATAGCGGTAACCTTCCGCAACATTTAAAGGCATGAACAACGCCGTTTCCTGATACGACTCAATCTGTTTTTCATCCAAAATAAACACATCGGCGGAATAGTATCCGCTCAGGCTAAATGCCGTGTCGTAGTAGAAGTCATCGGGATTGCGTATCACAAAACTGCAATGAGTGATGCCGTACTGAGAAGCGTATTCCAACACATCGTCGTGCAACTTCTCAGAGTAATTCAGCTCCGTACTTCCCACCCATATGGTCAGTTTTTCTTTAGGTGAAGGAAGGGACAAAAGGTAGTAAGCGAAAAAACATCCCATCACTACTGCCACCACCAACACCACAATCAAAGTAGGCTTCAGCACCTTTTTTACACGATCACGGGTAAACTTGTTGTCAATCGTCATATCTCTTATATGCCAGAAGCATATCCCCCGCACATGTAAGGTAGTACTTGCTACCTACCTCTAACGGTACATCTACGGAAATTTCCGCAATCAGCACTGCTTGCCCGTTGTTGACATCGGTAACGTTGTACTGTTTAAATTGCAATCCGTACCTTGAGACTGTGTCGCCAAAGCCTTGAAATACAGCCACAATGTCACAACGTCTGCCAGTTTCGGCATTGTCTAAAAAGCGCAGATACCGTCTTGTCCTGCCGTAGGTGATATTCCAGAATACCACCGACCACAGAAGAAACGCCAGTGTCACAATGCCTGCCAGCGTAACTGACAGCCACAACAATCTTGACAATGTGACAACTGCTAAAACACACAAAAAAGCCCAGCACACAACTGCAAGACAGTATTTGACTGTCATTGCAGTAAGTTGGTGTCTGAGCTTGTTTTTCACAGAAAAATCGTAAATTTCAATCAATTACTTGTACCTTTCCACACGCAATACGCCATTGTCTGCAAAAAGTTTGCAAATACGTGCTGTGCGGGTATCCATATGTGATGTCTTGACTTCGTCACGTCCATGATACACTACATAAAGCTGTCCGTCAACATCTATTACGCTGTTGTGTCCTGTACCGTATTCGTAGTCGTTGCTTTTAATCAACGGTGCGTAGGTGTTGTCGTCGGGATACTTCTTAAAATTCAACTTGTTGAGTTGCATTTCGTCACTGTGAGCTACACTGTAACCGATGTAGTAAGTATCCTTTTCGTAACAGTTGCCGCTGAACAGGCAGTAATGGTAGCCGTCACGGAAAAAGTAGCTTGCCCCTTCAATTGTGTGCCAATGCTGTCCCTTGACAAACCTGTCTTTTTGGAAAATTTCCTCATCAAGCGTGGGAACTACCACGTCAATTGGATTGCCTTCCAATGTGTAAGGGTCGGACATCTTGTCCACCTTGATGTAAGTTCCTACACGTTCGCCTTCGTAACGGTTTACTGAATAAAACATGTAAATACCCAAATCGTTGACCTTGACATCGGCATCGATTGAGAAGGGAGGCAAAAGATCCTTGACGTATTCAAACGGACCTTCGGGTCTTCCTGAAACGGCAACCTTGATTGCCTGAGTGTGAACATCGTCGCTGTCACAAGGCATTGATGAGTAGTACATGTAGAAATTGCCGTCAATCTTGACTACGCATGGTGCCCAGTATTCCTTCTGACCTTCAACCGACAACACCTTGCCGTAGTAGTTGAAGTTTTCAAGAGTGTCGGAAATGTAGCAATATACACCATCGTAACCTGTGCAATAGATGTAGAACTTGCCGTTGTCTGAGATAATAAACGGATCGGGTTGACTTCCCTTGAGATCTGTCAATTGGTTGATGATTTTCATAGTAACTATCGTTTTTACAAAACGTCCCCTTTTACTAACTAAATTTAATTGTGTAGGGCAAAGATACACTTCGCCCTACACTTGTTTGTTATTTACAGCTGTACGCCCAAAGATTGCAATTGTGCTTCAACTTGAGCTTGTCCGTTGATTACGTTGTAGTTGCGAACCTTGATACCCATGTTGAATACCAGACATCCGCCTACAACTTCGCCGTTCAAGCCACGCAGACCGGTTTCAGAGCCGATAAACTGTCCGTTTGCAAAGAAGTAGTAAGTTGTACCCATACGAGCAATTGCAAGTTTAGCGTAGTTGCCTTCGGTGTACTTCAATCCGGGTACAGTTGTCAACTTTTCGGTATTTACCCAGTCGTAATCGCTGTTGTCAGACTTACGCTGCGTGTAGCCCACTGCTTCGTTAGTGAATCCACCGTTGTAAGCAGAGTCAATGTAGAAGAAGGTACTACCCATTTCAGCCTTCAATACCAGACCGAACTTGGGGAACATTTCCTGAGTGCCGTCTCCCATGCGGTAAGGCTTGTCTTCGGTAATTGTCATTTCTGCTTCGAAGTAGAAGTAGTCGCCGGTTGCATTCTTGAAGTAAGCAAATTGATCGCCTGGAGCCGTATTTTCGATGTAAGCATTTTCTGTACCGTCGTCTGTTGACAGGTCGCCGTAACCCCACGTTGTATTGTATCCGCCAACACTACCAACGCTAACGCCTTCGGCATACTTGATGTAATCGCCGATTACAGGTTGTTCGTAGGTGTAGGAATCGGCAAACTTTGTTACAGGTTCGGGATTTTCAACATTTTTACCCATTACGTAAATTTCACCAATTGATACGAAAGGTACACCGCTACTCAACTTGATACCGATTTCAATTTCCTTGACGGGCATTTCGTCAAATTCAAGAATTGACGCACCGCCGGGATACATTGTAGAACGGCTGTCGGAGTTCCATGAGTAGTCGAATGCTACGTCGTCTGCCTGAGCCCATGCTTCACCGCTTTCCGTCATGTACTTCAACTTGACGTATTCAAGCTGAACGAAAGAGCTGTTGTATTCCATGCTGTTGTAAACAAGTACGGAACGAACGTTTGTCCAATCGTCGAACTTCAAGTTGATTGTTGCAATTTCTGTAGAGGAAACACTCTTGGTTGTGTATTCCTTTACAAGGTCGTAATCGTGAGCTTTGAGAAGTCCGTCGGTAAGGTAACTGACATCGCTGTCTTCCGCTGTGTGACTTGCAGTGATTGTTGCGTCCTTAGCCACATCCTTGTAGCCGCTTACAGCTTCGGGCAATGGCTGGAAGGAGTAAGTAGGACCGTTACCGTGCATGAGCAACTGACCGTCTTCGTTTTTAACAAAGGAAACTCTGTCTACTGCCAATGCACGACCGCCTTCGATGTCACGACGGTTCAGGAATGTGTGGTAAGCAATCATCAGTTCATCCCCTGCCTTGATGAAACAGTGGTGACCTGCGCTTGCTACGTTGCCCCATTCGGGACTTGTTGCCAGCACTGTACCGCCTTCATCGGGTTGAATCTTGGTGTAGTCGCCAAGAGGACTGTCGGAAATTGCCTGACGTACCTGATAAAGTTCGCTTGTGTAAGCGTAAACAGAGAATGTCAAGAAGTAAGTTCCGTCCTTGTAGTAGATGAACGGACCTTCGTTTACCGTTGCGTAACCGGAACCGCCTTCATCGATGTCACCGAAGTGAGTGTTGCTACTCTCCATTTCCTGACGGAAATCACCTACTGTTGTGTTGTAGATAGATGTCAGCTGTTTCAATGTGCTGTAATCGGGAGTAAACCAGTCAATCATCTTTACACCGTAGATTTCCTGATATCCACGCTTGCCCCAATCTTGCCAAGCGGAGAAGTACATGTACTTGTCGCCTGTTACGGGATCAACGAATGCGTGGTTGTCCAAGATCTGGTTTTCGATACCTTCACGGTTGGGAAGGATGCTTGAAAATTCGTAAACGGGTTCGGACTTGGAAAGTTCTTCGCCGTTGGCATTTGTCATGCCGTCAGGACATTCGAAAGGACCGTAGGGATTTTCGGAGTAAGCAACGCTGATGTGCAATCTGCTGTTTTCTCTGTAATCCATCGCACTGTAGAACATGTAGTACAGTTCGTCTTCTTCATCGTACAGTACTTCGGGAGCCCAGTAGTTGTTGTGCGCCCATGTTTCGGAAAAGTCAGGTTCGAATGCAACGCCCATGTATTCCCAGTTGGTCAGGTCTTTCGAACGCCATGTCTGAATACCGTGACATTGAATAAGGTCGCTTGTGCCGTAAGCGTAGAAGTAACCTGCTTCTTCGCCTTCGGTGATGTAGATTACAGAGGGGTCTGCAACCTGAAAGTTTGCTTCATTAAAGAAGTAAAGATTCTTGTTGTAGTCGGCTTCGGCAACATCGGGATAGTCAGTGTAGACAAATTCGCCTGCATCACCGCCATCCTTTGGTTTACAAGCTGTCAAGGCAAATACCGTAGAGCACAGCATTACCAATACAACAAGCAATGCAAAAGTTCTTTTAAACATGTAATTTCTCCTTAATTAGTGTAACTGTTACAGTTTCATACCGCTGGTAGCAATACCTTCTACGAAGTATTTCTGCGCTATCAGGTACAAAATGATTGTAGGCAATATACTTATTACCGTAGCCGCCATCATTGCAGGAACATTCTTCAATGCAAATACGTCCTTTAAAAGGTTCAAGGTGATTTGCAATGTGTACATTTCAGGCGATTGCAGATAAATAAACGGTCCGAGATAGTCGTTGTAACCGCCGATGAAGCCCAACAATCCCTGAGCCAGCAATGCGGGAACGGACAACGGCACCATTATCTTAAAGAACATCTTGAAGTAACCCATGCCGTCCAGTTTAGCAGCTTCCAGCAATTCGCTTGGGATTCCTGCGTAGAACTGACGCATGAAGAACACACATGTTGCCGCACCGAACATACCGGGAATCATCAAGGGCAACGGAGTGTCAACCCAACCTATCTGGTTGTAGATTATGTAGCTTGGCGTCAGCAAAATTGTACCGGGAATCATCATTGTCAAGAGCAACAACGAGAACAGCCAGTTCTTGCCTTTAAAACGCAACTTGGCAAAAGCGTAGGCGCTCAAAGATGAACAGAACAATCCCAACAGAGTGGGCGGTAAAATAATCCACAATGTGTTGAAAAAGCCCATTACAAGTAGCGGCACGCCTTCGATTGCCGAACCTGTGTCGTAATTGAAGATTGCTTCATAGCCTTGCAAAGTAAATCCGTCGGTGGGCCACCAGTGGAAATCGAGGCTGTTAGCTTCGGCGGCTGTCTTGAAAGATGTCACCAATACCAACGAGAACGGTACGATGATCCACAGCGCAAACAGTATAAGTACAATATAAACTGCGGCTCTGGCAAAACCTTTCTTTACCAACTCCGAAGTGTCTTTACGTATGTTAATTCTGTTAATCATAGCTCACCCACTTCTTAGATACCTTAAAGTTGATTACAGTAACGATAAGTATCATCAACGCAAGCAAAAATGCCGTAGCGGCGGCAATACCCATTGTTCCGTCGTAAGAAAATGCGTTGCGGTACAAGTAAAATACGATTGTCAGACCGTCGTTGTTGGGACCTGCACCGTTTCCGCCTCCGCCTAAAATCTGCGGTCTTACAAATTCCTGCAATGCACCGATGATACCCGTTGTCAACAGGAAGAATGTTGTTGGCGAAATGGCAGGAAGAGTAATGTGAATAAAACTCTGGAAAGAATTTGCTCCGTCCACCTTTGCAGCCTCGTACAGTGTGCTGTTGACATTTGTCAATGCAGCGCCGTACAACACGATTCCGTAGGCAGTACCCGACCACACACCTATCAACACCATTACACCAAGGTAGTAGTCGGAATTTGTCAGCCATGGAATAGCCGTTTCACGATCCAGACCCAACCATGAGTTCAATATACCGTGATTCTGGTTGAAAATCAATTCCCACATCAAAGTGACGGAAACGGCACAGCAGACGTAAGGAATGAAATAGATAGAACGGAATACCTTTGTACCCTTGATGTTTTTGGTCAACAGATAACCGATGATCAATGCAATGACGATACAGATAGGCAACGACAAAGCCATGATCAATGTGTTTCCGATAGACTTCCAGAACATCGGGTCGGACAAAACTTCGACAAAGTTCTGTATTCCGTTGAATGTACCGTTGGCAATATCTCCTCTGCCCGGAATGTACATGAAAGATATCACAATGGCAATCACCAATGGAATAAAACCAAACAATGCAAATCCTACAACAGGGATGAGGGCCATCAGCAAACCGCTGATGTTTTCGGCACGTCCCGTCTTTTTACGTTTGTTGTAAATATTTTGCAGATACATTTCAATGTCCTCTCTTGTGGAGAGGGGCTTAGGTTTTAAGCCCCAAATACTTTAGTGTAGGAAAGAAGTTTATTAAATGTGCTCTGGTATTCGTAGCAGTTAAAGAATTCGGTCATTGTCTTGTTGCCGTTTCTTACGTCGCCGTTCAATACGCCTGCCCAGTCGTCAATCCACTTCTTGTCGGACAGATACCACCAGTCACCTGCCTGCTGAATTTCAGCTGCACGTACGAACACAATTGAGTTCTTAGGATCTTGACCGGGTTGCAGGAAAACATCGCTGTTAGCAAGTTCTTTTTGCAAAGGAATTGCGAAACCTGCTTCGGCTTGCAATGTCTGACCCTTAACGCCGCCGATGTATTCGATGAACTTCCAGGATGCTGTGGGAACCTGACTGTTCTTGTTGATGCACAGACCAACTGAACCGCTGTGTCCGGCTTCGATACCGTGTACAGTGATGTTACCTTCAGAGTCGTATTCCTTGTACATGGGCAACGGAGCAACGTCCCATTCGTCTGTCATCATTTCACGGAAGTTTGTAACGTTCCATCTGCCGTCTACCAGCATGGAGATGTTACCGTTTACAAATTCAACTGTCTTACCTGCGTCAGTACCGATGGACGAGGGGCTGGGTGTGATTCCGTAACCTGTGTAGGTTTTTCCTCCGAATTCGTCAACTTTTTGTCCTTCCTTAGAACCGATACATACAAATTCGGTAAATGCTTCACGTTGGCTGGGAAGTTCGTTCAACTTGTCCTGTTCAACCAATGAAAGAACTTCAGCTGTGATTTCCTTGTTGTAATCGCCACCTGCAGTAGCAACTGTTGTAAGACCAAGCTTGTCCTTGTATTCAATGATTTCACCTGCATTGTACTTAACACCGTTTACTGTAACTCCTTCTGTTACGTCATCGGCAACAATGTAGTTCTTGGTGTCGTCCATCAATGTGAAATCGTAGTAACCGCCTGTGTAACCGGTGTCACTTGTAGGAATGTATTGGATACAGTCGCCACCTACAGACCAACCGTAGTTGAACCACCATTCGGTGAAGTAACCGTAAGCGTTGTTGTTTGTCTTGCGTTGTTCGTCTTGCAGAATCTTTGCAAGTTCGTTTGTTTCCTGCCAGCTCATGGGAATCTGGTTGTTGAAGAACATCTTGCCGTTGTCGCGGAAGAATCCCTGTTCCTTTACTGTACCTGTGATACCCAACTGAGCCTTTGTGTTACCTCTTGCGTCAGCTGCACCGCCGTTGAATGCTTCAAGATCTTCGGCTGCAACGCTCAATACTGTAACGTCTGCTTGTTTAAAGTGTGTTTCGTTGTAGAAAATTACCGTAGGACCGATATCCTTGGGTACGCCGTAGTATCTGCCTGTTTCGGTGTTGGACAACTTGGTGTTGACGTCGTACTTGTAACGTGTAACCACTGTGTCCCACATTTCATCTACATTGTAAACCTGACTTGTTTCCATATAGTCTGTGATGTCCAATAGCAAACCTGATTCGGCGTAAGACTTGTAACCGTTGTCGCCTACGTAGAATACGTCCAGTTTCTTGCCTGACAAAGCCTGACGAACAGCGTCTTCGTAGTTGCTGGATGCCTTTACTACAAGGTCAACTTCGATTACGCCTTCGTTTTCCTTGTTAAAAGAGTCAACAAGGCTTTCGAATACACCAAGTTCAACATCATCGCCGTAGAACCAGAATTCTACTCTTGCCTCTTTGTCACTGGGACGAATGTTACCTTCGTCGTCAATTTCGATGTCGTCTTTATTTGCAGGCTTACAAGCTGCAAAAACGGAAGCCATCAACACCAGACAAAGCACAATGCTAAAAAATCTGATAAACTTTTTCATGATATTCCTCCAAAATTGTTTTCTATATTACACGCCTTGATAAACAGGCGTTTGTAACGGTTTTAAACAAGATAAACGTCTTCAACAACCATCTTCGGTTGACCGATGTTGCTCCTTCTGATACGTTCAAACAGCATGTCCACTGCCTTTTGTGCAAAGGATTGTTTGTCGTACCCCACAGTATCCACCTTGCCGTAGAAACGCAGTTCCTTACGTATTTCGTCGAAACCGGCAATAGATTTGTCGTAAATTCCCATTTCGGCAAGCCTGTCCATTACCACATAAGCACCGAAGTCGTTAAAACAGAAAATTGCGTCAAACGGAATGTTGTCTTTAACCATCTGTTCCACTACATTTTCGTAAGAACCTCTTTCATAGGCACAAAAAGAAACTGGAGTCAGATTGTTTTCTTTCATTGCCTTTAAGTATCCTTCGCCTCTGTCCAATGAACAGTCGATGATGTTGTTTTCACCTATGTACACAATGTTTCTTCTTCCGCTGTCAATCAGCCTTTGGGTGATGATGTAGCCGCCCTTGAAGTTGTCAAGCACAACGCTGTCGAAATCGTCGGATTTTCTTCCCAGAATTACCGTAGGCAGATTGAATTTTTTAAGCATTGCAGTTGCGTCGGCGTCGGGACCCAAAAAACAAATCAAGCCGTCCACGTCGGATGCAACAATCTGTTTGACATCGTCTGTTCCAAACAACTGACGTGTTGTGTAAAAAGTCACGAACGTGTAACCTTTTTCAACAAACCTCCACTGCATGTAGTTGGTAATTACTGAGTAAAATGGATTGAGCAGGTTGTCGCACAATATACCTATACGATTGCTGTTGCCCTTGCGCAGTATCGATGCCGACATATGGGGGACGTACCCCATTTCTTCGGCAATCTGTTTTATTCGCTGTTTTGTCGTAGTTGCTATATCGTCCGCATCCATCAATGCACGGGATACACAATTTACCGAATATCCGCATGTTTTTGCAACGTCTTTCAAAGTTACTCTCTTCATTGTTGCCCCCATTTACATGAAAGACTTTAAAGAAATACTGCACAGCACAACACCTCTTTGTGCTGTGCAGTATTCCTTTTGCCCGACGCAGGTTGCCCTGCGTCGGAAGGAATAGTTGTTTTAAACCGTTTTAATACGGTAATTTAAATTGTCAAGCAACGTTTACAACGCCGTTGTCTGTTACACGGAATGTTGTAGCGTCCCAGTTACCGAACACTGTTCCCCAGCTGTTGCCTGTAACTACGGCACATGCAATGCTGATACCTTGTGAAATATCTCCACCGTGAGCAACACCGTAAGGAATGTAAGTTTCGAATGTGGTTGTGTAAGGACCTTCACCCGTTGTGCTGATACCCATTGCGCAGAACTGTGTGTAATTGTTCTTTACAGATCCGCACACCTGCATCCAGTTGTTGCCTCCAAGACGGAATTCAACGTTGAGATATCGCCACCATTCTTCACCGCTGTCACCTTGCAATCTCTGATCAACAGAAATCTTGTGTGTGATTGTTGTGTAAAGAACAATACCGTGTTGAAGTTTCTTGCCTGTAAGTACGATTGTATCTTCGTTCCATGTACCTGTTACGGAAGCAAGATCAGCCATGCCTTCATCGAGCTGTCCATCAATTGTGATACTTTCCAGTGCAACAAGGTCATTGAGATAGTAAACTCCGTTTGCGTTGATGTAAGCGTAATTTGCATCCCAGATCAATGACTGCCATCCGCCGAAACCGTTACCGTTACATCCCAATTGAATGTTGGTTGCCATTACAGGATTGTCCATTGCAATGAACAATTCAACAACAGTCTGGTACTTGTAACCGTCTTCGTCAATTTCCGTACGGATCATTGCGTAATCGGTAACAGGACCCATTGCGACGATAAATTTATCGTATAAACTGAACCCTGCACTTCTTCCGGCATACAAAGCAGCCTGAGTGGGATCATCCGGATTATAACCGTTGTTTATCTTGATTTCAATGTTGTCGTTCAAGTGCCATTCAGCTGTGGGTTCGGCAAGTTGCTTTTGCTTGATAGTAAATGCCATGTACAAGCCGTCTTCCGCTGTGTAACCTGTTACAACAAATTTAGCATTTTCGTTACCTACTGTAACGCTTGTCTTTTCGGCAAATTCTGTAAGGTCACCGTCAATTGTACCGTTTTGTGCTACGGGCAATTTACATACAAGACCTTCAGATGTGATGAACAGATTTGCAGGACGTCCCTTACCTTGTCCGAAAGCGCCAACAATGTTACCGTCTGCGCCACCGATGTAATTGTTCCACCAGTCACCTCTGTTCCACTGATTGTTGCTCATGCCTTCCCAACGAGCAGTTTCATTGGGTGCCTTGAATGCGTAGTTCAACTGAATTTCTTCGCCGAAGTTGTCAATCAATGACTTGTGAACAAAGATTTCCGCAACGTGTCTGTACTTACCGTTGAATTCGCCAACGTCAATCAAGGAACTTTCCCAAATAAACTTGGTTACTCCAACGCTTTCGCTACGACTGTTTACATAGCACTGTGCACCGTTGTTCAGGTAGAATTCGAAGTTGTGATTCATGAACCACTGTGCAGTGTTGTCGTTGATGAGAGTGTCCGTGTACGCTTCTACAAAGAAGTAAATACCGTTTTCTCCCTTTACTGCGTAAACTGTAACCTTTCTGTTGCCTTCAACAAGGAAGCCAACGGGTTCACCGTAGTTTTCTTCGGGATCAAGAACACCGTCAATTGTCATTTCCGTTGCGTAGTCGAAGGTTGCAATGATTTCCACCTTAGTGTCGGTTTCCTTTACTGTGTAGCTGTAAGTTCCGCCTGTGATTTCAATTGCTTCGCCGTTTACTGTCAGCGACTTCAATGTAACGTCAGACGGAAACTCTACTGTAAATGTAACAGTTTCGCCGATAGCTGCTGTGCCTTTATCTGTAGTGATTGTAGCACCTGTTGTGCCTTCGGGCATTTCCGTCTTGGTTGTTACGGAAATTCCTTGCAATGCAACTTCGATCACAACGTCTTCATCAGGCATTGTGAAGGAGTAGATTCCGTCCTGTTCGGTAATTGCTTCACCGTTTACCTTGATCGATTCAATTTGCTGACCTTCCTGAAGCTGAACGTCCAATGTGATTGTTTCGCCACTGTAAGCTGTTGTCTTGGAAGGTGTTACAGTTACTGCAACGTTGTTGCCTTCAACGGTGATGTTGCGTTGGAAACGCAGACCCTGTTCGGATGCTGTGTAAGCATTCCATGTGCCTACGTTCATTCCGTGCGTCCAACCTTGTTCGCCGTAAACCCAGCCCCAAGCCTTAACGGGGATTTCTTCTGTGGAAGCGTCACATCCTGCAAATGAAGTGAACGGAGCAAAGAATTCTACAACTACCTTGTACATTCCTGCGTATTCGCCATCTTCGATGAGCTTACCGCCGTCACTTGCAACCTGTGTAATACCGTTGGATGATGCTACTGAACTGAATCCCGGTTGATTGAAGTAAATGTAGTGTTGAATCAAATCATCGTTACCGAAACGGAATTCGATGTTAGCGTATTCCCACCAGTTTGGACCGTTTCTTGTGTTTTCGGGAGCAATAATTGTTGCGATGAAGTAAACACCGTCTGTTCCCTTAACACCGCTAAGTGTGAAGTGTGTCTTTCCGTCATTTTGCAAACCGAAAGAACTTGTGAAACCAAGTACTTGTTCGGTGTAAATAGCGTCGTCCGCTACACCGTCGATTACAGCGTCTGCTGCCTCAGGTCCTTCAACCTTTTCGGTGATTTCCTGAATGTCTGTTGTTACGTACAGACCTTCAACTGTCATTTCAAGGTTAAATCCTGCAAAACCTACAGTTACAACGTCTGTTGCGTCAATGTAAGCAGCTGTTGTCTTGCTTACGAGTACGTCATTTATCCACAATACGATCTGGTTACCAAGTTTAGCAATTGCTACCTTGACGTAAGTTCCGTTTGTGTATTCGCCGTTGATCTGGCTTCCACCCGGTTGATTGTTCCATTGCCAATCGCCTGCAGCTCCGAATCCGCCTGCCAATGTGATGTTGGGACGGTAAACAATGTTGCTACCCTTTCCGCCTGCGCCTGTTGCAAGACCTACTGCGTCAACGTAACCGAAAATGGATACGTCATCGTTTCTGAGAATTGCACCAAACTTGGGGAATCCGTCGTTGTTGTAAACCTGACCGATTGTTGCATTGAACTCAGCGTAGATGTCACTACCGCTTGCGTTCTTCATCCATACAACCTATTCGCCGTTGCCTGTGTTGTAAGCCTTTGCACCATCTTCGATGAATGTCCAGCCGTCGGAATAAGCGAAGTTTGTGCCGTCACCCAGTTCTGTGCCTTCAGCATGGGTATATCCCAATGCTTCCATGATGAGCTTAGCCCACAATGGGTAACCGTATTCTCTGTTGAGGTGCAGACCGTCGTAGAACATGTTGACTCTTGCACCGCCCGATTCGGTTGTAAATGCTTCGTCGGCTTCGATATATGTAAGCCAGTTGTTGTTTTGGGCAAACGCCTTGATTTCGGCATTTACTTCGTTGTAGGTTGCTACCTTGTCAGCAAACATTGTGTTGGGAATGAGTGCTACCCAATACAACTGAGCGTCGCTGAATGTCTGATGGTAAGCATTGAACAGTTCAAGCAATCTTGCTGTTGCTTGTTCCTTGGTCAAACCTTCGTCATCGATGTCGTTTACACCAATGTGCATTACAATGTTAGAAGGATTGTATCTAGCAGACATGTCTTGCAACTTGTTCATCCAATCGATTGTCTTTGTTCCGCCGATACCTTCATTTGCGTAACTGGGAAGTTGTGCAACGTGACTTGTAAATCCGCTGTTCTTCCAGAATTCCATGTAGGAATCACCCATGAACAATGTGTCAATGTCTTCTTTTTCAATTGTTTCCAGTTTGTCTTCCCAACCGTCAGCAACGGGATCTGTGGAAGCAAAGTAATTAGTTACTTCCAGTCCGTATCCGAAGGATTTAAGACCGAAGTGCATGTTTTGATTGTATTTGCCGTAGTAAACCGAACCAACCTTTACACCGTCTGCGTAAAGGTGAATGTAGCCGTTCTGGTAAACCATTGCCAAAGTGATTGTCTTTGTTTCAAGGTTGAACACGCCGTCTTTTACAGCGCTCCATGTTCCCCATCCGCCTACTGCCTTGTTTGTACCTACTGCTGTACCACCAATACTGTCGATATTTCCGGGTTGACTAGCAAATGCGTCAACGTAGAAGAACAAACCGTTCACGCTTTGTCCGTCAAACAGCATCATACCGAACTTGCCCCATGCTTCGTTGGGATTTGTAAATGATGTTACCTTGATTGTAGCTTGTGCGTACATCAATTCACCACTTGTACGGTAGAACATCAGGTTGTTGTCAGCGTTGTCGTGTCCTGTAAGAACAGCCTTGCGGTTTGCGTAATCAGGATTGGACTTGTAGTAATCCTGTGACAAATCCCAGTACTGACCGTGTGCAATGTAACTTACCGAACCAAGTTGACCTGTACCGCTTTCGTAAGCATTTGCTCTGTATTGGTTGTCATCAACTACAACCATGTAAGTATTTGACTTGTTTTCATCCATTACATTGTTGATGTAACCTTTGCTGGGAGCAATGTTAGAACTTGCATTGTACAGCAACGGGCAGAACGTAATGCTGTCTTTAGCAGTGTCTTTAGTAAGACCCAGTTTAGCGTAATCAACTGTCATTACAACCTTGTAACCGTCAACTTCAGTGCCGTTTTCCGACCACAGTTCAAGTGTTGCAGTTGCGCCTTCGGTAAGATCAACGAACTTGCCTTCTTCGTCTGTTGTCTGGATGAGCTTGTTTCCGTCATGTGTGATTTCGATTGAAATTGTCTTGCCATCAGGAAGAACTGCATTTACAATTTCCTGTTCGGATGCGAACATCACCTTCATGCCGTCGCCGTCCTTCAGTGTAACGTCCTGAACAAAAGCGGTAAATGTCAGAGCCGTTTCACCGAATGTTGTAAACAGATAGGCTGTTGCAGTCTTGCTGAGCTGTGTTGCGGACATCTTCAAGCCGTCTTTTTCGATGGTTTCAACAGTAACGCCTGTCATGTCTTTTGTAAATTCAGCCGTAATTGTTACATCCTGTTTGGGCATTTTAAATGTTGTGCCTGTAATTGCAGTGTCATTGAACTTCAATGAACCGCTCTTCAAGATGTAGCCTTCGTCAGGTGTAACAGTCAGAGTGACCGTTTCGCCCTCTTTGGCTGTTTGCTTGTCAGCCGTAATCGTACCATTTGTTGTTTCGGCAATGGTAATCTTGAAAGATTCGCTAGATTCCTGCGGGTTACATGCCACTGCTGTAACCATGGAAAGAACCAGCACCAATGCCAACAACGCCAATGCTACCTTTCTTTTCATTGTTATTCCTCCTGAAATTATTTGTAACGAACGACCAATCGTCCGTCAGCGTCAAATTGTGCCGGTGCAAGACATGCACGTCTGTCACCGCTTGGCTTGTCGTAGTGAGTGTGAATGTGGAATGCACACCACAACTGACCGTCATTGTCTGTAAAGTAGGCGTTGTGTCCGGGACCCGACATGGTGTCTGTATATCGGAGCAGATTTCTGTCCACCTTGACAAACCCGCCCATCGGATTGTCGGAAATAGCAACTCCTACCGAGTATTCCTTGCTGTTAAAGATGTTGTACGAGTAGTTTAAGTAGTACTTTCCGTTGTGCTTTAAAACGAAAGGTCCTTCGTTCCACTGCCAATCGGGAATAAGTGACGTTTCTTCAACGCCTTCGGGCGTGGTCACTCTGACACGTTCGCCCACAAGTTTCGTCAATGTTTCGTCAAGCTTAGAAACGTAAATTTCGCTCTTGTGAATACCGTCCTGAATGTTGTCGGCAACGTCCCTTACGTAGTAAAGGTAACTTGTGCCGTCATCATCGGTAAAGCAGTGAGCGTCGATTGTACAGTATCCAAGGTCAAACATGGGCTTGTCCTTTACTGCGTCGACAAAAGGTCCTTCGGGTTTGTCTGCAATGGCAACGCCGATACGAAGTCCGTTTGACTGCCTGTCCTTTGCAGAAAAGTGCATTACCAACTTGCCGTCTTTGCGAACCACTACTTCCGGAGCCCAGAAATCCATGTAACCGTAACTGTCTTTCTTGAAGTAACACAGTCCGCAGTCCGTCCAGTTTTTAAGGTCTGTGGATTTCCATACCTTGAACCCGTCAGCCGACGAAGTTGCGTACATGTAGTAAGTTCCGTTGTAATTGAGTACATATGGATCACCAATATCGGTGATATCTGTCAGTATAAGTTCTTTCATCTTCCGTGTCTGTTCAAAATTTCGTTGATTTGCTTTTTGTCAAACTTGGACTTGTGTTCGAAATCAAGCAATCCGTTTACTTCGTGTTGTACGTCAGTTACCTGTGTGTAGCAGTATCCGCAACTGTAAGGAAGACTGTCAATTGCCTTGATCAATCCGTCGAAACGTTGTAAAAATTCCTTGTTGTCGGTAACTCCCTGACCGTATCCCCAATTGTTACCTACAGTATCCTTTACAAATGCCGTTCCGCCAAATTCCGAAATCATGATGGGCTGACCGTTGTAACGGTAACCGTTGGCAAACGCTCCCTTGTGGTGAGATTGCCATACATGTTGACAACACTTGTCTACACTGTCGAAGTATCTGTGCAGCTTTTCGCCGTCCTGTTCGTAGTGGTGAATTGTCAGGATGTCGGAAATTGTGTGTTCCCAACCGTCATTTGTTACTACAAGACGTGTGCCGTCCATCTCCTTGGTTTCGTGGTAAACTTCGTTTACAAAGTCCTGCACTGTCTTGTCGAACAGAATGTCTTCAACACCCCAGCTTTCATTAAACGGTACCCACACCAGAATACATGGGTGATTGCGTTGCTGATTTACTGCCAGTTTCCATTCACGTTTGAATGTATTGCGGCTGTTTTCGGTGTTTTTGTACATGGAAGGCATTTCAGCCCACACAATGTATCCGTACATATCTGCGTAGTACAGGAAACGTTCGTCTTCAACTTTCTGGTGCTTGCGTGCGCCGTTGAATCCCATTGCCAGCATGTCGGTGATATCGTCTTCCAACGCCTGTTCGGAGGGAGGAGTAAGGTCACTGCCCTTCCAGTAGCCCTGATCAAGTACCAACTTCTGGTACAGTTCGTTGCCGTTTAGGTAGATCTTACCGTCACGTGCCTCAACTTTACGCAATCCGAAGTAACTGTCTGCATTGTCCAGCATTTCGTCGCCCGACATCAACTGAAGATTTACTTCGTACACATTTCCTTCGCCTACCTGCCAGAGATTTACTTCTTCGCCCAGCCAGATGTTCATACCGCTTGTTGCACTTGTGACTGGACATGTGACATCGCAAACCTTGTCACCTTTATATGTAATGGTTGCTTTTACCTTGATGTCGTCGTTTACGTAATCACAATTTAATACGTCGTAACTGATTGCTACGGAATGTGCGTCGGAATTTCCCTCAATCAACACATTGTCCAATCTCTTGTGAGAAACAAATTCCAGCCAGACAGTCTTGAAGATACCCGTTGTGTCTGTGTACCAACAACCAAAGTTTTCGTCCTTCCAACGTTGTTTGCCACGTGGTTTTTCAATGCTGTAATCGTCTGTTACCATTACAACAATGATGTTGTCCCCTTCATGCAATGCTCCTGTTGCATTGAAGGTCAATCTGTGGTAACCGCCGTTGTCACGTCCCAGAAACTTGCCGTTTGCCCACACCGATGTTTCGTAGTCACTTCCTTCAAAGTGAATCAGCACATCACCACTGCATTGCTGCTGCGTAAGATTTACTGTACGACTGTACCAGACACGGTCAACTCTCTTTTCAATACCAATACCCGACATTGCCGTCTGGTAAGAAAATGGTACGTTTATCTTGAGTTTATCTGTAAATCCGTTGATGTATCCGTCGGACAAACCCTTGCCCTCTTCATCGAAAGCAAAATCCCACTGACCGTTGAGCAACATAAAACTGTCCCTCACCAACTGTGGTCTGGGGTATCCTTTTTTGTAAAAACTGACGTGCTGCATTTGTAAAACACTCCCTGACATATCTCAAATTTTGATTTAATAAATTCTACTTGAACGTTCAAGTAATAATAATTTTAAAGCAAGTGTGTACTTGCTCACACTACAAGTTTACCATAGATGAAAATTTTGTCAATACTGTTTTTGAAAAATGAAATGGATTTTTTATTGTAAAAGTATTGAATTTGAGTGCCTTACTACATCGATTTGTAAAAAATTACAACTAAAGACATACGTTTGATCGATTTAAAATAAGAATTTACATCTACAGTCTATTTGTAAAAAAAGCATTTTTACCCCCCACTTCTAATAATTAATCATATCTTCCATTTGCACTTTACACTACTCAATTAAAAAACATATAAAATAGTACTCTTTTTTATCAACATTTTGGCAGATTCACATGGGATAGAAATAAGCACATGGATGTAATGCTCCGTTTACTAAACTGCGTAAAAACAATTACTTAACATTACAACAAATTAAAGTAACTACCGATAAATTCCGAAACAAACAAAAACACCGAATGGACGCCAAACAACGTCCCCACATCTACAACATCATCTGGGGAAGTTTGTCGGTAGAAAAGGAATTGTTTGAAAACTACTACATTTCATTCGCTAAAAGTTACTACAACTCTATACTGCGTGACATTGATGAAATCGATGTGCCTGATGTAATGACCCTTGCGTACTCACTGATGGGTATAACAAACTTCGTCAGCTTGCGTGCAATACTGGAAGACATGGACGAAGCACAGGTAAACGAAATGATAGACAATCACCTGATGCCCATTCTTGAAAAGGGAATTTACAAAAAAAAAGTAATTTCTATCTTAAAAAGAAAAATCTTGTAAATAAATACATCAGACTGCGTTAAGTAAAGATAGATTTACTAGAATAAATAAGATACCTGAAATCAACTAAAGGCAAGACCAACACAATGGTCTTGCCTTTAGTTTGCCCTATTGCAAAGTATTTAATTGCATGTCACAATTACAGATAATACAAGACCGTCACACATTGTAACAATGCGGCACCTTGATAAAAAATACAAATTATATTGACGGCAGAAAAGGCGGATCGTAACTGATCCGCCTTTTCTGAGGTATTCAACTGCACAGGTGTACTTTAGGCACACCCCATAAACTCACTTTTCGTCGTAAATACGGGCAATTGCGTAAAACAATGTGGACATCTTGTTGAGATACTCAAATATGTAGCCGCTTCCGCCGTACTTTTCGTACACTCTTGCGTAGGCAAGTTCGGCACGACGGGTAACTGTGCGCACAATGTGCACACGGGATCCCATGAGGGTGGTACCGGGTACCACAAATCCCTTGAAAGGACCGGCAATCTTTTCGTATTTTTCCACCAGTTCCAACAATTCGTCAAGATGTTTCTGTCCGATGTGACCGAATCCGCCTGCGACTTCCGCCATCATGACGGACAGAAGATTGACAATCTTTTTCAATTCCATCTGAAGTTTGACGTCTTCGATGTGATGTGTCAGGTTCATGATAAATGCCGACAATTCGTCTGTTGCACCAAAAAATTCCACACGAACGTCTGTCTTGGTTGTCTTATCTCCTATTACGTCTGTAACCAATGGTTGTTCTTTAAGCATGTTTTCCTCCGAATGTGATAGTAAATGTACTGCCCTTGCCCACCACGCTGTCTATTGAAATGGATGCGTTGTGTAGTCTTACAATCTTTTGCACAATGGTAAGTCCCAGTCCTGTGCCACCCGTCTGACGGCATCTGCTGTTGTCGACACGGTAGAACCTGTCAAACAACTTGTCAATGTGACGGGAATCAATGCCCATGCCGCTGTCTGTTACCGAAAGGAAAGGTACGCCATCCTTATATCCCAGGCTGATTGCCACAGTACCGCCTTCCTTGTTGTACTTGATGGCATTGCTTACAAGGTTTGACAGCATGTGTTCCAGCAAGGACTCACTGCCCTTCACCACACAATTGCCTTGGACGTCTAACAATCTGACATTGTGCTTGTCGGCACGGCGTTGAGCGTTGTCAAGCACCCTGTTTGAAAGCGCCAGAAGATCAACGCTTTCATCAAAGGTCACCTTGTTCTTGTTGTAATCCAGTTTGGAAAGATACAACAGTTCATCAATGGTGTTCTTCATGTTGCAACTTTCCTTGTAAATGTTCTTGATGTATTGATTGAAATCGTCGGGGTTTTGCACCAATCCGCTGAGCAGCAGTTCACTGAATCCGCTGATGGAAGTAATGGGCGTCTTGAGTTCGTGCGAAACATTGGCAACGAAATCAATCTTGATCTGTTCTTCACGGCGTGAATCTGTCACATCGGTAAGAACAATTGATATCAGGTCTTCGCCAATGTGTTCATGGTTAAACCTGCTGATACCGACAAGATAAATCTTGTCCGTCTGATTGTTGTAGAAATCGAAACGCAGTTCTTTTTCGCCGCCCTCTGCCACCTTGAAGATGTTGGACAAGAACATTTCGTCATCCATGGCGTCGGAAATGGTATCGGCGTCGGTTTTCATTCCGATTGCTGCAACAGCGTACTTGTTGGCGCTGTAGATTTTTCCGCTGACGCCCACTATCACAATGCCTTCCATGATGTTGTTGATGATGAAGTTTATCTTGTCTCTTTCGGCACTGATACGCTGAATGTACTGAAATACACTGTTGTTTACCGCATTTACTTCACGATAGGCACTTTGCACTTCCTGGTAAGGGGATTTCTGCGTTATCTCATTGTACTGTCCCTTACTGATTGTGCGCATACTGTTTGTGACGTTTTCAAAGGCTTCCTTTACCCCGCCGATGGTCTTTCCTGTGTACTTGATACTGATGAACAGTACCACAATCAGGACAATTCCCAGCAGAAATACGCCTTGGAAAATGTAGTTTGTATTGTCCACAATCTGTATGGACGTGCGCATGATTATGTCGTCGTTGAGTTGTTCGATGTAGTATATCTTTCCATCAATGATGTAGGTGCGATCGGAGGGGTCCATCCTGGAGACCAGCTCAAGTTCTTGGGCAGTAAAAGAGGAATACACCCCCTCACCCATTCCGTCGCTGGTGCTGTCTATCATGATGTCACCGTAACTGTTGGAAATGTAAATACTGAGCCACGTCTGATCCTTGGAAAACCTGTTGACGATTTCCCTGACCTCCGTTTCCGACACCGTCTGATCTATTTCATCTGCAAGTATCTTGGACAGATAAACCAACTCACTGGTAACGTTTTTCTGATTGATGTAGTTGGTTGTGTACAATGCAAAGAGCAAAAAGACGACAAGACTCAATGCAATAATGATGACATTGCGCCTGACAAGTTCCTGATACATTCAGTTACACCTCATCGTAAATAACGTAACCTACAGCCCTTACCGTAGTGATGTAAGGTTCATCTGTAATGGTTGCAAATTTTTCACGTATCGTCTTGATGTGCATGTCCAGAGTACGTGTGGCAACATCACTGTCAAACCCCCAGATTTCCTTTAAAAGTTCGCCACGTGTCACTACCTTGGAATGGTTTTGCATCAGCAGACTCAACAATTCAAATTCCTTTATTGTCAGCGAAACAGGTTTACCGTTCAAAGTGCAGGTAAATTTTTTCTTACTGACAACAAGATTGCGTACTTTAAGCACGTCTGTTTCTTCGCCGGGATTCTTGCCCTTACGCAAGTTCGACTTGATACGTGACACAAATTCCAACACGCCGAAAGGCTTGCTGATGTAGTCGGACGCACCGTTGTCCAATCCCTTTACCACGTCCAGTTCGTCGGACAGCGCAGAGAGAATGACAATGGGAACCTTAGCGTAATCTTCCCTGCCCTTCATGTAGGTGATCACGTCGTAGCCCGACATGTTGGGAAGCATCAGATCAAGTATAAGAAGGTCGGGTATAGTGGTTTTTAACGCTTCGATAAATACCAAAGGTTCTTTAAACCCCACTGCCCTGTAACCGTTGAGTTCCAGCGTCGCCTTTATAAGAGAATGTATAGTGGTATCATCTTCCACAAAGAATATGGTTTCGTTCATGTTTACTTACCTCTGTACCGTTTTTTCTCCTGTGAATACAATAGAAAATAATTACAGCCAAAAACAATCCCAATGAGACAAACGACGTAGTCAGGTTGTACGTTACGGCGTAATAAGTCTGTCCTTCGCCGATGGGAGGCATTTCGACGGGGTCGTATGGAATACCGTATTCCAGTGCAAGTCCCTTGATGTTCAACAGATTTGCCACGGGTATTCCGCCGGCATTGTAGTATTCCAGCAGCCCGAAGTCCTTGCTCAGACCTACACCCGGAATATTTGATGCTGTTGAATCGAAGTGACTGGCAGATACATAGCCCGACGCCTGGAATGCCGACAATCCGGATCCCAGTCCCACCATGCTGCCGCCGACATTTAAAAGAAACTTTATGTCGGGAATTTCTTTTTCAAAAATTTCAATACGTTGATTTATGTTCTTGTGAAAATCACTTTCTTCCAGGAATGTCACACCTGTGCTTTCAATACGAAACCTGATTCGTGCCTTGTCGTAGTCGGTAAATTCCATACCTACGTCTTCCGCTCCGCCAAACGACATGTAATCGATGCGATTGGTCAGTATCTGTTTGGTAAACAGGTATTCCGCCATGTCGAAGAAGGTAAATTCGGGATTGTTTGCGCCGTAACTGGATGCTCCCACCGACGCCATGATGCACACTTCGAGTCCGTACTCCTGTGCTGCTGCCATTGCACACAGGTTAAGTGCAGGAAATGACCCTGAAAAAATCATTCCCACCTGGTCGCCTTGTTTAAGTCCTGCCTTTACAAACATACCTACAATTACAGCAGCCCAGTTGGGGTTGAAGGTTGTTCTCTTGGCCTCAAGTACTCCTACCGTAGTTGTAATTGATGTGTAACGGTCGCCCAGCATTCCCGTGTTCAGAATGTCGTCGGGACTGATTTCTATACCGTTGTTGAGTTTGTATTCTTTAATTGCGTCCATGGATTTTTGCGCAAGAAGTGCCGATTGTTTCATCACGTCGTAGTAAGGACTGATGGTCTGTTGCGGTGACGTCAGCGTAAACGCAACAGAAGCGCACATGATCAGCGCCCATATTGCAAGTATCATGGACTGAAAGGGAACTACCTTTTTCATAGAAAGACACCCAATTGTCCCAAAATAATCAGTATTGTTTCAAGCAAGCAAATTACAATTGCAAGAGATGGAATCGTGCGCTTGATTCCCTGCTTGTAAATGTTATTTGCAATGATACCGGCTACAGTATATCCCACTACCGAAAGGGAAATACCCGTAAGATTGTTGATGAACAGACCCAACAGAAAGTTTATAAGAAAATGCAATACAAGGCTTACGATGATGAGAACAACAAACCTTCTCTTGCCGAAGATGATGAATCTTGTGCTTAAAAGTCTGACAATGTAATACGCAAGTACCGCAATTGCAACAGTGTAAAGCATCCTGGTCCACTGGGTGATGTACATCACCATCAGACCGGGAACAATGATCCCACCGGGAGAAATGTCCGTCAATTCGTAAAAAACAATGCTCAGTATCACACCAAGTATAAGTATTTCAGCCATGTATTTCCACTCCGTTTTCCTTGAAGTAATCCGCTATCTTCATTCCTTCATTTGCAATGTTGCCGCAACCGAAAACAAACGGATACTGTTTCAGTTTCTCAATGTTTTCAAACCTGATTGCCGATATTCCCAGTTTCTTGAGCCTATTTATCACGTACAACTGGTTAGACCCCGTTACAATGACATTGGCAAACTGCATGTCCTTTAACATGTTGATGTGCTGCTCTACACGGAAGGCTCTGTCCGAACGGGCATTCAGCACAACCGTCATGCTGTCGGCAGGATATCTCTGTGTGACCGACCTGTACACTTCCAAGGTGGACTGCGGGTCGTTTGCGGAAAAACCGTTGATAAAAACCGTGGTCTCCAACTTGTGGAATGACAGTGCGCCCGGGTCACGGATGTACTTCTTCATTCCGTTAAAGAACTTCTCTTCGTCCAGTCCAAGTACACGGCACACTTCCAGTGCCGTTGCAATGTTTTCGGGCATTGTATCCATGCAATCTTCACCCGTGTACGGTTGAGCCACCACAACAGTACTTCCTGTCTTTTCGGCAACTTCTTCAAATACTTCCCTGCACTGCTCTTCACCCAGCACCAATGTGCCGCCCGACGGCACTGTATTGGCAAGAGAATAGGCAATGCTTGTAAGATCTTCACCCATTTCGTCAAGGTGATCCAGTCTCACGTTGGTGATTACAGTAATGTCGGAATGCAACATCTGATGTTCGGCAATGTATTGCAATTCGGGATTGACCGCCATACATTCAACAACAAGATACTGTGCCTTTTCGGCAGTTGCCCAACGCATAACCTTTAACTGTTCACGGATATTGGCAGGCCCCATACGCTTGATGGGACGGGGTGTACCCGAAGCGTCAATGTAGGTGGGCACAGTACCCGTTGTCTTACTTGCAACGGAGAAACCGCATTCCCTGAGACCTGCGTCTATAAGGCGGGTTACTGTGCTCTTGCCACGTGTTCCGTTGACGTGAATTACACGTGTCAGACGCTTGCGAAGTTTTTCGTGGTGGAACTTTTCCACAACGATAAACGCCACATACAGCGCCGCAAGAATTGAAATAATCAAAAACATGTAATCCATCTTCAATTACTCTCCGTCATGTATTGCAGCACGTCGCTTATACTTGTTGTGAACTGGCAATACGGAACGCCGCCCGCAATTGCCCAATCGGACAAGAACAAATCTCTGTTGCCCGCTTCGGTAAACAGTGCAAGATCGGATTGTGTAAACAGCATTTCCACCAACGAGTCGGAAGTTGCGCCCCTGCGTGCAATACCGCCGATGTGCCATGACACAAGGGTAATTTCCCCTCTGTCCGCACGGTCAATAAACTGCTGTGCACGTTCGCCTTCCGATTCCTTGGTCAGGCCGCTTTCCGTCAGTGCCTTGAAACTGCACCCCACCGTGATGAACACCACCGCACCTTCTTCCACTTCCGATGCGTTCAAAAGGTTGTCCATTGTGTAACTGATGTCCTGTAAGGTGTTCATGCTGGACGCAAGCGTTTCGATGTCCAATGCCTGTCCGATGGATGTAAGGTACAGCTTCTTGCCGTATACAAGCCCCCTTGCCATTTCCGGAAGTGTTGATTGCGGCTGATAAAGAGGAGGCTGCACCGTCGGCTGACAAGCCGAAAGCACGATCAGCATCGCAACCAACACTACCGACAAAATTTTAAATTTTCCTGTACTTTTCGATTCCTTGTTCAAATAGATCATTCCCCACGCTGTCGTAAGTCACTATCGCATAGAAGTCTTCAACTTCCAGACGGTGGATGGCTTCGGCGCCAAGGTCTTCGTAAGTGACAACCTCACACTTCTTGATTGTCTCCGAAATAGATGCCGCCGCACCGCCGATAGCCGACAGATAAACTGCTCCGTATTGTTGTAAAAGTTGCTTGAATTCCTTACTGCGTGATCCTTTACCCACCATTACCTTCAATCCTTGTTTGAGCAAAGGTTCGGCATAAGGATCCATGCGGTAACTGGATGTAGGACCTGCGGAGCCGATAGCTCTTCCCGGCTTTGCAGGAGTAGGTCCTACATAATAAATAATACCATTTTTGACATCAACTGGCAACTGTTCGCCACGGCTCAACAGTTCGCACAACCTCTTGTGTGCAGCATCTCTACCCGTATATATAACACCGCTGATAAGCACAACGTCGCCTGCACGTAATTGCTTGATTTGCTGTGGATCAACGGGGCTTGTAAGTCTTATCATTTCCCTAACCTCCTTACAACTTGCAAGACTTGTGTCTTGCTGCATGGCACTGAATGTTGATTGCTACAGGCAAACTTGCAATGTGACAAGGATATGTATTTACCTTTACGGCAAGGCATGTCTGTGTGCCGCCAAATCCCATTGGACCTACGCCCAGTTTGTTGATTTCTTCCAACAATTCATCTTCCAGTTTTCTTGCCAGAGGATCGGGCGAATGGTCGTCTATTTCACGGAACAATGCTTCCTTGGCAAGCATTGCGCTCTTTTCAAGATTACCGCCAATTCCCAGTCCTACAATGATTGGGGGACAGGGCTTGCCGCCTGCATTGAACACTGTATCCAATACAAGTTTTTTGATTCCTTCCACACCGTCGGCAGGTATCAGCATCTTGACAAGACTCATGTTTTCACTGCCGCCGCCCTTAGGAGCAACGTCAATACGGAATGTGTCGCCTTCCACCATCTTTATGTGCACAATGGCAGGAGTGTTGTCACGTGTATTTACACGATCAAGGGGGTGACGTACAACCGATTTTCTGAGATATCCCTCAGTGTAAGCCTGACGAACGCCTTCATTTACCGCTTCGTAGATGTCACCGTGGAATACCACTTCCGAACCGATTGTAAGCATTACAACCGCAACGCCCGTATCCTGGCATATCGGCAAATGCTTGTCCCTTGCCAGTTTGTCATTTTCGATGATTTTGTCAATCACCTGTTTTCCAAGAGGTGATTGTTCCGATTCCGACGCCTTTTTCAATGTTTCAAGAACATTGTCAGGTATGTTTTCGCAGGCGTCAATAAACATGCTCTTTATCTTTGCCGTAACTTCCGACAACTCAATCGTACGCATATAGTAATTCCTTCCTTTTTAGTCGATGTCAACGTGTTGTACAGGTTCATGCTGTGCGGTAAACCACTTCATTGTGTTTTCAGCATTCTGTACGCCACCTGTTGTGTATATCTTGACACTTCCTGCTGTGTTTCTGTCTGTAAGTAAGTCTTTTTCGGCAAGCAGTTTCCTGAGGCTTTCGCCTGTAGGTTGTCCGCATGCCACGTAGCGAATTCCGTCGGGCAGACACTTGCGCATGGATTTTTCCAGCAGACTGAAGTGTGTACAGCCGTGTATCAACGTGTCGAATGATGTGTCTTGAAATTCCTTGAACTTGTCGGCAACCAACTTGTCCATGCCGGGGTCGTCAAGAGAATGTGTTTCCACGAAATCCACAAACTCACTGCACGCAAGCGCCACGGGAGTCTTGCCCTTTTCGGTAAGGAGATTCTGATAAGTATTGCTGTTTATTGTTGCAATAGTAGCAATTACAGCTACTTTTCCGTTGCGTGTCAGAGACGCTGCCCTGTCGCACGTCGGATAAATTACACTCAGTACGTCAATGTCAACAACCGCTCTTGCACGGTCAATGTGAAGTGACGCAGTGTTGCAGGCAATCACAATTGCCTTGACGTCCTGTTGATACAGGTAACGGGAAACCTTTTCCACTCTGTCGCCGATTTCCTTAGCAGTCTTGGTGCCGTAAGGACAGTGTCCCTGATCGGCAACGTAAACAAAGTTTTCGTTAGGGAACATTTCAATCAACTTCTCAAGTACAGTCAATCCGCCTATTCCCGAATCAAACACGCCTATTGCGTTGTTTTTCTTGCTGTTCATATAACCCCTCTTATTACATTTTTACATCTACTTAGGCAATTACGGAGTGCGGAATGCACTCCGTATTTACCTGTCAGGCGGGAGGGCATCCGCCCTCCTGCCGTTGTGTGTGATTACGCCGCTGTCAACGGAGTGACTGCAATTGCGTCAGCATTTACAAATGACAACTGGTAGTAAGAACCTGTAATGGCTGTGAGTACGCAGTACATTGTACCCGTGTAACCGTACTTATTTGCAGGGTTGTCTTCGTTAGGTCCTACGAATGCTCCGGGAAGACCGAAGATTTCGCTCCACCACTCTGCACCTGCATTGTAGGTGTTACCGATTCCCTTGAAAGATACGTCTTTATCGTTGTACTTCACGTCGTCACCTTCAGTACTGTCGATGTTCTTGTAGTGGAACTTGAAGTTGATCTTTGCAATGTCGGGACTTGAACCACCGAAGAAGAAGGGATTTTCAGCATCGCCTGTAATCTTGATCAAGACGCCTGCCTTGGGGTTAGCGGCAAATGCTTCAAGGTCTGCATCACTTGAAATTGCAATCTGTTCCGTTCCCCATGTTACGCTGTTGCCGGCTGTACCTACTACGGCTGAACTCATTGCTGTGTAAGCAAAGGAAACTTCACTTGCAGTATTTGTAAGAGTTACCGACTTGAATGTGATTTGATCGCCCAGTGCAACTGTGTGGCCGTCGATTACGATTTGTCCTTCAAGATACAGTGCTTCAAGATCTTCACCCATCAGGATGTTAGCGCCGTCGGAAAGAATCAATCCCTTGATGTCGCCGCCTGCCGCTGTTTCGGAAGTAAATCCGACAACAATACCTGTGAAACTGATTGTTGCGCCGTCTGCCTGAGCCACAGCCTCTGTTACTGTAAGAGGTTCTGCTTCAACTGCAGGGAATACTGTTACAACCTTGGTAGCGGTCTTTTCAGTACCCTTGTAGGTATATGTTGCAGTAAGAGTAACTGTCGTGTTTTCGGTAACTTCCTTGATTACGCCTGTTGTCAGATCGATTACATCGGCAGGACTTGCTGCCCATGTGATACCCGTTGTGTGGTAAGTTGAAGAAGGAAGTTTGGAAAGGTCGAACAGTTCGCCCACTTGTGCTGCATCGGGCACGTTTGCCATGATTTCCGATTCAAGATCTTCATCTGTCATGTTGAGAGGGTCAAGAGTACATTCTTCCCATGCAACGATGTTCATCTGGAAGTAAGTACTTGTCCAGTGAGAAACAACGACATAAACTTCACCTACGATAGGTACGCAAAGATTGCTGCCCTTAGGACGTACAACAAGGTTGTCTTCCGTCAGACCGAATGCCTTGGTGTACCAATCTGCACCCGCTGTAGCAGCGTTGGTGTCTGTCTTCAAAGAGAATGTGTAATTTTTGCCGTTAGGACCTACAAACTTAGTATCGTCGTTGCTGCTTGCTGCTCCGTTGAACAGTATCTTAACGTTTACGGGCATGCTGCTTGAAGAGTAGCCTACGTAGATAGGAGCTTCTTCAGTACCGACAAACTTGATTACCTTACCGAAGTAGAGGTTTTGTGCAAGATTTGCAAGATCTTCTGTAGAGTCAATTACCTCTGCGTTGGGGAAGTTGTAGGTAAATTCAACATCCTTATCTTTAAGAACAACAATACCGTTGGAAGACAAGTCAATGTTGATGCGGTTGGTCTGAGCGGGGCCGCTGCCGATTGCTGCGTAAGATGTGCTGAATGTACCTGTAACTGTGATTCTGTCGCCGATACCGTAAGCCTGACCGTTGCTGTCGATGTAAGCACCGTATTCGCCGCCGATTGCGCTGGGGCCGTTGACAAGAATTGTGTTGCCGTTAGTTTCGTCCATCAATACGTAACCCATACGTGTTGCAACGCTGTTACCGTCGGACATGTAACCGATTACAATACCGCTGACACGTACAGTTGTACCGTCAACTGCGTTTTCAAGTACTTCTGTTACTGTGGATGAACCGGATGCAAGCAATGTAACGGTGATTTCCAATGTCTTTTCAGTACCCGATACTGTGTAAGTAGCTGTAAGAGTTACCTGAGTGTTTTCCGATACTGCTGTAACCGCACCTGTTTCGGTGTTGATTGCAGGATTGTCGGATGTCCATGTGATTTCGCCTTCAACACCACTGTGAGTCTTCATCAGTTCGATGGATGTCGTTACTGCTGTGTCGATTGTTGAAGGAACGGAATTCTTGATGTCCACTTCTACCTGTTGTTCATCAGGCAACTTGTAGCATGACTGATCGGGGATGATGAATGCAAGGTAGGAATCGGACAAATACATTGCAAATGCGTAAATTTCAACATTGCGCTGTTCGGCATTGTTGATGAACGGAATGTTCAATGATGTGTGCCACAAATCGCTGCCAAGGTTTTCATTCTGTGCTGCAATCAGGAAAGCAAAGTATCTTGCAGCCGAACCTGTGCCGTAACCCTTGTTTACAGATGTTGCAGCTCCGCCGAATCTTACCCAGTTGGTATCAGCAGGAACAGTTGATGTCGAATAGTTGACATACGGATTGACAATCTTGACCAGCTTGTTGTACATGCTGCTCATGTTCGCACCGAATTCCTGGTAATCAGCTTCCGTTTCGAGTACTACTGCGTTTTCCTTGTCAAGTTCGAACGGTACATTACTTTCACGCACTTCCAGCTTAGCAATGTTTACGATTGCCCAGCGGTCGGTTGAATTGTTACGGAATTGACCTTCAACGCAGATCCTGTCGCCAACCTGTACCGACTTGAATTCGTTGCTTGTGTTGAGTATGTATTCTCCTGTGTCAGAGAAGTCAACTGTGATTGTTTCGTTGGTTGTTTCGTCCATCAATACGTAGGAACGCAAAGACAAACTCTGGTTTCTTGCAAGTGAAACAACTACGCCTGTAACGATTACCTTGGACATGGATACCTTGCGGTCGTCGTCCAACATTTCACCCAATGTCTGTTCTACAATAGCATGAGACTTGACATTGTAGTCTATTGTTTCGCTTTCATCGCCTACCTTGATGGTAAGTTTCAATGTGATGTCGTGGTCTGACTCGTCTGTTGTAACGGTAGCCTTGTTGTCAGCAATAGAAATGTATGGATTTTCCTCTACCGACCAACTGAGTTCAACACTGGGCATCAAAGGATACTCTGTAACCAAAGAAAGAACACCGTAAACGTCATGACCTACTCTTTCTTCAACATACTTCAACACAACTTCCTTGACCTGTTCGAGTGTCAACGGATTTTCAATAATGTCGGACTGACTTCCCACAAAGGAAACCTTCCACATTGCGTCTACTGCGCTGTAGCTGTGTGTGATTACGCTGATTGTCACACGCTTGTTCAGGAATGCGTCAAGCGCAGACTGATTGGAATAGTTGTTGAAAAGCACGCTTTCGCCCTGTTCGTCAACAAGCATTGTACGTCCTGCGCCGTCCTTGGTTACTGTGCCGACTACTGTATAGTAAGCGCCGTAAGAACCGATACGTGCTGTAGAATCCAGTTTATTGATGTCGGCAATTGTGCTGTTGGATGTAACAGTGTTGGCTGTTTGTCCCGATTGCTGAACGGTTACCGTAGCATTCTTGATCTGCGGCATGTCGTTGAGCAAGCTGAACTTACCTTCTACTGTTACCTTGTCGCCGTATTTGATGTTTTCGCCACCCATTACGTAGATTCTGCCGTCTGCACTGTCAGACATGTAGAATCCGTTGGATACAACACCGTATACGACGCCTTCGATCTTAACTTCATCGTTGTTTTTGCTGTCGTTCAGAACAGCAGTAATGGTCTTGAGTTCCGGACCTGTGGGTTCTTCGGAAGGCTCACATGCAGTAAGCACAAGCGCAAGACACATCACAATCAACAACAAGGTGATAAGTCTTTTTTTCATAAATACCTCCTTATATTTTTACTGCCAGATTACGTCAAACAAGGCAGTCAGGATCAATATTTGCTGAGATACTCTTTTTTCAAGAGCAAGTTCTCTGTTGGTTTCGATGGTAAATACTACTGCATCGGGGTAGTATCCCGTAAAATACTGGTTAAAACTTCCTTCGGGAGGATAGCCGTTGTAGGCGAATTCCACATCTCCTTCTTCACGATAGGTATCGTTGTAGTAATCAATGAGGTCAAGCATAAACAATGCGCTTTTAGAACCACCGTGAATCAATGTGTCGCCAAGATTTAATGAATCGGATGTTGACCAACTGTGACGTGATTCGTGAAGATCCACAATGTAGTCAGGTTGGAAATCCTTTACTGTGTCGGAAATTGCCAATGCAATTTGTTCAGTGGGAGTGCCGTTTGCATTACCGGGAAAGGCTCTGTTCAGGTCGGTGTACTTTATTCCGTCGTACATTCCGCCATCGGTACTTCCAGGGTATCTTTGTTGCAGATTGTCTGCAAGAATGTTAGCCTGCGGTATAAGTAGGATTTCGCCGCAGACATTCTCCCATTCGGGAATCATGTCTACCAGTTTGAGTCCTGCATTCCAGCCGGCAAGTTCGTCACCGTGAGTGCCTCCCACAAGACACACTCTTGGGCCGGGTTTGTCTGTTACGTAATGGTGGACAGTCGTCTGATAGATTGTATCCGTCAGTATTGTCCATTGCGTGTGTTCAACTTCAGCAGGTTCGGGCTTGGGTTGCGCTGCGGGAGTACATCCCGACAGCACAACAATACCCAACACCAGCACCACCGCAATAAGACTGATGATGCGAATGTTTTTCATGATAAATTACAGACCAAGCAGATACTTCAAGGGAGCAACCATACCTGTTGCCTTGGAGTAGCAGTAAGCGGGAATGTTGTTTTCCTTAGCGATGTTACCCATGAGTCCGTCGTAGTTACCGCCTGTGCCTTCGCCGTCGTCACTGATGAGCATTACTGCGGATGCCTTTTCTACGATTTCAATGATACCGTCGGAAAGATCACCACGACGTGCTTGCTTACCAAGGTGCAAGGAGATGATTGTCAACTTGCCTTCGCTTGCTGCTGTTGCAAATTCGTTGGCACGTGTTGTTTCCTTGTTGATATCTGTACCTGCGCCGCCAAGACCCTTGGTGGATGCGCCTACTACTACAAATACAACTGCGCCTTCTTCAACTTCGCTTGCTGTAAGCAAATCTTTTGTTTCGAAATCGCCTGCTTCTTCCTGAGTTGTTTCTACAAGACCTACTGCGGAAAGAAGGTTTCTTGCAACGTCAATGTCCGATTGACCGATGGATGTAAGGTACAACTTCTTGTCCTTAGCGATGTCTTTCAGACTTGTTTCGGAAATTGCCTGGTCGATGGGAAGATTGTTCTTGTCATCGGGTTTTTCTTCTTCTGTGGGGTTACAAGCAACTACTGTCAATGTCAGTGCAAGTACCATTACTACTGCAAGAAGTGTCAAAAGAATTTTTTTCATAATAGCCTCCAAATGTTTTTGTTTTTTTTATTCAACGTCGTGAAGATAGTATCCCACTCCGTTGTCGTAGATGTTTACGTAGGAAGGTACGTTGTTGATTACAAGCGAACCTACCTGTTCGCCGAGACGTGTAGTTCCCGACCTGTTGAATGCGTCCACGATGGACATTACTGTGATTGTGTGTCTTGCAACACGTTCGTTGATGTGTACGGGTGCGGCATACAGCAATCCCAGTTCTTCGGCGTAATCGTAGAACTTGTCTTCGCCCGTAATAATCAGTTCGGGTGTAAACTTACCTCTCAGCTTGCCCTGTGAAGCGTTGGACGATTCGGCAAGGAATACGTAAGCGTCGGTAAAGTCGCCCAGTTCTCTGTGAGTAAGTCCGTGAAGTTCTGTCGGTGAAGCGTCAGTCTTGATTTCAACGCCGTTGATGAACTCTCCGTCCTGTGTGGTAGCTGTGTACAGTTCCATTGAAAGTTGTGCACTTGCTGCAAGGTAACCGGCATCCTGGTGGTAAACGATTGCGTTGATTGTGATGTATTCGGGTGACGCTTCGTGCAAGTCGATTACCATTGAAATGTCATTCTGACGTACACATTCGGTGATTGCGTAAGCAACTCTTTCGGTGTAGTTACCGTCGATAGATCCGGGATAAGCACGGTTGATGTTACGTACTTCCGACGAACTCAACTGCTGACCGGAAGGCGAGTGCGTGTACACATCGGGGTTGGGCCACTGCTGATTGGTGTTGGTAGCACGTGAACCGAACTTGAATGTTCTTGTACCGCCCGACGCTGTTTCCAGTTCGTAGTAGAAGGGTGAACCTTCCTGAGGTTGCGAGTGCGTATAAGCACTGCGGTTTGTTTCCGTTGTTATGTACAAGATACCACGTTCAACATTTGCGTTTTCCAACAACATTGTTGCGGTCAACTGACCTGACGGTTCGTTTGCGTGTGTTCCGCCCAGTACGAGAAGACTGGGAACCTTTTCCACTTCTGCCTTGGCAATTGCCAGTGTTTCATCCGCCTTTACTGCGGCTGCCGCATCTTCGTAACGAAGGATACCTACCGTTGCACTGCCGCTCTTTACTGCGTTTACAACCTGTTGTGCGTCAGCCAGTTCGTTGATTGAATGAGTGACTGTGCTTGTTGCCGCCGTCATCTGTTCGCTGCCTGTTACGGCTACAACGCTTGCAGAAGCGTGACTGTTGAGTTGTTCCAGTGTTGCGTAAGTTTCCGCCTGATCTGCCTTGATCAACGCCACGGTGTTTTCGCTTCCGTACATGATGTAGATGTTTGAGTCACCGGGTGTACCTTCTAGCAGTGGCGAATATTTGCTGTACTTCTGGATTTCATCCACATTGCCTGTGTAGAAATAGGTGTCGTAGTTGGAGAAATTGTAAAACTCTATACCGGTTACAATGCCTATTGCAATTGCTATAACCAACACGATTGAAGTGACGATAATATTTACTTTTTTACTCATATTCTGTCACCTCCGTCACTTTATCAGAAGCAAACGCAACACAAACATTATAAGTGCGATTGCTCCGATTACCTTGTCTGTTACTTTCTTTGTCTTGATTACGTTCCATACGATGAATATCGAAACAATGGCGACAATTGCAAGGTAAATTACAGTTAAAATTGAATAGTAAACTGACATTATCATTCCTCCTTATCGTCATCTGTTGTTTCGCCTGCCGTTGCCGTAGCAGCAACAGGTTTGTTTGCAAAGTAATTCTTGAGTTCCAGTGCGATCATTACGATGAGTGCAACGGCGCTCAGTCCCAGTGTTACGCCCAACAGAATTGGTGCAAGGGACGGTGTAGTCTGTACCCAGTTAGCAAATCCGATTGTGTACAGCAATGCATATACAAACACTACTGCAAGAGCAATCAATGCTGCCTTAGTTACAGATGTCCAACTCTTTTCTTCAACGATCTTGGAAGCAAATGTAGCAGACATTGCTGTCGGAGGCAGGAATTCGCCCAGTGCCGCAATGAGTGACAATCCGCACGTTACGTAAATCTGGTTGGATGCAATGAACGCCATTACGAACGGTCCGCCCAGAATGGACGCCGAACCGAATGCCGAAATACCGCCAAAGATAGGAACGGTAATTGCCATACCTACGTACATCCAGAAACTTGGGAAAGACAACGCATTGACTGTGAAGTAACCTCTTACGCCGTTCAATGTCAGTATTTCCATGAACATACCCACGCCCATCAGCAATCCCATTGCGGAAAACGACTTGTAAACGCCCTGTTTGAGAACTGCGACGATGCTGTCGGGTTTTTCTTCTTCGTGAGTGTCATTGTATGTAGCGGGAACAACAACTTCGCCGTCAGCGGATGTTTCAACGGGAGCAGCCTTCTTCTTAGCAAGGTAGAAAGGCAATCTTCTGCCGGTAAACATTCCCAGTACAGCGCAGATGATGAACATCAACGGCATTCCCAGAGGTCCGAAATACTTTGGCAAAAGGTTTTGCAAAAGAATCAAAGCAATCAAAACGATGAGAGGAAGAAGTACGTACCACTTGACTTCCTTGGTAATGGAAGTGTCAACAATGTTTTCCATGTCTTCCTTTGCAATTGCCTTTACGTACTTGCGTCCCAAAATCAACACTGTTGCAATTGCAAGAGGGATGGACAGTATAAGCAAAGGTGTTGTAAATCCTGTGTAAGGAATGTCAACGACTTCACAGATTACCATTGCAGGTACGTTTACGGGAGGAGCTACCATACCCAGTACGGCGCCCATTGCAATGATTGCGCCCGTCTTTGCCTTGGGTATACCCCACTTGATCATGATGGGGGCTACCAGTGCGCCTGCCGAAATTGCCGATGCCAACGAAGATCCCGTAACCATTGCGGGGAACATGATGATGAACATAAAGCATACGAGCAATGCCGACGGAACGGTACGGAATGCCTTTACCAACACTACGTTGAGGTATTCCAGCGCACCGCTGACCTGCATGACGCCCATGAAGATCATTGCCGTTGTGATTACTAAAATTGTGTCGAAGTACCCGAATGTTCCTTCAACAAAGTATCTCAGGTCAAATGGTGTCTGTGAAAATATCGCTGACACCACAGCACCGATGACGGCGGAAATCATCAGGCACAATCCTGAGGGCAACTTAGCCCACAGCAACAATGCGATGAAAGAACCGATCATCAGTACAAAGTACAGTAATTCGATTTGTAGTAACATCTTTCCTCCTAATAGCCCAACGCTTTACCGTCTCGGCGTGGGTCAGCGCCTCCGTGGTAACCGTTGTCAGTAACTTTTATTCCCTGTACACCGCCGAAATAGGAACTGTACTCCGTGACCCCGTAGTACAATACGTTGTATCCCATTGCCTGCAACTGACCTTCAACGTCTGCCAGTGCCCCTTCAATGTAGATATCCTTGGCTGTGTCAGCTGAATTGCTGTCGTCTGTTGTGAAACAGTACACCCTTGCCGCACTTATTGCTTGCTGAATATCCATGTCAAATTCCATGATGTTCAGAAGAACCTGCAACACCGCAGCCGGTATTCTTGAACCGCCGGGGGAGCCCAGTGTAGCGTAGGGTTGATTGTCTTTCAATACAACCGTCGGCATCATGTAACTTGCCGGCTGTTTGTAAGGTGCAACGGCGTTGATGCTGTCAGGCTGCATGGAAAAATCGTTGATTTCGTTGTTGAGAAAGAATCCCGTGCCTTCGGGTACGTATCCTGTACCGAAGAAGGAATTGATTGTCTGTGTAAATGTCACAATGTTTCCGTCCTTGTCAATGATGGAGAAGGACGTTGTGCTGTAATGGTCACCGCTTGTACCGTCAGCATACAATGTGGCAGTTTCATCCTGGTATTCCCACGGATTACCGTAGGGTACATCTCCCGCTGCCGTTCCCAGATACGCACTGCCTGCCTTGTACTTGGTAAATCTGTCTGCTGCGTATTCCTTGCTGGTAAGTCCCTCCAATGGAACTTCAACAAAAGATGCGTCTGCCATGTACTTTTCCTTGTCGCCGTAGGCAAGTTGCATTACCGTTGCAATCAGGTTGATGTATTCGGGACTGTTGTGTCCCAACTCTTCGATGCTTGCCGTCTTTCCGTAGGTTTCAAGCATGTTGAGCATTTCAATCAGCATTGTTCCGCCTGTAGAGGGTGAACCGACGGTAAGTATGTCGTAACCGTTGTAACTACCCGTCAACGCTTCCGATGTGATGGGATAGTTGTCCATTGCGTATTTCATGTCGTCCATGGTTACGTAGCCGCCCGCCTGCTGAATGGTATCTACCACTTTCTGGGCAAATTCGCCTGTGTAGAAGTAACTCTTGCCGTTGTCTGCAATGTTTTGCAAAACTTGTGCAAGATCTTTCTGAATGAGCAATTCCCCTTCTTCAAGAGGATCAAGTCCGTTGGGGAAGAACACCGGCTGTGTTTCGCTGCTGCTTTTTGCCAGCGTTGTAAAGTTGTCGTAGATTACTGCCGCAAGTTCGGGGGTGACAACCACGCCCTCATCTGCCATCCTGATTGCAGGAGCCATTACTTCGTTGCGGCTCATTGTTCCCTGTTCTTCAAGAATGGTAAGCAACCCTGCAACTTGTGTCGGTACCGCAATTGCCTTGCCGCACTGTGATGTGTAGTCTTGCTGATACTTGTCTGCTGTTGCATTTTGTGGTGCAAATTCACGGAAGTTGTAGTAAAGCGAACGTCCTGTATTGACGTTGTAGGCAATCATCAGACCGCCGCCGCCAATTCCTGTTGCGTCCGGTTCAACCACACCCATTGCAAATGACACTGCTACAGCTGCATCGAAGGCGTTACCGCCCGCTTGCAGTATGTCCAGCCCTGCCTTTGCCGCATATGGATTTGCCGCAGTGACAATGCCGTTACTGCCTACGTAGTCACGTACCGACAGATCGGTGTAGTCGAAGGTGGGAGTACATCCCACCAACGACACCGAAAGGAGAATCATCGCCACAAGCAATGCAACTGTCGTTACACTGCGCTTACTCATAATCAGTATGCCAATGCTTTACCGTCACGGCGAGTATCCGCACCGCCCGTCATGTTTACAAGGTTACCCTGATCATCGTAGTTGAACAGAATTGCCTGTACACCGCCGAAGTGGTTACTCAGTTCACCGTAGCTGGTATCAACGTAGTAATTCTTAGCACGCAGACCCGCAATTGCTTCGTCGCCTATCAACGTTTCAACGTCAATCAGCTTTTTGTCAGGATCGGGGTCGGAAGAAGATACAGCGTAACTGTAAATACGTGCCGCTTCAATTGCTTCTTGAAGATCCATGTCAAATTCGATTACATTGAGTGCAACCTGAAGTACAGCGGCAGGAATTCTCATACTACCGGGAGAGCCCAATGTCATGAAAGGATTGCCTTCCTTCATGATGATTGTAGGCATGATGTGTGAAACAGGTTGCTTGTAAGGTTCAACGTAGTGAACACTGCTTGGCCTCAGGGAGAAACTGCTCAGCTCGTTGTTGAGGAAGAATCCGCAACCTGTAGGAACAACGTGGTTTCCGAAGAAGTAGTTGATTGTCTGTGTGATTGTTACGATGTTGCCTTGGCTGTCTGTTACAGAGAATGTTGTTGTACTGAAGTGTTCATCGTAATCAAGAGCTGTGTAGTCTACGATGTTTGCAGGTTCAGTAACGTAAGGCCACGGATCACCGTAAGCGTCCGAACTTGTCATTACAAACGCATTGTTGGGGTCGAAACATTCGTTCCAACGGTCAGCTGCGTACACCTTGTGCATAAGACCTGTCAGAGGTACATCTACAAATGCAGTATCTGCTATGTATTTACGTTTGTCGCCGTAAGCAAGCTGCATTGCTGTTCCAATTGTATGAAGATAATCCGCACTGTTGTGACCGAGAGATTCAAGGCTTGTACCTGTGCTGTTCTGGAAGTATTCAAGCATGTTCAGTGCTTCAACCAGAATGATACCGCCCGATGAGGGAGTATTTGCAGTTACAACGTCGTAATCCTTGTAAGTACCAACGAGCGGTTCGCTGATCTTAGGATAGTTTTCTTTAGCGTAGTCAAGGTCGGCTTGTGTGATGAAACCACCCTTTTCCGCAACGGTGTTGACGATAGCTTCTGCAACCCAACCGGAGTAGAAACCGTCAAGACCCTTGTTAGCAATTTCCTTCAACACTGCTGCGTAGTTCTTCTGAACGAGCAAGTCGCCTTCTGTCAAAGGTTCGATACCGTCAGAGAACACTTCAACGGCTTCTTCTCCCGCATCAGAAATCGAGCTGAAGTTGTCGGAGATAATTCCTGCAAGTTCTCTTGGAATTTCGAAACCGTTTTCGGCGTAATCAATAGCCGGAGCCATTACGTCGGCAAGAGTAAGTTCGCTGTTGCCGAGGTCTTCCTTGATTTTCAGCAGTCCTGCAACTTCTGTGGGAACACCCGAAGCAGTAATACCGCCGTCCAGTCTTGCATCTGTACCGAAAGCTTCCGCAGTACCTGCCGCAGGTACGAATTCACGGAAGTTGTAGTTGAGGTACTTACCTGTGGATGCGTTGTAAGCAACCATGATACCGCCACCGCCTACACCTGAAGCGTTGGGTTCGGTTACTCCCAATGCAAATGCAACTGCTACCGCTGCGTCAAAAGCATTGCCGCCCTTGAGCAATACGTCCAGACCAGCCTTACTTGCGTATGGACTTGCAGATGCAACAACGCCGTTTGCTCCTGTTGCCTGACGTACTGAAAGATCGGTGAAATCGCCCTGATCAGGTCCCGGCTGTTCAGGTTGACATGCGGTCATCAGAACCATAGCCAGAATCAGTACCCACAAAAGAACATACTTTTGAAGTTTCTTCATTTCTTTTCCTCCTTGTTTATTTGCTTTGCGTCAAACTTTAACACAAATTTACTTGACACATTTTTTACAAAAATCCCTGAGGCAAGCACGTCTGCACACCCTCCGAGACTTATATTGTTTTCAATACAGTAGCCGTCAAGCTCGTCCACCTGCCTGCAATCGGATAAATCAAGCTGTTTAAACCGCTGTTGCAGATTTTTGAACTTTTCCATGCTTCCTGCACGCTTCAACATTACCGAATCTTCCATGTGCGCCGCACAGCAGACCAGTTGAGCCAACTTGCTGTTACTGTCTTCTTGCACATTGTCTGCAACCTTCCTTACAAAGGGGAATCCCTCTTTTGCGTGTTGCCTTACTCCGCCGAATCCGTACTGTCTGTAAGCACGATCCCCGAATGTTTCCGTCCTGCCCATTTCAATGTCCTTGACAAGTCGGGAAACTGTTTCATAGATATCGCCGCCGCCCGATGCAACCGCCTGCCCCATTGCCGCCGACAGTAAACCGGCAACAAATATAAAACCCTTGTAGGCGTTGCGACCTTGCGTTTCAATCAGCATTTGCTCTTCCGTACGTATACCTATGTCAACACACTGACGGTACACGTCTTGGCCTTTAAGTCCGACAACAAACATGTCGGCAATGCCCTGTGCCACGCACCGATGAGCTTTTTTCATCAGGTTGTAGTCCATGTCGGGGTGAGAACCGTTGGTAAAAGGGGTAACCAGACCGAACTTGGGGTGAAGTTCCAGTTCCTGTTGAAGTGCATTGATACACTCGTCTTCCACCAGCTGACGGAAGTATCCGTCAACCGCTTTTTCCATTACGTCAATCAGTTGTTCAATGGGATGACCGCCCATCCTTCCGCACACAAACGCAGGTTTGTCGCAGATGTAACAGCGTCTCATGTACCCTCTTGACAGTGACTTCTGTTCGCCCTTCTTCCACACGTCCAGGTCAACGAATCTTCCCAACGGATGAGTTTCTTCCAGGTTGACGCACCGTTGCTTGACTGTTTCGGGATCAGCCGACGTGGTAAACACCACTGTCGGGCCGTCTGCCCCGTCCCACAACTGACAATCGCCGTCACCCTCACGGTGACAAAGCCTTGCAAAGTGTCCCGTCAGAGCGTACGCCGAATAAATCCGCTTGTTCTTCCCGGGAATGTTTGCCTTGATTGTCACAACATTGTTGCTTTCCGAAAGACTAACAATGTCAAGACGTCTTTTCTCACGTGCTTCAAGCACGTCACTCAGGCAACTCATTTTTGCTCTGCAACATGGCAAGCAACACTGCATGGTTTGTTTCGGGAATGAGTTCCAGCAATTCCTGATGCTTACCTTCGGCAATCAGTTTTCTGATGTTGGCTGCCGAAATTGGTTGACCGTGTTCCTCAAAACGTGGAACAATCTTCAAACGGTAACTGAGAACCTGTTTCAATGTTTCATTGTAAAGACGCATGTAATCGGACTGTTCCGTGCCGACGTATCTGCACTTGATACTGAGTCCCGGCATGAAGTAATTTCTGAACAGTAATGCGTCGTATCTTGCGAAACTTTCCGTTGTTTCGTCAACGCTCTTTAAGAAGTAACCGGGGAAAGTATCCTTGGACACAATGTACTTAGTGGATGGCACTACCAACACATTGCGGTACTGTTTGAGTGCAAGGTACGCCATGGCGTATCTTTCCTTGAAGGTGAAGTAGGATGCTTCTTCCTCCACAACGAACACCAACACGAAGTCGTGATTAGCCGATACATACTGCACAAGTTGAAGATGTCCGTTGGAAAATGGATTGCCGTTTATTACAACGCAGCCTATATCTGCTCCCGCAGTGACGTCAACACCCAGATTGAACTTGATTTGTACCTGCAACTTCTTGATTACGTTGTCTATCGACCCTTCGCCGCCCTCAAGCGCAATAAACTCCGAAGTTGCAACCAGCGTCCTGAAACCAAGACTTTTAAATACAACTTCGTACTGCGGTTTGGTGAACACCTGGTAGTGATAAATTCCGTCATCGTGCATTCTCTTGATGATTTCGCTGACCAGAAGAACTGCAAGGTTTTCACCACGGAACTCATCGTCGACAGCAAGGCACTTGATGATGTGCTTAGCCGACGAAACAGTACCTACAATTCGGTCATCACTTTCCACATACAACGTTCGGTCGATGTTCTGTTCGTATCGCAATTGCTCACTTGCAAGAAAATCAGCAATACGCTGTTTCTCTGCAGGTAATACCACTTCTTTGACAATCACAAAGATTTTCTCCTGTTAAAAATTTAATTTGTCTTGTACAACGTGTCGATTACTGTACCGTCACGGTACACAACTACTCCGACAGGTTGATCGCTGAGTTTCAACGTATCGGGCTGACCGGTAATAGAATGTGCCTTTTCAAGCAATTGTTGCATTGTAAATACGGGCAACTTACTGTTTTTAACCTTTTCAAGAAGGTCGGTACGACGTGGGTTTATTGCAATTCCACGTTCGGTTACCAACACGTCTACGTCCTCACCGGGAGTTGTGACTGTTGTCACCTTTTCCTTGATGATGGGCAGACGTGACTTGATGAGGTTGGTTGTGATGACAGTGACCTTGGCACCGTGAGCCGTGTCGCTGTGTCCGCCCGAACCGCCCATGATCTTGCCGTGCGAATCGGTTGTGACGTTGACATTGAAGTCAAGGTCGATTTCCGTTGCGCCCAGTATTACAAAGTCCAGTTTGTCAACAACGTTGTCGTCGAACGGATTGGCGTATCTTGAACCGCTCATTGCATGGTGTCTGGGGTTTTTACCTATTGACTGAACGGCTTTAAGATCAAAACACTGAACGTCAAACAGTTCGTCAAACAGATTTTCCTCCAGCATGTCGGTAAAGTAACCTGTAATTCCGCCCGAAGCGAAACTTCCACGGATACCCTTTTCCAACATACGTTGTTTTACGTAGTAGGCAACTGCAAGACTTGTACCGCCTGCGCCCGTCTGCATGGAAAGACCTTCCTTGATCATCCCCAATTCATCTAAAAGCGCCGTTGTGTCACGTGCAATCTTGAGTCCTACGGGATCCTTGGTGATACGTGTAGTGCCTGAAACAATGCCGTTGGGGTCACCGATTGCATCCACTTTTAATACGTAGTCAACGTAACTGCCGTCAAGTTGAGGACTTTCGATGCTGTCCACCATGTTGTCCGTTACAAGAACAACCTTGTCGGCGTATCTGAGATCGCTTTCGGCGTATCCCATGCTGCCGCATGCGCTCTTGCCGATGAATCCCGTTCCGTTTCCCTTGGCGTCCACAGTGGGTGTTGCAAGTATTGCAACGTCGATGTGAAGTTCGCCCGATTCAATTGCCATGGGTCTGCCGCCGTGAGTGTGCATGACGCACATTCCCTTGAGTTTACCCTTGCTGATTGCCTCTGCAACGGGACCGTTTACGTAGTCGGTGTAGATGTCCGTTACGTTTCCGTTTTCCATCAATTCAACTAAAATTGCGTTGCTTGGGAATATTGAACTGGGGGCAAGTTTCAGATTTTTTATATCACGTCGCTTGATTTCTTCCGCTACGGCATTCAATACGAAGTCGCCGTTTCGCAAATGGTGATGGAAAGACAATGTCATTCCGTCGGTAATGTTGAGTTTGTCAAACATGTCGCTGACCGACTGCAACATTGTAAATCCGTCTGTGCGTTTCTTTTCGTCAATTAGTTTACGCTTGTGATTGTTGTAATCGCTGCTGCTCACAAAAGGCTTGAACTGTTGCGGTACGAAACGGCCGATACTGTTTTTCATAGCACACCTCCGTTGTCGTCAATGAGATTGTATCTTCTTGCCTTTAGAAGTATCTTCTGTGCACGCATGATGACGGGTTTGTCCACCATCTTGCCGTCAAGACTGAATACTCCCAGTCCCTTTTCGGCTGCCTGACGTGATGCCGCTTCAACACGCAACGCCCAGTTTATAGCCTTTGCAGTAGGTACGAACACCGAATTGATTGTAGGTATCTGGTTGGGATGAATTGCAGCCTTAGCATTCATTCCAAGGTTACTTACGAACCTGCAATCGTGTTCTAATCCTTCCATGTCGTTTGTGTCTGTAAAGGGGGTGTCGATTGCGTCTATTTTAAGTGCGGCGCAAGCGTAGGCAATCTGCATACGTGGCAGCAGTATTTCGTTGCCCGTCTTGGTGCGTTCCACTTCAAGGTCGCTTGACAGGTCTTCCGCACCCAGCAGTACGCCGTTTACACGGGGACAACGTACAATTTCGTTTATTTCCAAAACAGATGAAGCCAGTTCGATGATGGGCAATACACCTGTTTTTTTAGTCATTTTTTTGTCTTTTTCAATTTTAGTCAGCAACTTGTCCAGTTGGTTGAGATATTCTACATTCGCCTTGGGCAACATGATTGTGTCAATCTTGTCGCTGACTACTGTTTCAAGGTCTTCAGGATAGTACTGTGTATCAAGACCGTTGATACGCACTACGATTTCCATCGGCATGTCGTGGGTCTGTTTTAAAAATTCTCCCACAAGAGTTCTTGCCGAATCCTTTTCGGTGACGCTGACTGCGTCTTCAAGGTCGAAGATTACGGCGTCACTTCCGAATACGTCGGAATTTTGCAACATTGCGGGATTGTTTCCCGGAATAAAGAGCAGACTTCTTCTCATTTCTGTCCCTCCATGCGTGCAATGGCAACTAAAAGACGAGCCTTAATCGTGTAATCCAGCGCACCCTTGTCTTCGCACACCACGTCAATTTTATCAATGCCCAATTCAGCGAGGGTATCGCGTATGACTTTTTCGATCTCACGATGGAAAAAGTCATACACAATGCTTTTCACTGTTATGTTGAGGCAATTGCTTTCTTTGACGGTAATCAGTACATCGTTGGATTCCAAAGAACCCGCAATTGCTCTTTTCATAAATGCACCTTCGTTAAATTACTTTACTCTCTTGTTAGCGGATGCAATTACACGGTTCATTTCGTTCTTGACGATCATGTATCCTTCGTCAACGCCCATACCGGGTTTAGCAAGGCACTGAGAAGCACGGCATGCAATTGCAATGTTTGTTGTTGTCTGTGCGGAAATGTTTGTTTCGTTACATGTACCGCCGCAGTAGCTGCCTACACCCTTTTCGTTGCAGTACAGGATAGCTTCTGCTACGTTGTTTACGCCGCCAAGGTCAGGAGTCTTGATTTGCAAAACGTGTCCTGCATGGTTGTCGGCAAAGTACTTGATGTCTTCCAAGGTGTTGCACCATTCGTCGGCAACGATTTCCAGCTTGGAACCTGCTGCATCCAACTTTTCTGTCAATGCCTTTTCAAGCAACATTGTTCCTTCACGGTCGCCTGTGTCTACAGGTCCTTCGATACGGATGTGGAAAGGCTTAGCTGTCTTTTCCACTTCAAGCAGGTAGTTGAACATCTTGTCAACGTCGTTGTTGAAAGCAAGACCGATTGTTCCGTAAACGTCAATGTGGAAGATGGGGTTGTAATCTTCTCTTGCACGCCACTTCAGGATACGGTCTCTCAGCCAAGCAACGTAAGCAAGCAGTTTTTCACCGTTTCTGCCCAGTTTGGAATCAACGTTGTTGATGAGAGCATGGGGAAGAACGTCTGCTTCCTTGATGATCATCTTGTCGCTGTTGTCGTATCTGTCGTCACCCGATTGAGTAAATACGGGAATTGCCTTGTATTCGCCCTTTTCAACGTTGTATTCATCACGGATTACTTCGGCCATTGTGATACGCTTGCTGTTGGCAGTTGCATTGAGCAATGCCTGTGTGATACCGTAGCGGATTGCTGTGTGCAATCTCTTTCCGTTGATGATCATTCTGTCGTACTTTTCGGCAAGAGGACGGAACTTTTCAACATCTTCACCGATGAGTTGAGGAACAATTTCCTTTTCCATGAATGGGATGAAATCACTTGCAAGGAACAACGGGTCACGTCCGCCTGCACCTGAATACTGTACAGCTGCGCAATCGCCGTAGCCTACTGTGCCGTCTTCAAGGATGAGCTGAATGGAAATTGCTTCGCCTGCCTGACGGACTTTTTGGAATCCTTCTGTCATGGGTTCGCCAACGTACATGAAACCGTCGTGATCTGCGCCGTTCTTGATTGCCTTCTGGTCATCAAAGTAGAAGCCTGTGTACGATTTTGTCAGAATTACGTCAATGATTTTCATTTTTTTACCCTCTTTATTATTTAAAAAATTTTATCAGTCATTGTATTGTGGGCGACCTACAAGGTGTCCTACGCTTACTGCGTAAATGTCGTCAATTGTAAGTTGGAATGAAACAGGACGGTTTTCAGCTGCTGCACGTTCGGCAATCTTCTTGTGGTGGAATTCCTTGATTTCATCGCTGAAAGCCAGTTTTCCGAATTCCAGAATACGGATGTTGCCTTCGTTGTCACGTGCGGGAAGAATGAGACCTGCATTGAACTTACTGGGAGCAAAAGGTACGTCGATCATACCCAGTTCGAATGCCTTTACAACGCCTTGTGCGATGTCGCCTTCGCCTACTTCGAGGATAGCGTCCATCAGGCAGTTGACTTCTTTTTCAATCTGCTGCATTTCGGCTGTAAGTGCGGGGCTGTCGGGGAACTTCTGTTCGCTGAGCAGACGTGTTACGATCTTGGATGCCTTGATACCTGTTCCGTTAGCTTCCTTGGTGGGAATACCTACCGATTCGTGAGGAGTCTTGGTGATCATCTTGGTTGCACCTGCAAGTGCGCCAACCGTCGAACTCATTGCAATGAGTCCCAGTGCTTCCGCTTCGTCAGCAGGGAATCCGCCCATCCATTGGTGGAATACCGTTGTAACGGTTACATCGTTGTAACCAAACTTTTTGAGATATTCTACTGTCTGTTTTTCCAAGGTACGTACTGCCGCAACGTCCTGAACCATGTTGCCGCCCATTCCGTAACCGACTGTGATGCTCTTTACGCCCTGTTCGGCTGCAAGCAATGCTTCGATGATACCGATAGTGTTGGAAATCGACGGTGGAACAAGTGTTCCTGTCAGAGGTCCGAACGGTTCACGGTTGATATGTACGCCGTGTTCTTCGTAGTAGCCTACAAGACGGTCACAGTACTGCCAGTACTTGATTGAGTCTTCGATTGAAACGCTCTTGGCATAAGGTACGTTGTAGGAAATTGCGCCGCCTTCGTTGGATGTCCAGCCTGCTGCATGGACAACTTCTGCAAGCAATCTTGAGTCGGGCGTTCCGTGTCTTGCCTGCAACGGAACGTTTACAGATTCCTGAACCTTCTTGCAACCTGTAACGCCGTGGTTTACAGCCGGGAATCCGTTGAGCAATGCTCTGCCTATCTTTTCACTTTCTTCAATACCGTTTTCCGCTTCCTGGTAACGATTCTGACGGGTGTAGCTGTCAATTGTGGAAGGAAGGAAATCCGCACCGCTCTTTTCAAGATATTGCAACAACTCTATGTGCTTGGAAATTACGGGCACGCCTGCACGGGGTTGTACAAGAGTACGGGATTTGTTTTCCTTGGCCTTGGCAAGTTTTACAGCGAAGTTCTTTTCTTCCGGAATGCTCTTAAGATACTTTACCGCCTCATCCAGATTGAGCTGACTGTCACTGCCTGTGTGCCAGCTAGCAAGTACAGCTTTTCTTTCTTCAAGAAATTCTTTTTCTGTCAGTTTTTTGTTTTTAACCATCTTTCTGTCACCCTTTTATTTATTTTGTAGTTTTTTCAATTGGCTTTAAGTGTTTTTTCATGATTCTGAGCGCCAGCAACGGGTCAATTTCACTCAACAGACCCATGGCCGCAAGTATGTAGTCAGCGTCAAGAAGGTAATCCGGACAGTCGGGACGAAGTTCCATGGGCTTCTTCATCGTGTACTCTACCTTCTTCAGAATCTGGTAGGGATCGGCATTGCGCACAAGCACACCGCCTGTACCTATTACGTAACGAATCTTGCTGAGATCCTTGCCGTACTGGTTGTACACCATTCCCATAGGAGTGTACAGTTCTTCCATCTTGCCTACGTGTCTTTCCATTGCCTTGTCCACACAGATCTGACCCATGATACGGTCAATGTGCAGTTCGTGTTCATTACTTGGAATGTTGTCTACGTGTTCGTGACGGTAGATAAGTTCCTTTTCAAGATCCACGTTTTCGTCAAGATTGATTGTCCTGATTTCCTCTTTGGTAAGTGAGTTGAGTACACCCAACGCCGAATACCTCATTCCAATGTCGCCTTCTACCGTTCTCTTGGCGTAGGGTTCTTCAAGTCCCTTGATGATTACGTCACTGCGCTTAGCCGATGCCGAACACATCGAATACATGTCCGTTGTGGCACCGCCGATGTCCACCAGCACCAGTTCGCCCAGTCCGCTTTCGTGCATGTAGCCTTTAGACAACAGTTCCGACGCTTTCAGCACCGCTTCGGGTGTGGGGAAGATTACCTTGTCGATTTCCTTTTCAATCTTCTTGATACCCTTAGCTTCAATGATGTTCTTTAAGAAGATCTCTCTTATCTTCTCTCTCGCACTGGGAATGTTCAAGACATTGAGCTTGGGCATAACGTTTTCGCAGATGTATTCATGAAGACCTGCCTTATCGGCAATTTCCATGATTTCGTCCTGGCAATCCTTGTTGCCTGCGTACACTATCGGTGCTTCCATATGCGACTGTGCAAGCATGTTTTCGTTGTACAGCACACATTCGGAATTGCCGCCGTCAGTACCGCCCGACAGAAGAATGATGTCAATCTTCTTGTCAATGATGTCCTGAATGTTTTTCTTAGTCAGGTGATGCGAAAACGCAAGATCAACTTTAGCCCCTGCGCCCAGGCAAACACGCTTGGCGGCTTCTACAGTCAGTTCGTCCACCAGTCCGATGGCTGCCATCTTGAGCCCGCCTGCTGCAGATGAACACGCAATGATACGATCAAATTTAATGGGACCGCCAGTCTTCTCAAACAATGACTTCAATGCGTTTTCGTACCCGATTGTGATGTCCGTCGCCACAGTGGTAAAGTGACTTGCCGTTGCAATGATGTCTTCCTTGTCGGTATCAACTGCCGTAAGTTTGGTAAATGTTGAACCGAAGTCAATCATCAGATAGCGACTCATTTTACTCTCCTAAAACTTCCTTGATGTCCGGCAATGTCTTTTCGATGGGTGTGCCGGGTGCATACGCCTTGTTAAAGCCCATCTTGTAGAAACGTTCTCTTACTTCGTCGAAATTCTGCTTGCCTACTACGATATTTCCGCCTACAAACATCGGGATGTCACCGATACCCGCTTCAATGCACTTGTCACGCATTCCACGGCAGTCTATTTCACCTTGTCCGTACAGTGAAGATACCAGAATGAGGTCAGCATTCGTTTCCACTGCGGCATTGATAAAGTCTTCCTGTGATGAAAGAACGCCAACGTTTACCACGTTGTACCCTTCGTTCTTCAACACATATTCGATGATCTTGTTGCCGACAGCATGTACATCCGCACCAATTACTCCGATTACAATGGTTTTCATGTTTTTTCTCCTTGGAAAAATATTTTGCTACTTGTTTTTTTTGTCGAAATATACTTTCTGAACAGGTTTTAACTCACAATTTGTCGTAAAAAAACATGCTTAAAAAGTGACATTCCGCCACACATACATTTTACTTTAATTTAAATTGCCATTCAATTCGTGAAATTGTAAATGTTGTGTAAAGAATGTGTAAAGTAAACAAGGATTTAAATATAGGTATATAAATTTAATTGATAACCACCCGTAAAATATAAAAAACCCTCTTTGTAAAAACAGATAAATTTCAATACATTGCAACAGCAGTTTACACAGTAACCATGGCTGAAATATCTTCCGGTAACGCCCTTTGCCAAACAGTTGCTTTCACGACAACAGTTTTTACGATGACCGATGCGCAACTGCTCAACGAAATCACATCGGCAAATAGCAAAGAACACAATGCAAGAACAGTTTTGTTCTATAAACCGACAGACTGTAAAGTTTCTTAAATGATTTGCTTTATTAAATCGTAAAAACGTGCTGACGTCATTACTTCTTGCAGTCTAATTGTCGTATTGAATTTCTGAAACGAATGCTGCAAGACGCAAAAAAACTGAGCCTTCTTGTTCTTGAAAGCTCAGTTTCTTTTAGTAAAAGGATTATTAAAATGGTCTGCACACTACATGTGCGTGCAGATAAACATGGGTGTAAAGAAAGAACCGACGGCGCAATGTTTCTTTTCCACTGCTGCCGAATGTCAGAAAATGAAATGTCGACCGTAATCACCGCAATAAAACAGTCGGACAGGCAGCATGCATCACCTGTATTTACATTGAAGGTAAAATACTTGTTCGTTGTGCAATCTGCCCACAACTGTATTAAAGCGCACAAAAACTGTTAAATGTATTGTCGGAGCAATTGGGAAAATTTTGTCAGACAAATGCCTTTTGTGATTGTATTGACAAGAAAGACCTACCCAACGGTAGTTTACTTGTATTTTTTAGCGGCAGTAAACATTGCGTCGATGTTTTCGGCACTTACGTCCGTCTGAATGTTGTGAGCGGCAGCAAATATGTAATTTCCTTCCGGCTTGAAGACGTCAATCAGTTTGCGCACTTCCTCCGCCACCTGTTCAGGAGAACATTTCGGAAGTATTTCCTGAGTATCCAATCCGCCGTGGAAAACAATCCTGTTGCGGTAGGTGTCACGCAGATTGACGGGATTCATATCCTTACTGCACGGTTGAATGGGATTTAGTATGTCCACCCCCGCATCAATCAGGTCTTCCATTACTGCAAATATCTTGCCGCAACTGTGAAGAAGGAAGGGTCTGCCGTATTGGTGAACAAGATCGACAATCCTTGCGTACTGAGGAATGATGTGTTTTCTGATGTCCTCATGGGACAGCAAGGTGTTACTCTTGTATCCCAAGTCATCCCCGAATCGGCAAACGCAGTAAACGTCACTGTAATTTTTTAAAAACCATTGCCAGATTTCGTACAGAATCTGCCCCACTTTTTCAAACAAAGATGCGTAAAGTTCAGGTTCTTCGAAGGAGAATATACACAGGTTTTCGTACCCTACAAGGTCCTGAACGATTTCGAACACGCCGTTTCCCACACCGCCGATAGCCTTCATGCCGTCAGGCATACTTTACGCCAGTGCGTCGAAATAGGGTTTGAATCGATTGATGTACAACTCCTTGACACTTTCCCAGGGATAGGCGTCAAATGTTTACTGACTGTCGATATATCCCTTTCCGGAGCCCGACAATGCGCCGCCGTGCGGCAAAATGTCTGTCACGCAACACTCAAAAACTTACGGCGTCGTAGCCGTAATCACGGAAAAACGCCGTGTAATTGACAAACATCAACCGAAGTTCAGTAGGCGTTCCCCAATAATATCTGCTCAATTGGGTGTTTGTGATTTTTTCAATCATGTTGTACGATACGTAATGTTCATACAAAGGTATGCGTTGAGGTTTTCTGTTTAATGCGACGTCAACGATGTTCTGATAATTGGGCTTGTGAGTCATATTTGCTTTTGTTACTTGTGCCCTGCAGCCTTGAAAAATGCGTCAATATTTTCCCACTTTGCAAGAGGAGGAATATCACATCCCGAAGAAAGAATGAAATTGTTGTATTTTCCGCATTTTTCCAACAGTTCTTCCGTTGCCTTGGTGATGCTTTCCACAGTGCCGTTACGGAATTGTCCTGCAGGGTCAATGTTTCCCATTGCAACTACATTTTCAGGTACTGCCTTCATTACCTGTTCCATGTCTACTGCATTACCGAAGTGGTAAACCTTAGCACCCACTTCAAGTATTGTGTCAATGATACGCAGTGCAGTGTTACCGCAGTTGTGATAAATTACAAGGAAATCTTCATCCTGTACCGCATCGACGATAGCCTTGAGGTAAGGTGTTGAAAATTCTTCGGCAAAGGCGGGAGACAACAGTCCCGTCAATGGTTCGGCGATTACAACGCCGTTGGCGCCGGCTTGCTTGAATTTCTTGCAGTACTCAATGAGAAACTGCGTGCTTTTTTCCAGTACAATCTTCATCATGTCCGGTTCGTCGTAGCAGTACACCATTGCGTCCGTAACACCCACCAATCTTCCAGCAAGAGAGAAACTTCCTATCACTCCTGCAAAAATCGGTCTGTCGGTGATAAGTTGTGTAGCCTTAGCAATTGCTTCAATGCAGATCCCTGCACGCTTGCTGTCGGCTGGCGGAACAACCAGGGCTTTTGCCTCTTCTTCCGACGTCACAATTTCGTCTACTACAGCGGGGACCTCATCGTCGTGAAATACTACCTTAGAACCGAAACATTCCGCTTCAACGGACAAATCCATCAGTGAAACAGATGCAATTGAAGGTGTTTTGTCAGCAACGATCTTCATTGCTTTTACCTGATTGTCAGAAGACGCAATCAATTCCTTGACGGAAATACCAATCAACTGCACAGCAGGGAAAGACAATATAGGCATGGCCTTGACCGGCAATGAAGCCGCATCTTCAAGCCACTTGTACATGTTCATCTTCATGGCACACCTTACTCAAAAAAGCCCTTAGCCACTTCGGCAGCCGTCGCTGCGTCGGGAGTGTAACGGTCTGCGCCGATTTCTTCGGCAAATGCTGTTGTGATGGGAGCGCCGCCAATCATTACAATGTACTGGTCACGGATACCACGTGCATTGAGTTCGTCGATTACGCCCTTCATGTTGGTCATTGTTGTTGTGAGCAACGCACTGATACAGATGAGTTTCGCACCGTTGTCCTGAGCAGACTGAACGAATGTTTCGGGAGAAACGTCAACACCAAGGTCAATTACTTCAAGACCTGCGCCGATGAGCATCATCTTTACAAGGTTCTTGCCGATGTCGTGAAGGTCACCCTTGATTGTTCCTATTACTGCCTTGCCGATGGGCTTTACGCCTGTTTCTGTGAGGATAGGCTTGATGATTTCCAGACCCTGATTGAGTGCACGGGCGGAAATGAGAACTTCAGGAACGAAGATTTCGTCTGCCTTGAACTTAGCGCCTACAATGGACATACCGTCCAACATTGCGCCAAGAATTTCCTGTGCGGAAAAGTTCTGTTCAAGCGCTGTAGTAACAAGTTCCTTAACGACTTTTGCACGACCGTTTTGCAATGCTGTTGAAATGTCTGACAAAATTTGTTGCATTTTACTCCTTCTCCTTTTTTGAGTTAATTTAAGATTACCTAAATTATAAACCCATGGGCGGCTGCATTTCTAGAAATAATTTTACATTTTTGTAAAAATTTTATCATGTTTTTTTAATCATGTTTTGTCCGTCAGTTTAATATTGACAAAGGTGTTTTTTTGAATTATCATTTACTCATGAAATACGATATTCCATCTTTTGACAATTTCATAAAGACGTTGAATCTTACACCCGATCAACTGGAAGATTGTCTGGATGACATCAGACAAACGGTAAATCAACTTATTCCCAGTATCCGTCCGCAGGCGTTTCTTGTAAACAAATGTGCGTTGGAAACATCTTCGGATTTTCTGAGATTTGACCAGGCAACACTGACCGGAAAGTGTCAATCCATAAAGGACAGTCAGTCATTCTGCTTTTTCGCCCTTACAATAGGAGAACAGGCGGACAGGGCAATCAGCGAAATTTCCGCTGCCGACCCGTTTCTGGGAGTATTCGCCGATTCTTTCGCAAATTACTCGCTGTATCACTACATGCAGCAATCCATTGAGCAACTTGCGCAACAATTCCAACAATACAGCATTACAAAATGTGTGGAAATGGGAAACGACATCTTCGACATTCATCAGATGCCTGCCTTTTTCAGTATTCTTAAACAAGATACCATTACTCTTGCACCGTCACACCTAATGCTGCCGCAGAAATCCGTTGCGTACCTGATTTGCTTAAAAGAAAAGAGCGCATGTCAGAACCTGTCGTTGCACAACTGCGCAACCTGTCCCAGCAAGATGTGTCCCAACCGAAAGGACGGATTTGTCATTGCAACCGTTGTTACATCGAAGGGAGAGGACAAAATACAGGTACTCAAGGGCACAACTGCAGACAAAGTGCTGCAAAAACTCAACATACCCCATTACGCTCCTTGTGGAGGAAAGGGTATCTGCGGAAAATGCAAGATACTGATTGACAATCCCGAAGAGGCACAACCGCACGATCTTGTGCTGGGAGAAGATCTCATCAACAAGGGATACCGACTGGCATGTAAATACCCTCTCAACAAAAACACACGGATCATCGTGGAAGAAACAACCGCATCGATAATGCAGGATGCGGGCGTAAGTCTTGAAAAAGCACATGACAAAGAGGGAGAATACACCGTTGCAATAGACATAGGCACCACAACCATTGTTGCCTACCTGCTGTGTGACGGCAAGCCCGTTGACAAGGTGGGATTTGTAAACAGTCAATCCGCCTTCGGTGCAGATGTCGTTTCACGTATCGAATACTGCGTTAAAAACGGTATAGAAGACCTGCACAAAACGCTGGTATCCGCACTTAACGACAATGTAGTAAAACTTTGCAGACAAAACAACGCAGATGTAAAGGTAGAAACCTGTTTCGTCTGTGCAAATACAGTGATGTTGCACACTCTTGTCAACAAGAGCATTTCGGGATTTGCCTGTGCTCCATTCACTCCCCAGTTTTTAGAAAAACAAACTGTAAATGCCGCCGACATTGGCATAGAATTCTGCAAAAAAGTTGTGACGTGCAGTAACATTTCGTCCTTCGTAGGGGCAGACATCGTTGCAGGAATTGTCAGCACCAATTTACAGGACGGATGCAACCTGTTACTGGATCTTGGCACAAACGGTGAGATTGTACTGAGCGCAGGCGGTAAACTTTACGCTTGCTCCACCGCTGCAGGACCAGCGCTGGAAGGGGGCGAACTGGATTGCGGTATGAGCGGAGTGGACGGAGCCATCTACGATGTAGACATAAATAACGGCACTGTGGACTGCAAATACTACGGAAATAAACCTGTAGGAATCTGCGGAAGCGGTATTCTTAAGGCCATTTCGGAATTTTTGCGACTGGGCATAATAGATGAAACAGGCAGATTTAACAAGAACGCCGATGACAACCTGAAACAGGACAGATACTACCTCACACCCGACGTCTACATTTCGCAAAAAGACATAAGGGCGGTACAACTTGCCAAATCGGCAATTTTCGCAGGAGTGGAAACACTGCTTGAAGTGGCAAATGTATCCAAACAAAACTTACAGAAGGTATTCATTGCAGGCGGATTCGGAAGTTACATTCAGAAACACTGCCTGTTTACACTGGGACTGTTGGACAAGCAACTGCAGGACAAAATTGTCATTGCAGGAAACACCAGTATAGGCGGCGCCATATTGTGGCTCTCCCATGAAGAATTGAGAAACAAGTTTGACGAAGTTGCATTGCAGACAACAACCGTCCAACTGAACAGCCATCCGACATTCAGCGAATTGTTTGTAGAGGGAATAAATTTTGAGTGATTTTAAAGACAAAATACAACAACAATGCAAGATGTTTTCCGTTTCTACGGGAATTGAAGTCAATTACCTTCCCATCAATTCCCGTCAGTCTCTGTGCGGAATTTGCGAAAAACTGCATTTCAACGGATGTTCACAACTTTCCGAAAAATCCGTAACCATTGCCAATCAACTGCGCTGCGGTTACTGTTTCATGTGTCCGCTGGGATTTGCAATATTCTGTTCGCCCGTAAGAGATAAGAACAATCTTGTAGGCGGCTACTTTTCCGCTCCGCTGATGTTGGACGACATGTGCAGTTACCAGGACGACATCTGTCTTCACAACGCCCACTGCGACACCGCACTGCTTTCTGAAATATTGCAAGGGCTAAAAAGCGTTTCCTGCGAAAGGTTGCGATATCTTACAGAACTGCTGTACCTTGCTTCCTGTGATTTCGATGCCGAAAATGCAGTAAACGATTACCTTGTTCAGCAACAAAACTCATCCAACAAGGAAATAAATGAACAGATCCAGCAACTGAAGATAGACAACAACATGGTAGACAACCGAATGTTTGTCGAAATGGAAAACAAACTCATTCAGGCAATCACGGACAAGGACTACAACACAAGTCGTCACATACTGAACAAACTGCTTGGAAATGTCTTCTACAGTTTTGGAAATAACCTCATGGCGTTGAAACTGAAGTGTATTGAAATAATCACGCTGATATCCCGAACGCACAACAACGGACTGCAGTCTTTCGCATTTTCCAAGACTGCTACCTAAAAGATATTTTCTCTTGACAACTACTACACCCTGTGCGACTACCTAAACAACGCATTAAAACAATTCTTTTCGCTTGCCGAAGATGACTCTCCGCTGACGCAGACCATCGCCAATGCCAAGCGTTACATCAAGGAAAACATCTGCGAATTGCTTTCTTTAAAAGATGTTGCCGACTACGTGTATCTGAGCCCGGCGTATTTTTCAAGAATATTCAAGTTGCAGACAGGAACCACGTTTTCGCAATACGTGATGGATTGCAAGATTGATGAAGTAAAGAAACTTCTTTCTTCAACAAATCTTTCCGTTGTGGAAATTGCCAACAAACTGCAATTTGCCGACCAGAGTTACCTGGCGAAAGTATTCAAGACAAAGACGGGGAAAACACCCCTTGCGTGGAAAAATTCCACACTGCAATAAACAAAAGATCGGACGTACATTACATCAAAAGTTGTACCCCAACTACACTTACAAGTTCATACGTAAACCACTTAAGGCAACTGCACAACCAATGCAGTTGCCTTGTTGTTTTTAGTAATTTAGCATTGCAGACATTGAACTTTTTCCCTTTCTGATTGTACTTTACATGATGTTACTTTCTTTGGTTACAGCAAGAAGCACACCTCATTTACAATTGGCACTGCCTAAATAAAACAGCATTTTACCGACAATTAAAGGGACTTTTCACTATTTATTGCTTTCAGCAAATTGTTTACACCACGAAAACCAATTGCACAACAACAAACAAGGGCGCCGATGCGCCCTTGTTCTTTAGTTGATGAAATGTTAAATTCAGAAACTTGTTAAAACCCTTGATTGTTCCTGACGAAACGTGCCATTTCCTGCAGACGTTCGAATGCGTACGGGAAAAATTCCAGAAACGCACTGCAATACTCATTGAGATGGAGACTTCCGTTGAGGTCTGTCTGACGGTTTCGTCGGCAACCGCCCCGACAGATAAAGAACCACCTGCACTGACGGCACTTGTCGTCCACAGTAAGCGACTGACGGACAAATTTTCGGGCATTGTCGCTGTGCAACAACTTGCTGAAACTGTCCGTTGCAATGTTGCCAAGCAAGTACTGATCCAGTACGTAGAAGTCGCATGGGTACACGTTTCCGTTGCCTTCCACAACAAAATAGCAGTTGCAGATACCGTTCATGCCACAACTTTCGGCGTTCATTCCCGCAAGCATTGCAACGTAGTTGTCAAATGTCCTTATGCTCAGCAACCTTCTTTCGGTGAAATACTTGTAGTATATGTCGAAAGTACTCTTTAAAAACCTTGCGTAATTTTTGGGATTGAGAGAGAAATCATGCTGTATGTCGTCGTTGAATCTGTCAAGACATGGAATAAACTGTATATATTTAAACCCATTGCCAATCAAGGTCTTTAAAACCTTGACTGCGTTTCTTGCCACTACGTTGTTGACAACGCACAAGATGTTGTACTCCACCTTGTGTTTGTCCAATGTTTTCGCACAACGAAGAACTCTGTCGTAAGTACCGTTCCCCTTGCTGTCAAGACGGAACTTGTCATGAATTGCACGTGTGCCGTCCATGGACAGTCCCACCAAGAAGTTGTTGTCGGCAAGAAAACTTGCCCACTGATCATCTATAACGTAACCGTTTGTCTGAATGGCGTTGTACACAAGCAGTTTGTTTACATTGTGTTTTTCAATCAACTTCACGTGACGTTGGAAAAAATCCAGTCCACGCAGCGTAGGTTCGCCGCCCTGAAAGGCAAAAGTAACGCTTCCTTCCCCTTCGGCAAGGGCGTTTTTTACCATTGTTTCGTGCAATTCGTCGCTCAACATACCGAAGTTGGACACACTTCTGTTGTCCATTACGTCGGCGTAGAAACAGTACTTGCAACGCATGTTACATGCACCCGAAGCAGGTTTTATAAGCAAGGTAATGGGAGGCATTTAACAAATCTCCTTTAAGAATACGACATTAGCACACATTGTGGCAAAAGTCAAATGCTACTTGTACGGTTTGAAGTCGTTTAGTTTCATCCATTCTTCAAGTATGTTTTCGAATTTTTCCACCACGTTGCTGTATTTTTCCGACAAGGCAAGGTTCGACATTTCGTACTTGTCCTTTTCAGTGTCGTACAGTTCGGAAATGTCACCGAAGTTCTTGACGTACTTGAATCCGTCCTTTTCCACCGACAACGCCACATGCCTTGAGAAGTGTCCGTGCGTCACCGAAACGAAGTAGTCACGGGCAAATGACGACAACAGACTTACAGAAGGTCTGCCTTCAAATGCAAGACCTGCGCAATCAAGAATGGTTGCAGGTATGTCCAGGTTGGACACGTAACGGATGTCTTCAACGCCATGCTGACCGTCGGGATTGTACACCGCCAGCGGAATGTTCAGTACCTCAGCACTCAGGTAGGAATCCTTGTCCACGTGACCGCCGTGTGAACACAGTGCGTCTCCGTGATCAGCCGACCAGATGATGACGGTGTCCTTGTCCATGCCAAGACTGAAAATCTTGTCAACAATACGTCCTGCGGCGTAATCGGCAAGGGTGTTTTGTGCGTAGGCGTACTTGAGCATCTTTTTCCACTTTCGTTCATCAAACTGTGTGGGTAAAATGATGTTTCCGTTGTTGTTCAACCCCAGTGCGTTTTCCTTGCGGTAGACATCGGGCTTGTCCTTCAGGTCATCGTACAAACTGGGATACACTTCTATATCCTGTTCATCGTACATGTCCAGGAATCTCTTTGTGGGAAAATACGGCTGGTGAGGTCCCCAGAAATCCACACGCAATGCAAAAGGTCTGTTACTGTCTTTCAGTTGTTCCAACTGCTTGCATGCTGTATTGGCAAGGTAGAAACATTCGTGAGTGTCGTCCTCCGCCATGAGTGTTCCGAAACTCAAGGTAAACAGATTTTCAATTTCCTTCAAAGGAACATCTGCACCGCTGTAGAACTTGTCAACGTCTGACAACCCTATATCTACGTGCGCAACGGGATTTTCCGTAAGATTGTTTTCCTTTAAATACCTGCTGTAATTGTCGTACTTGTACGGACTGCTGTAACCTTCGGGAGTAAATCCCTTGCAACCGAAGTAGGAACTTTCCTTTTCCCCTGCGTGCCACTTGCCGAAGTAGTAGCAATCGTAACCGTTGTCACGCAACAGGTCAAGATAGGTTGTTTCGGTAAAGGGGGATTTCACACTGTTGTTGTACAGGCCGTGTTGATGGGCGTACATGCCGTCCAGAATACTGCGCCTTGCAGGACAACACAAAGGCGTTACAGTGCGTGCGTTGGTGAAGTTTACGCTTTTTGAAACAAACTTGTCGTAATTGGGACGCTTGATTGCAGGATGATTGTAAAACAACTGATGATCCTGCATGATTAAAACTACATTTTTCATTTTGTTCTCCATGCACGCAAGGAGGGAAGGTTCGCCCTTTCCTCCTTACGCTCAGATATTGATAAGAGGAATATTGTCACGTTGTTCAATCTGCCAATTGTACAACATGTTTTTCATTAAATTGATGATGCCCTGCTTGTCCTTTTCGAAAATGAGATTGGTCATTTCGAAAGGATCTTCCTTTAAATTGTACAGTTCGTCAATGTCATTTGTGTAGTAGGTGTACTTGTAATCGCCGAAATACACCGTGCGTGCCCTTGTGTCGGAGAAGTGTCCGTTGGTAGTACACACCATGTACTGACGTGGTTCGACTTCACCGTACATCAGGTCAAGCAAACTCATTCCGGGGACTTCGTAGTCGAAGGACAATCCCATTGCGTCAAGCATGGTCACCGGAACGTCGTTGGTGTTGACAAACGCCGTGTTTTTGGTTCCTGCAAGGTCGGGACGTGACGGATCACGTACGGCAAGTTGAATGTCCAGTATTTCTTCAATCATGTAACACTCCTTGTCGGCATGTCCACCGCCGTTGCATGTTGGCTTGCTGGGAACGGTAACTGCATCCTTCCAGAAACTTTCTTCCATGTAACCGTCAAGAACAACTTCTTCAGATGCGATAGACGGGTTGATTCCCAACATCTTGGGGTTGCTGTCGTTTATTCTCAGGAAGTGGTACAAGTCGGGGTGCAATGCCTGCACTGCTACCAAAGGTCTGCCGTTGAAGTTTGTTTCGTTGTAGAAGATGTTATTTGCAGAAGCCGTCGCAGCGTCAGCCGCATTTGGTGCTCTGTAATCGCTACGCACTTCGGTGTTGGTTACATTTCTGTGCCCGAAGTTCACCCTGATGTAATCTTTCAAATAATTTACACCTTCACTGTTGGGTCTGCCCGTGTAACCGAAGTCCGTCCAACTGAGGAACAGTTCCACCGAATAGCCTGTGTCTACGTCTGTTGCATTGGGTTCACTCATGGATGTTTGCTTGTTGTAAACAACCGTTCCGTTTGTCTTGACAGCGAATTTTCCCGTCAGATCCATGCTTCCGTCCTTCCACTTGTCGTCTGTGTTGTTGGGAACGTAAGTCTTGTAGCTGCCGTCTACACCAATTCTGATACGGAAACACTGTGTGTTCTTGATGTCCGCTTGTCTTGCGTCAAATGGATTGAAAGAAAATTCCAGACCGTCCATGAGATTGAGTCTGTTTTCAAGATTAGCATCGTTACTTGCAATGAGGTTAGTGTCTTTTACAATTGCGCCGATGTACAATCCGTTGTCATCAGCGTAGAAACGGAATGTTACCTGTCCGCCGATTCCGCCCACGTAATCGTTGAATGTGTTGTACTGCTGTTCGGTAACTTCGCCGTCGATTGTCATTGTGTCGGTAGTTGCATTGACTGTTACGTTGAAACTCTTTTCTTCAGCCAGTGCGCCTTTGGAATCCTTGACGCTGTAAATTACCTTGTACTGTCCTGCCTCATCAAAAACATGACGGAATGTTGTAGCCTTGCGCTGTTCAAGTACCGTTTCACCATCAGCCCTTTCAATGCGTACAAGTGTTTCGTCGGACAAATCTCCGTCCTCTTCGTCGTAAGCCGACGCACTGGAAATTGCAAGAGATTGTCCTGCAAAAATTACGTAATCCTTTTCAGGTGCGCTGAGTACAGGTGCTACGTTGGGAGCGGCAACAACCGTGATGAGGTATTCCTTGCTGTCCGTCTTACCCTCTTCGTTTGAAAGAGAGTATCTTACCGTATATGTACCGGGAGTGAGCATTCCCACGTTGTTTTCAACATTTCCCTTACCGTTGAACACCACTGTTTCAGTGCTGTCGAAAACTTCCACTTCAATGTTTTCGGAAATGTCTGCGCCGTAACCGTCATCCCCCTTGGCACTGCGAAGAATTACATTTTCTTCTTCGGAGAAACTCTGTTCGTCTGTATCAACTGTGATTACAGGAGACTTCGGTTCAGGTTGTGGTTGCGCCTGTTCAACAGTAATGTTGATTTCCTTTACGTCGGAAGCAACTTCCTTGCTGTTGACGACCTGGTAACGTGCCACGTAACTGCCAACACTGTCAGGGGTAAATGTGTTAGTGACATTTCCCTTACCGCTGAACTTTTCCTGTTCGCCCAGAAATACCTTGACTACAATGTCTTTGGAAATATCCCCGTCAGTTTCGTCTGTTGCGGTTGCCGACGGCAATGTCACGCTTTGACCCAGTTCACAGCGCAACGGAGCTTGTACTACTGTGATTTCGGGCTTGGTAAGTGTCGGAGCCTATTCGGGCGTACATGCCACAAGACTGAACAACATCACCATTGCCAAAAGCATGGGTACAATTCTTTTTACAAGGCTTTTCATTCAATTCCTCCTGTTTCCAATTGAACATCCAACATGATTTGCTGTCTTTTTGCCGAATCGTTCAATTTGTTTTTTAATATTTCAATGGCAACGTCTGCCATTTGTTTCTTGTTGGTGTCTATTGTAACTATTTTATCAAACACACTGAAGTGTGAATGTATGTTGTCGTATCCCGTGATCTGGATTTTTCTTACCCGTTGGTCATTGCTGTTTCTTATGTACGCTTGAGCTTCCAGTGCCATGATGTCGTTGAAACAGAAGATTGCTTGAGGGATTCTTCCCGATGACACCAATTTTTCCACCACAACACCGCAGTTTTCGTTGGTGCACCTGATTACATCCTTTCGGTCGAAATCTACCCCCTTGCTGTTCAACGCATCTTTCAAGCCGTTGAATCTCAGTTCGGAACACTGCAGATTGACGCCAAACATCACAATGTCATTCAATCCACGGTTGGCAAGATACTCTCCCATGATGTATCCGCCCTTGTAATCGTCGGAATAAACGCAATCGACATAGGGATTTTCACAGTTACGTCCTATAAGAACAAGTGGCTTCTTGTGCTTTTTCAACATTTCGCACACTTCGTCGGTAGGTTGCATAAATGTCAGCACTGCGTCGACGTTGTGTGCCAACATCTTGCGTGCGATGTCAACTTCCATCATGCAGCTGACGCTGGGTTCTACGAAAAACATTGATGTGTATCCCATTCGGCGCAGAGAATCGTTTACCAGCGAACACATTACCGAAAAGTAGGGATTCAAAATGTTTCCGTACAACACACCTACCACATTGGTCTTACCTGTTCGCAATGACGACGCCGAATAGTTTGGCACATATCCCATTTCTTCAGCAATCTTGCGCACCCTTTCTTTGGTACTTTGCGAAATGCTCTTGTCATCCCTAAAAACCTTGGAAATAGAGTTTACCGTCAGGTTGGCAGCCTGTGCGATATCTTTCAATGTACATCTTTTAGTCACAAAAATTCCTCCCGATTTCAACTCAATTGACGGAAAATCAATTTAGTTTATCGTTAACCTAAGTAGAGTATAGCAAACAAAAAATGTCTTGTCAATACCGAATTTCAATTTATTTTAACTGATTTTACAAAGGGACTTTTTCATTTCTCTCTTTAAAACTTGCTTTCAGATGCCGTATTTTGCCATATTTAAACTGCGTTTTACAACTGATTTTCCTATTGTAATTTTCCCGATGGAACTGTTTTTACAGTCAAAAAATCCACTTGCAATAAACCGTTTGCCGCATTAAATACATCTTCAAAAACATTGTATTGGGATTTTTACATCATTTTGTAACTCTTTACACCCATGAGACAATAGATGAATTGTCAAATCAAGTGCAACAGTTAGAGAGATTTTCAAGGAATAAATCTTGTGGTGTATGGTAATGTAAAACTTTCTTGGGCCTGGCGTTGATCAACGCCAGGTTCTTTTTCAGAGTTGCAGGGCTGACTCTCGAAAGATTTCTGCCTTTCGGATAGAATTCTCTGAGCAGTCCGTTCAGATTCTCATTCGTTCCTT
>DVLO01000009.1 GCA_018715495.1 Candidatus Limihabitans stercoravium | reverse complement strand
CATGACTACACGAAAGTCAAGAGAAATGCGGAGCAACACGGAGAAATGGAAAAAAGGTGTACTTTTCGTACACCTTTTCCATTGCGACCTAAACGCCCGCATTTCTCGATTGGCTAGGGTAGCAGGATTTGAACCTGCGAAATGACGGAGTCAGAATCCGTTGCCTTACCGCTTGGCGATACCCCAATATCTTTAGATAGTATAAACCTTTGTTGTCGACTTGTCAACAAATTAAAGTCAATTTTTTTGTTTGTAGCGGAAAAACCGCCGCATTGCGGCGGTCATCCGCATGTTGTTTATTAAAGCAGGGGAATCACTCCAAGGAATACAATATCCTTTCTTTCAGCTGCCTGACCTTCAGCAAGAACGAAGGCTTTGTTTACAATTTCTCCGCCGCTCATTTCCACCAACTTTTCCAGTCCTTCAAGACTGTTGCCGGTTGAAACGACGTCGTCGACGATGCAGACCTTCTTGCCCTTCATCAGTTCTGAGTCGTGCTTGGAAAGATACAGTTTCTGTACTGCACCTGTTGTGATGCTTGACTTGATTTCTACTTCTATTCCGTCTTGCATGTACAGTTTCTTGGATTTACGTGCAACTGCGTAGTAGGGTTGACCCAGTTCACGTGCCATTACGTGTGTAAGTTGCAATCCCTTACTTTCAGCAGTAAGAAGTACGTCGCAGCCCTTGACCAGCTTTGCAAGTTCTTTACCGCAGTGTTCAGTCATTTCCTGGTTGCCGTGAAGATTGAAAAAAGCGATGTTCACGCCGCTGGGAAGAGGAAGTATTGGCAGTTTAGCGTTGTAACCGTTGAGGTCTACTTCAAAGAATTTCATGGTAATTCTCCGTAAATGTAATTTGTTGTCCGAAACAACACACTGTATTTTACTACATCGCAACAAACATGTCAATTCAACGATATACATTTAGAAAATTCTTTTTTTACAACAATTTGCATTGTTTTTCTGTTGGTTTTGCGACTGAGTGGGTATAAATTTAAGAAAAACCTGTTGTTATTTTAATGCACAGATGGTATAATTTATTTGTAAATTCTGAAAGGGGCTAAAACGTTTGAAGGTTTTCATTAATATATTGTACATACTTCTGGCGTTGATGGGATGTATTGTTTTTGTCGTCCTTGGCGTCGTAAATTTTCAAAACATTGCGGCGTTGATCGGGTCGGGGGTGATACTTGCTGTTCAAGTTTGTTTGTTTGTTGTTAACAATATACGCAGTGTTCCCGCACGTAAGGAAAGAAAAAACTGTGCAACGCTGATACTCAGTTTCCGTACTTTTTCGCTGTCTTCGATGGCATTGGAAATTGTGTTGATGCTGATGCTTTACGTCGTTTTTGACAAAAGTCTTTCTAATTTAAGTTTTCTATACAAGCAGGCATATGTTTTACTGTTACTGTTTATTGTAACCATTGCAAGTGTGCTTTTCGGAAAATTGTTAAAAAGCCGTACTACGAAGTTGACCGTGTATGTCAGTGGCGTTGTTTTGCTTTTGGCATGTTTTCTTGTCCCGACCGATACACAGTGGGGCATTGTTGTCTACTACGTGATGTTTTTTGTAGGATTTGGCCAGATTGCTGCATGGTTGTATTCCATGTTTGTGGAAACAATGAGAGTTGCACAGATAAGCAACCTTGACAATCAATCAGTCAGACACATGCAACTTCGTGATCAACTTGGCGCAATGATAATTTCGCAGTGCGTTTTCGCTTTAGTGGTATTTGCGGACAATCTTCCTTTGTTTGTGGGCTGGACTACAATATTGCAGACTCTTTGCAGTGTTCTGTTGTTGGTGGCGTTGTTTTTCGCAATAAAGCAGCCGCTTGATTACAGCTATAGCAACAAGATGGATGAGTATCTCAGCAAAACCAATCCAAATATCAATTACGAATGGTTGCAGGAACAATTGCAAGACACGTTGTTCACACGTCGTAAGAGCGTATTTGTTGCAGTTGCCCGTGCATTGTTAAAGCCGTTTTTCCCAGCCAAGGTAATAGGCAAAGAAAACGTTGATACTTCTCACGGCGCAGTGGTGTTTGTTGCTAATCACTACGAAATTTACGGACCTGTAGTGACAGTACTTCGTATGCCATTCCGTGTGCGTCCGTGGATACATTCACGTATGCTTGACAAGACTGCGCTTGCCGACCAGATGCAGCGTGGAGTGGAAGGAATGTTTAAAAAACTTCCCAAGAAAATTGTAGATAAGATTCCCGGAATGCTTGTGCCACTGATGTATCAGGCCTTGTCTAGCACGGAGCCTATAGCGGTGCATCGTGACAGTTCACGTGAAGTAATCAACACATTTAACAACACTGTGCGTGCGTTGGAACAGGGAGACAACATACTGATTTTCCCCGAAAAGCCTGAAGAAGGCCAGTGGTATTCTCAGTTTGGCAGTGTGGACAATTTTTACACCGGATTTGCAGATATCGGACGTATGTATTACAAAAAAACCGGTAAGAGTGTGCTGTTCTACCCTGTTTACGTCGACAAGGTACACCGTGAAATAGTCATCGGGCAAGGCGTGCAGTTTGACGGAACAAACGAAAGACACGAAGAAAAACAGCGTATTGCTAAGGAACTCAACGACAGCATGAAGGTGATGGCAAGTCAGGCTCAGCAACGTTACGACGACGAAAAAAACAAAAAGAAAAAGTAACACAACTGCACTTCTTCGGGAGTGCATTTTCTTTGACAATATGTCAGCATTGGTGTAATGTGAAATATATGGTAGTGTAAAGGAAGGTTTACATGGCAAATTTTTTTTGAAAAAGTGTACACACAAGTGCGTCGTATTCCTGTGGGAAAGGTGGCAACCTACGGACAAATTGCACGTTTGTGCGGTAATCCCAGGATGTCCCGCCAGGTAGGGTGGGCACTGCATTCCAATCCGCATCCAATTGAAATACCTTGTCACAGGGTAGTAAACCGCTACGGCGAACTTGCCCCGGCATTTGCCTTTGGAGGTGTTGACGTGCAACGACACCTGCTTGAAGATGAAGGTGTATCGGTTGTTGACAACAAGGTGGATTTATCGGTGTATCTCTGGGAAGAATAAAGTAAAAATATTTGATATCGCAAATTTACGGTTGACAGGTTGAAAAAGTAGAGGATTCGTGTTACAATAAATTGTACGCTTGCAATTACAGAGGTAGTATGAAAACACCTATCAATGACATGCTCAATAAATACGCCGAACAAAATGCCGTAAGACTGCACATGCCCGGACACAAGGGAATGTTAAAGGGCTTTGAAAGAGACATCACGGAATTGTCTTTTTCAGACAATCTGCGCAATCCGACAGCTGTAATTGCACAGTCGCAGCAGTTGTACGCCGATGAGTTGGGCGCAAGATGTTGTATGTACAGTGTCAACGGATCTACGGGCGGATTGTTTGCTTTGGCTGCCAATTGCCGTGGCAAGGTTCTTGTCGAAAGCAATTGCCATGTATCGTTGCTCAATGGGTTGAAGTTGTTTTCCAAAGAGTACACCGTGGTGGAAAACACCATTCATGACGGAATTCCAATGCCGCTGACATTGTCGCAAATTGAAGGTACGTTGAGTGAAAATCCCGATATAGGTACAGTATTTCTGACCTCACCCAACTACTTCGGAATCAATGCCGACCTGGAAGAAATCTACATATTTTTGCGTAGAAAACAGGTGTTGCTGTTTGTCGATTCGGCGCATGGTGCACATTTTGGATTGCATCCGCTGTTGCCGTCCAATGCCGTCAACTTCTGTGACGCTGTAGTGGAATCATGTCACAAGACGTTGCCTGCCATGACTCAGACGGCAGTTGTGCTGACAAATGACATTGACCTGGGCAAAGATATAAAAAAATCTCTCAACATGGTAACAACTACAAGTCCAAGTTTCGTACTTGTGGCAAGTATAGAAAGTGCAATGGATTACACTGTAACGCACAGAGAACAGTACACCGAACTGAAAAAGTGCGTGGACGGATTTGTTGAAGATGTGACGTCGCATGGTTGGAAAGTTTTAAGTAATGATGACTTCACAAGACTTGTAATCGATTGCAGTGGACATGGAAAAGGAACCGACGTGGCGGATTTTCTTGAGCGCAACAACGTGTTTGTTGAACATTACACAGACAGATACATTGTGTGCATACTGACCTTGATGGATGGTGCAATTCAGCTTGACAGGCTGCTTGAAGTACTTACAGCCTACAATGGCAGCAGGTCTGACAGGTTGGACAATTACGTAGACATGTGTTTTGAAAAGAACTGAAATAAAGAAGGAACAACTATGAAAGGATTTATTACAATAGAAGGTTGCGACGGTGTAGGAAAGACCTACCAGACAAATTGGCTTCGTCAGTACTGTGAAGAAAACGGTTACAACAACGTAATTTTCACCCGTGAACCGGGCGGAAGCGATATTGCCGAACAAATCAGAAAGATCATTCTTGACGCCAAGAATGAAAAAATGACGGATATGTGCGAAGCATTTTTGTATGCAGCGTCACGTATTCAGCACCTGGAAGACATTGTAAAACCTGCTCTTGAACAGGGCAAGACGGTTTTCTGCGACAGATTTGTACATTCTTCCTACGTTTACCAGGGATTGGGACGTGGGCTTGGATTGGAGAAAATCGTGGCATTGAACAAGTTGGCTGTAGGTGAATACATGCCGGAGTACACAGTGTTTCTTGATCTGTCGCCCGAAGACGCATTCAAGCGCAAGGGCGGTGCCGACAAGACAGACCGCATGGAAAACACTGATCTTCAATTTCACAAGAAAGTTTATCAAGGTTACAAGTATCTTGTGGAACAGGATCCGTCCAAGTTTATTGTGATAGATGCGTCGGGTAGTTGCGAAGAAACTCACGAAAAAATCATATCCGCATTGAAAGAAAAGGGTATTTTGTAAATAAAATGAAACAATCTGTAACAGAGTATTTAAAGAGTCAATTTGCAGAGGGCATGAATGTTCACGCCTACATCATTCAGGCGGAAAGGTCGGAAATACCGTCACTTTTGAAACAGTGTGCCCGTATTGCGTTGTGTCCTAATCAGGGCAACGACGACTGCATTGTGTGTCGCAAGGTCATGAAGTCCGAACATCAGGACTGGATAAGCCTGCCTCTTGACAAGAGTAAAAACCGTGTTACCGTCGAAGACATTTCCTACCTTGTGGAAGAAAGCATGAAACGTCCTGTGGACAGCGGGGAAGTACGTGTTTTTACAATTGACGCAACGGACAGTATCAGCGGTGTAGGTGCAGTAACGTGGCAAAACAAGTTGCTGAAGACATTGGAAGAACCCGTGGGCAACACAGTTATCTTTATCGGAGTAACCAACGCTGACAGTTTGCTGAGGACGGTTGTTTCCCGTTCAAGGGTACTTTGTCAAAGTAAGGCAACTGTGGGTGAAATTGCCCAAATACTTCAGCGTGAGGGATACCTTGCAGACAAGGCGACAATTGCTGCGGCTCTGTGTGACGGAGATTTGGAAAGTGCGAAAAAAATAATTGCCGACAGCAGTTGGATGCAATGTGCTGACAAGGCATTGGCAATGCTGACGGACAATGTTTCTACGAAAAACGCATTGTACTACGTTTCTTCATTTACGCAAAACAAGGAAGATCTTCCCAAGATAATGAAATGCCTTGTGTTGTTTTTGCGTGAAAGCGTTGCCTATCGTGTGGCGCAGCAGCTGGTAACTCTCACGGAGTATCAGCAACAGTTACATGCAATTTCATGTAACTATTCCATTGAAAGTGCTTTTCACTGTATAAGTTTGATAGAAAAATCTTACAAAAGATTGTCTAACGGCGGAAATGCGTTGGTTGAAGCAGACAATCTTGTTGTGAGTATGTTGGAGGTAAAATACAGATGCCGAATATAGTAGGTGTAAAGTTTAAAGAGGTGGGTAAAGTTTATTACTTTTCCCCTAAAGATATAGAGTTCAAGTTGGGCGACGGCGTAATTGTCGAAACCGCACGCGGTGTGGAATTCGGCACAATTTCCGTTGCCAACTGCGAAGTGGAAGATGACAAGATTGTGGGAGAATTGAAGTCGGTAATTCGTAAGGCGACGGAAGCAGATGTCAACAGATATCACGAAAATCTGAAACGCAAGCCCAAGGCATTGAAGGACGCAAACGAACGTATTGCCAAGCACAACCTTGACATGAAACTGGTGGACGTGGAGTTCACTTTCGACAACAGTAAGGTCATTTTCTATTTCACGTCGGAAAACCGTGTTGACTTCCGTGACCTTGTCAAGGATCTTGCAAGTTTGTTCAAGATTCGTATCGAATTGCGACAAATCGGTGTGCGTGACGAATGTAAATTGAAGGGTGGTCTTGGTCCGTGCGGCAGACCCTGTTGTTGCAATTGTTACATGGGCGATTTCGAAAGAGTTTCCATCAAGATGGCTAAAAATCAGGGATTGTCATTGAATCCCACCAAGATAAGCGGATTGTGTGGTAAGTTGATGTGCTGTCTGAAATTCGAAGACGAGTACTATGCCGAAACATTGAAGCTGATGCCCAAGCTTAACAGCGAAGTGACTACACCCGACGGCAACGGAACGGTCGAAAACAACGACATGTTAAAACGTACTTCGTCTGTACGTATTACGCTGAAAAACGGCGATACCGAACTGCGTGTTTATCCCGTTGATCAGTTGTCCAAAGCAAGCTCAAGTCAGCAAAAACAGGCTCCACAAGGTGAGGCGGATGAAATTGTTGAAACGGCCGAAATGGAAGAAACGGAAGAAGTGGCGGAACTTCTTGATTGATTTAAACAAAAAAAACAACTGACCTGTCTTTAACGGCAGGTCAGTTTTATTTTAGGAAGATATTCATTTTTAAAGTACGTGGTGCAAAAATACGTTACTTTTCGTCGTTGCAGTGTTTTTTCGGCTGAGTGCTTTTTGCAATCAGTTTGTCAATGATGTTGCTTTGTTGAATCGCAAGTAACAGCACGCCGTTTACTGCAAACATCACAAGTTGGAAGGGCAGCCTTGCTCCAAGATATACCCAGAATGTCTTGCCCGAACTTGCTGAGTACATCACCCACAATGCGAATGTATTCAGTCCGCTGGTGCAGATTACTGCACACAGGAAGATTGAAACAATCAGTTTCAACGGTCTGTTTAGGGGTAGTGTTCTGTATACAATGGCAGGTATTGCACCAAGCAGTACACAGGACAATCCTATCAATGGATTGTAAGCTCCCATCGGGTGTATGAGCTGTCCGATGACGTCGCCCAACAACCCAACTGTAATACCTGGGAAAATCCCAAGGTAAATTCCTGCAATGAAGCAAGGAATGTAGGTGAATGACAGGTAGTTACTGCCACTCAGTTGTACCGAAAAAACATTTGTCAATGCACAAATTGCAGTCAGTACGGCGGTGTAGGTAAGTTTCAGTGTCTTGTTCATAAAAAAAACTCCTTTGTCAAAAAAATGCAAAAGAGTCCGATACCAAGCACATTCAAGTGCTTTTTTAGCAACGGACTTGGCAACATACCGCAGGGCGAACCTTTCGTTCACAGCGTCTTCCTTCGCTTGTGACACTTGACGCATGTTGTCAACTTTGCTTTGTTTGTCTAAGTATATCACAAATAAATCTGTTGTAAAGCCTTTTTGTGTAAGAAGTAATATTATTTTTTAATCTCTGCATACTACAGTCATGCTGATAATTTTTCTCAGAGCATTTATATTGTTTGCATTGCTGCTTGTTGTAATACGTCTGATGGGTAAACGTCAGTTGGGCGAAATGGAGCCTTTCGAACTGGTTATAACTCTTGTTATTTCCGAACTGGCGTGCATGCCCATTTCCGACAGATCCATGCCTATCACTTACGGTATTGTTGCAATTTCTACAATGTTCGTAATACATCAGTTGATATTACTGTTTTCACGCATTCCACATTTGCAAAAGATGCTGAGCGGTAAACCCGTACTTGTCGTCAACAAAAACGGCGTGGATGCACAAGCACTACAGAAACTCAACATGCAGGTCGATGACCTTTTGCAGGCATTACGTGTTGCGCAGTGCTTTTCATTAGAGGAAGTGCAGTACGCTATCATGGAAACAAGCGGTCAATTGACAGTGGTCAAGAACAGCGAAATGAGTGACAAACAACAGACATTGCATGTTCCCATAATCATGGATGGTAAATGGGATGACGATGACATTTCCCGTAACGGTATTGACAAGCAGCGTGTGGAAAATTTACTCAGTGGCAAGGGAGCCAAGGTCAAGGACGTGCTTGTGATGACAGTTGACAGCAGTAATCGCCTTGTCTTTCAACGTTACAGCGGAAAGATTGAATACGAAACAATACAAGGGGCGTTGCTTTGGAATGAATAAAAAGATTGTAGTGGGGATTATCGCCCTTGCTGTGCTAATCACGGTGGGTGTTGTGGAAGTGGTGTTTATTTCCAATCAATTCAAGGATTTACATGACCAGTGCCGGCAGGTGCTTGATGAAATCGATCAGCAGTCCATTACCGTGGAAAGGTACGATTTGTTTTTGCACAACTGGAAGGATCTAAGAGAAAAAGGCGAATTGCTGTTGCCACACGCCGACCTTTACGAAATTAACCTACGTATCACCGAAACAAGATCCTATGTTGTCAATCAGTCGTACAAGGATGCCGAAGCGCAACTTGCAATTGTCATGGAACTGTTGGAGTACGTTCCGCACCTGATTACACCTGATTTCCAACACATTTTCTAGAACACAACTTCAATATCAAGACAGACGATTTCCGTCTGTCTTTTTTGTTCAATTTCCTGTTTAGTATTGATATTACCCAACCGCATGTGTTATAATGAACATGAAATTTAAAAATGTTTCAGGGGAATGGTGTAATGAAAACACGTATTCGTTGTGCAATAAGTTGTATTTGGGCTACATTTTCTTTTTTGCTGGCTTTGGGTACTGTTTGTTATGAATGGGGACGCTTTGAGGATTTCGCAAAAGTGGAAAATGCGTACAAGTTTATCTGTGTGTATGAAGGTTTGCTGGTTTTACTTACAATATGGTGTTTTTTCAACCATCCATATTATACACGTAAGGTGTTACTGACAGGCGCAATATATTCTACATTATTGCCTATATTATATATAGTTCTGCTAATCATTGCGCTAATTGATGGATCCGGTTTGGATAGTCCATATTTGCTATATCACATTTCAAACGTCTCATTGGTAATTGTTTCGGTACTGTTGTTCTGGTCGGCACACAAGGAAAAGAGAGTTATACCGCAATCAAGCAAGGCAGGTCAGTAGTATAATAGCAGATATTTTAGGTTATCTACGGTAATTCAGTACTTGTGTTTACTGTAAAAATTGTTTCAACTGACTTAAGAATCTGTCTGACAAATGGTAATTGGTAAAGGTTGGAAGATTTACATTTTGTTTCAGAATGGCAAATATTGTTATTTGTAAGTGGTTTTAAGAGGGGAGGGGTTTATGAAAACACGTATTCGTTGTGTGATATGTTATATTGTGGCTACATTTGCTTTCTTGTGGGCTTTAGGTACTGTTTGTTTTGAATGGGGGTACTTTGAGTCTTTTGAAAAAGTATATGTGTGGAACAAAATTATCTGTGTATATGAAGGGTTGCTTGTTTTGCTTACAATCTGGTGTTTCTTCAATCATCCATATTACACACACAAGGTGTTGCTTGCAGGTGCTATCTATTCTGCGGTGTTGCCGGCACTTTTTTTGGCAATGGTGTTATTTGGCGTGATTTATTACTACCCCAATGTGGAGCTTGAAATTGATGCAGTATCGTTAATTTCAATAACTTCATCTGCAATTGTTTCGGTACTGTTGTTCTGGTCGGCACACAAGGAAAAGAGAGTTATACCACAAGAGCAGAAATAGACTTTTGCTTGCAAATTTGTATGTACAACAATGTAAGTGTAAACGATTGTGTTTCAGGTTTTTACGACTGAATATCAAACTAAAAACGCATCGGTGTTCCGATGCGTTTTCTTTATTTGTAAATTGATTTTAGCGAACTAAAAACGGAAGGTTTTGCCTTCCGTTTTGTCTTTGATTGGTTTTACTTGATGGGAACAAGTTTTTCCATTCCGTCCATGTACTTTCTCAACACTTCGGGGATAGTAACGCTGCCGTCAGCATTCTGACATTGTTCAAGCAGTGCAGGGAACACACGGCTTGTAGCAAGTCCGCTTGCGTTCAATGTGTGCATGTACTGCAACTTCTTGTCGGAGTTTCTGTAACGCATGTTACCACGGCGTGCTTGGTAATCACGGGCATTACTTGCGCTGGAAACTTCCTTGTAGATGTTCATGCTGGGAATGTAGATTTCGATGTCGTATGTTCTTGCCATACTGTCGGAACAGTCACCGGCTGCAAGTTTGGACAGCTGGTAGTGCAATCCAAGACCTTCTACAAGACCGCAAGCCATGTTTACCATTTCTTCAAATGCCTTGTCACTGCCTTCGGCTGTGGTGTACTGGAACAATTCTACCTTGTTGAATTGGTGACCACGGATCATTCCTCTTTCTTCGGCACGGTAACTGCCTGCCTCACGTCTGAAACATGCGGAGTAACCGAAGAACTTCTTGGGAAGTTGACTTTCTTCGAGTATTTCGTTGCGGTACAGGTTTACAAGTGCTGTTTCCGCTGTGGGCAACATGAACTTCTTGCCTTCGGCGTTGCTGATCTGGTAAACGTCATCTTCGAACTTGGGGAACTGACCTGCTGTCAGACCACATTCGTAGTTGAGCATGTAGGGTGGCAACATGAATGTGTAGCCGCTCTTGATGTGGCTGTCAATGAAGTAGTTGAGCAATGCCCATTCCAGTCTTGCGCCAAGACCGGTGTAAATCCAGCTTCCGTTACCTGCCAGTTTAGCGCCTCTTTCGTAGTCGATCAGACCCAACGACTGACACAATTCGATGTGTGACTTTGGTTCGAAGTCGAAGTGTGGTTTTTCGCCGAACACCTTGATGGGGCGATTGTTTTCCTTACCGCCTGCAAGAAGGTCGTCATCGGGAAGGTTGGGCAGACGAAGAAGAAAATCGTTGATTTGTGCGCTTACTTCGTCAAGCTGTTTGTCAAGAGTAGCAATCTTTTCGCCCAGTTGCTTCATTTCAGCAATGGTTGTCGAAACGTCCTGACCTTGCTTTTTAAGTTGCGGAACAAGTGCAGAAACCTTGTTGCGTTCTGCCTTCATGGATTCGACGGTCGCAATGATTTGTTTGCGTTGTTCGTCCCATTGAAGAAACTGTGTAAAGTCAATGTCCTTTTGCTTTTTGAGATAGCGTTGGCGAATTGCTTCGCTGTCCTGACGTATGAGATTGATGTCGATCATAAGTTCATTTACCTCTGCTTTTAGTGGTGTAATGTGTGTTTGGCAATTTAGTATTGTCTTTTCCCAGTAATTTTACCACATACAACAAATAATTGCAATAAATTATAGTGTTGTTGCTTGTTACCTTGTGCATTTTGTGGTAAAATTGTGTCAACGGAGATTAAATTTATGCAATTGAAAGTTTACAACACACTAACAAGAAAGAAAGAACTGTTTGTACCTGTCAAGGAAGGCCATGTCAGCATGTATTCATGCGGACCTACCGTGTACAAGTACGCACACATCGGAAACCTTCGTGCTTACGTTTTCATGGACGAACTGCGCCGTGTTCTTGAGTACGACGGTTACAAGGTCAAGTCGGTAATGAACATCACCGACGTGGGACATCTTGTGTCTGACGGTGACGACGGTGAAGATAAGATGACCAAGTCGGCTAAGGAAGAACGCAAGACACCTTTGGAAATTGCGTCATTATACACCGATTGCTTCATGAAGGACATCAAGGCGTTGAACATCTTGAAGCCTACTGTATGTCCTAAGGCAACGGACAACATTCCCGAAATGATACAAATTGTCAAGGACTTGCTTGATCTTGGTTACGCTTACGAAACGGAAGACGGAATCTACTTTTCAGTTGAAAAGTTCCCCGCTTATGGTAAATTGTCTGGTATCAACCTTGCCGAACAACGTCACGGTGCAAGAGTGGAAGTCAATAGTTTCAAGAAACATCCCGTTGACTTCGCATTGTGGAAAAAGGCTGACGCTAACCACATTCAGCAGTGGGACAGTCCTTGGGGAATGGGTTACCCCGGTTGGCACATAGAATGTACGGCAATGAGCAAGAAGTATCTGGGTGAAGTATTTGATATTCACACAGGCGGTGTGGATCACATCCCCATTCACCACGAAAACGAAATTGCTCAGGCGGAGTGCTGGCTTGGAAAGAAAGCTGTCAACTACTGGATGCACAGCGAATTCATGCTGATTGACGGCGGTAAGATGAGTAAATCTTTGGGAAACACCTACACAGTAGATGACCTTGTAAAGAAGGGCTATTCGCCAATGGATTTCAGATATTTCTGCCTGAATGTTCAGTATCGTCAGAAAATCAACTTCACCTGGGAGGCTATGGACGGCGCTAAGAGTGCTTATGGCAAGTTGTGTCAGTTGTTGTTGCAACACAAGAACGGAACCGAACAGGTAGACCAACAACAGCTTGAAAACTACAAGCAACAGTTTGAACAGGCAATCAACGACGACCTCAATGTACCTTTGGCAATCGGAGTACTGTGGACGATGTTGCGCAACAGTCCCAAGAGCAAGCAAGTGTACGACATGGCATTGGTTTTCGACAAAATTTTTGCTTTGGATTTCGACAAGGTAAAGGAAGAAGAAAAACCTCAACTTGAAATTCCCGAAGAAGTCAAGTTGCTTGTAGAACAACGCAAGCAAGCAAGACTCAACAAGAACTGGGCGGAAAGTGACAGACTGAGAGATGAAATTGCCGCTCTTGGTTACGTCGTTCGTGACACAGCCAAAGGCATGGAAATTGACAAGAAGTAACAACACACACAACAAGCACCTGAAAACGGTGCTTGTTTTTTTTGTAGTAAAGGGCGTAATTTTTTTTGTTACAAAGTATCGAAAATTGTACCACGTTATGTAAAAATCAGCACAAAATTTAAATTGTAAAGTGAGTCAAATTAAAAAAATAGTGTTTAATTCATCCATTGTTGCATAAGGTGTACAAGGAGTTTAAACATGGATCACACAATGAAACTGGAAGGACAGAGGTTGACAGTAACGGCAGTTACCAACATTGATGAAATTTCCGACAGACAAGCTGTGTTCAGTCTTGACGGTCAGAAATTGTTTGTCAAGGGCAAGGGAATTTCTGCTGAAAAACTGGATGTTTCGCAAGGAATTGCCGTACTCACCTTTTCACAACTTGACAGCATTTCCTACAATCAACAAACAAAGTGGAGCTTAAAGGGGTTGTTTAAGTGATTGCCAACACATCCGATCAGCCATTTGTATTTGTAATGTACCTTGCATGGGGATTGGTTTGCGGTTTTTTATTCCATATGTGGCAGAAGTTGTCGGCTAAATTTCCTAAACCGGCTGTCATTGCAGGGGACAGCCTGCTTGGTATTTCACTGTGTATTGCAACATGGGTAATAAATCTGCTCTTTAACTACGGGCAGTTCCGATTATACTACATTCCTGCCATGTTTGGCGGTTTTGTAATTTATTACAAGTTTTTCGGGGCGTTGCTTGACAAAGGTGTTGTATCATTGTATAATTTATTTACTTCGAAAGGGGTAAATAAAGATGAACAAACTATTTCAAGATAAGAAAACAGCCTTCATATTGGTAACCTTGACCTTGGTCATGGTGTTGCTTGTCTGTGTGCTTGTAACCATGTTGATGCAGTATTCAACACTTACGGCAAGAGCTGACGATCTTTCCGCAATGATTAACAAGGCAATGCAGGACACGGCCAGTGCCGAACAGTTGTGGGAGTACATGCAAACGGATGAATACGTGTACGAATGGGCTCGCAACAACGGCAAGTTGACTGAGGATCAGATCAACTGGGTTACCGGTCAACAAAACTAGACAAGAAATTTCGAGCGACTGCAAGTTGCTCGATTTTTATATTTGCCAAGGAGTCATATGTACATTTCGCTTTTAGCAATTGCGGTCGGATTGTCAGCCGACGCATTTGCAGTTACACTGTCTGACATGTTGTGCTACCGCAATCTTCCAATGAAGAAAAAGATGCTTCTGCCAATGTTTTTCGGCATTTTTCAAGGAGTAATGCCCTTGGTGGGTTACTTTGTAGGTGCATTGCTTGGCGAAGTAATTGAAAGTTTCGACCACTGGATTGCATTCGCATTGCTTGCCATTCTTGGCGTCAAGATGATTATTGAAAGCATCAAGGAAATGGGCGAAGAGGAGAAATCCGTTGAACGTCAATTGAGCTACGGCGAAATGATTACTCAATCCATTGCAACAAGCATCGACGCAATGGCGGTTGGTATCACCCTTGCAATCGTGGTAGAGTTGCCCATCTACGTTTCCGCTCCGATAATTGCAGTTGTGACCTATCTGTTGTGCCTGTTTGGTGTAGGAATTGCTTCCAAACTGGGACGTTTCCTGAAGAACAAGGCAGGCATTGTAGGAGGAATCATCCTTGTTGCAATCGGAGTAAAAATACTTATTGAACATTTGATTGGTGCCTGATGAAAAAACCTAAACATCCTACATTACCTAAAAAGTGGTTGGTAAAGCTTGCAGTTGCTACTTACGGCAAGAAGTACTTTTCCAAGAGCGTCAGCCTTCGTGACAACGGGGTGCTGGGGCAACTGAAACCGCCTTATATATTGTTGGTATCGCACGCAAGTTTTGCAGACATTGCAACTGTTGCAAAGTTGCTGCTTCCTAAGACATGCGGTTGCTACATTGCAAGCGATACACAGTTTGCTGGTAAGGGGTGGATACTGCGCCAGGTAGGGGTAATGCCCAAGAAACAGTTTTCCGTAGATGCATCACTCATTCGTGACATTAAATATGTGTTGGACAATGGATATCCGCTTGTAATGTATCCTGAAGCCAAGTTGTCGGTGGTGGGTACATCAAATATAATCAAGCCCGCTGTTGCCAAACTTGCAAGATTGGTAAAGGTTCCCATTGTGACCCTGCGTATTGACGGAAGCTATCTCCATCACCCACGTTGGGCTAAGAGTAACAGATTTGTTCCGTTAAAAGCCACCGCAACAGTTGTTGCAACTGAGGAAGAATGCAAGACTTTGCCGACGGAAGAAATTCACAGACGTATTGTCGAAGGGCTTGATTACGATGATTACAAGTATCAGCTTGACAACAAGATATCCATCAATACTCCCGATCTGGTGGAAGGACTGGAAACAATCCTGTACCGTTGCCCGCAGTGTGGCAGAGAACACACAATTTCTTCACACGGAAACACATTGACATGTGAATGCGGAATGACTTCACAAATGGATGAGTTCGGAAGACTGGACGGGAAGTTCAACAGTGTTGTGGATTGGTACGATTGGCAACGTCAATGCGTCCGAAATGAAATAGATGCAGGTAAATACAGTGTCGAAGTGCGTTGTCGTGCCGAACAGCAGCACAACCGCAAGTCGTTTGTTGATGTGGGCGGTGCTCTGTTCAGACATTCGGAAAAGGGCATTGAAATAACGTTCGATGACGGAAAACAATTGTTTTACCCATCCACACAGTTTTACACTTTGTCTTTTAACAGTAAATACATTTATCTTCCACACAGCGAAGGGGTGTACCGATTTGAATTCAGTGGTGCATCAGGGCTTACCACCAAGATAAACATAGCAGTGGAAATTTTCGGAAACTGACCAAGGAGAACTTATATGAATAGAAATGCTACCAAAGTAAGTGCAATAATCAATCTGATTACTTTGTGCACGGAATGTGTTGTGTCGCTTGTGTGCTGTATTACCGTTGCGTGCATATGGTCAACGACAGTAGCTCACGACATGACAATGAGAGATGGATTGGTAACTGTCAGTTACGTATTGCCCATTGTATTTCTGCTGTCATTGTTTCTGATATTCAGACAGGGCAAGATTTACAAGATTGCAAGCCGTCCAATGAGTGAGTTTCGCAGAAGAAAAATTTACAGATGGATTCACTTTATATTTACCGTATTGTTGTGTGTGGCACTTGCAGTCAGCGCATTGATGGTTATGACGGACGGAAACCTTGGACATGCAGCCGACATGCTTGCGGTGTGCGCATGGGTAGCAATCGGAATACATGTGCTTTGCCTGTTGACAATGACTTTCGATGCTGTAAGAAGTATCGGACGTTACAATGAGCTGTCAGAGGAACAGCGTGCAATTGTAGACAGCAAATTTGTCGGAAAGAAGAAATCCGCTAAAGCAAAAACAAAAACAACAAATTGATTAAAAACAAAAGCCTTGCTGAAGGACAATTCGTGTTATTGTCCGGTAGCAAGGCCTTTTATATGTAAGATTGACTGCGTCCGAAATGTTCGGGCGCTATTTTTTTACAGATTGTATTCGTCTATCTTGTGTTGTTGCTTTTGCGATTCCTCAAGGAACAGACGTGTGATATCATTCAGTATTTCCATGTTGTCGAAGTTCTTGGGATAAACGATGTTTATTTCACGTATCATGCTGAGGTTGGCAATGGGTATTGCTTTCAATTTGCCCTTTGCAATGTCGCTGGCAAGCAGACTTTTTGCAAGTATGGAAACACCGTATCCGTGCTTGACCAATCCCTTGATGGTGTTTACAGAGTCAATTTCCATCAGCACATTGAAGTTGTAGATGGATTCATTGTTGCTTTCAAGATGCGATTCGAACAACTGTCTTGTACCCGATGAGGTGGGGCGCAGTATGAGGTTTTCTTTCTTCAGTTCGTCAAGGGTTACGATGCTTTTCTTGGCAAACGGGTGCTTGTTGGATACAACCAGAACAAGGTTGTCAGTGGTAAGCAGTACGGAATTGTAGTTGGCGTTTTGTACTTTTCCGTCAATAATTGCGAAGTCCAGCATGTAATTTTTCAACTTAGTATAAAGATTTGTTATAGAATCAGAAATAAGGGTGATGTTCAGACCCTTCTTCTGTTCGCACAATGTGGCAAGAATTCCTGCCATCATTCCCATTTCCGCCGACTGCGTTACTCCGATTGTGTAGTGCTTGACGTGCTTCTTGTTGTCACGCAAGTCTTCTACCAGAGAACGGTACAAGGCGTCTGCACGCATGGCAAATTTGACAATCAGCTTGCCATCTTCGGTGATTTTCAGCCCATTGTCCGTTCTGTTGAAGATTTTTGTTTCAAATTGTTGTTCAAGTGCCTTGATGTGTTGCGAAACGGCTGGCTGTGTAAGATTGAGCTTTTCGGCAGCCTGTGTGATGTTTTTTGTTTCAGCAACAGCAAGCAGTGTGTAAAGTTTTTGATTTAGCATGTTCCCCAATTTTCTCCCAAAATAATAGTTTGTTATAATGCTAGAGTAAAACATTATTTTACATTATGCTTCCTTGGGTATATTATATAGCACTGAAAAAACAATGTCAATGGGCAAATTGAATTTGCCGTGAGGGAAAAAATGAAATTATATGAATTGTATTCGGATTTTAGCACACCAACAGTAATACTTATATCTCTTGCTATTGTTCTGGCAAGCGGATTTTTGCTTACAAGAGTCACCAAGTTGTTACACCTTCCCAACGTTACAGGGTATATATTGGCAGGTGTGCTGCTTGGACCCGATCTTCTTGGCGCAATATCTCCCGATGTCATTTCAGGCATGAGTTTTGTAAGTGACATTGCCTTGGCTTTTATTGCGTTCGGCGTGGGAAAGTTCTTCAAGATGGAGCGACTTAAAAAGACGGGCTGGCGTGTAATAGTCATTACGGTAATGCAATCGGTACTTGCCGGTGTGCTGGTTACTTTGGCTGTAAAGTTTATATTTAATTTGTCATGGTCTTTTTCTTTGCTTTTAGGAGCAATTGCCACTGCAACCGCTCCCGCAAGTACGATGATGACGATAAACCAGTATCATGCACGTGGTGAATTTGTTGACATTCTGTTGCAGGTCATTGCGTTGGACGATGTCATTTGTTTGCTGTTGTTCAGCGTCGTTGCTGCAATTGTAGGTGCGGAGCACGATGGCAATGCTATTCGATTTGCCGATATCGCCTTGCCTATACTTTACAATCTGGGTGCCGTGGCATTGGGAGCGGTGTGCGGTTTTATTACAGGTCCCATGGTGAAACGCAGAAAGAAAGACAACAAACTCATCATTGTAACTGCAGTTTTATTTGCAATTGCAGGCGTGTGCAGTATGCTTGGAGTTTCGCCGTTGCTTTCTTGTATGGTGTATGGTGCAGTGTACATCAACTTCACCAAGGACAAGGAACTTTATCACCAGATCAACCATTTCACTCCGCCAATTATGACTATTTTCTTTGTGCTGTCAGGACTCAATTTCAATTTGCAATCATTTGCATCCATTGGTCTGATTGGTCTTACATATGTTGTTGTCAGAATTATAGGTAAGATGAGCGGTGCATTCCTTGGCAACGTAATTACTCATCAAAGCAAAGAAGTCAGAAATTACCTTGGATTTGCTCTTGTTCCTTCCGCAGGGGTTGCAATTGGTCTGGCGTTTCTTGCTCAAAGAATACTTCCCGAAGAAACGGGAAGCCTGCTTATGACCATTGTACTTGCATCAGCTGTCATTTACGAATTGATTGGACCTGTTTGTGCACGTTTTGCGTTGTTCCATTCGGGATGTATCAAGACAACGGCGTCCGAAACGGAACAGCAGGCGGCTTTACAGCAAGCAACTGCAGCGGTTACCATGAATGGTGCGGTGGCGGATTGCACAACCGATTCGCAGTCAATTGCATTGACGGCGGATTCCGACAATCAGGAAAATTGTGTAAGTAGTGATGTAACAGAGCGCACAATCGGAATAGCTAAACTAATCTGTAAAGGTAATTTTAAGAAGTAGTGATTATTTCAACACATTGTTCCTTTTGCAACGCCTTCCGACCTTGGTTGGGGCGTTGCATCTGACGGATAAATTTACAGTAGATTACTAGTCGGAATTGCAATAACTTGCTATAAAAATCTACACCTATTACAGTGATTATTTGTACCGGGAATTAAATGGCACGTTAAAGAAGGTGAACAATTGGTGATTTGTTTCTTTTTTTTTAGGATCATTTTAGCTGAACGATATTATGTTTTGTAATGTCTGCGTAACAAATTCTTTTGTCCACACCACGTAAAAAACCTGGTTTTTGCCCTTTAGGCAGGGGGTAAGTACGGCATAATAACAAATCGTTATAATGCTAGTATAAAACATTATTTTACATTATGCTTATTTAGGTATATTATATAACAAGAAAATACCAGTACAAATGAGCAGCTTTGCTTGCCTTAAGGAATAAATGAAAATCTACGAAATCTACTCACATTTTGATACTCCGACAGTTGTTCTGATTTCACTTGCCATTGTGTTGGCAAGTGGCTTTTTGCTGTCCAGAATTACCAAGTTGCTGCACCTTCCCAATGTGACTGGTTATATTATTGCAGGTGTATTGCTGGGACCGGGAGTGTTTGGAGTAGTTCCGCCCAACATCATTTCAGGCATGGAATTTGTAAGTGACGTTGCACTTGCTTTTATTTCATTCGGTGTAGGTAAGTTCTTTAAGGTAGAACGTTTGAAACGTACGGGATGGAAAGTAATTGTAATCACTGCAATGCAGTCTTTCCTGACAGGATTACTTGTGACATTTGCCGTAAAGCTGTGTTTCAATTTTTCGTGGGATTTTGCAATCTTGCTTGGCTCTATCGCCATGGCAACAGCACCTACAAGCACCATGATGACAATTCACCAGTATCATGCACGTGGTGATTTTGTTGATGTGTTACTGCAGGTAATTGCGCTGGACAACGTAATCTGCTTGTTTGTGTTCAGTATCGTAACGGGTATCATGGGCGCAGACGCTGTAGGTATTGTGGATATTGCTAAACCTATCCTTTACAACCTGGGTGCAATTGCGCTGGGTGTTGTGTGCGGATTTATTACAGGTCCCATGATCAGGCACCGTAAGCAAGACAACAAGTTGATCATTGTAACCGCCGTGTTGATAGCAATTGCAGGGGTGTGCAGTATGCTTGGAGTTTCACCTTTGCTTGCATGTATGGTGTACGGTGCGGTGTACATCAACTTTACTAAGGACAAGGAATTGTATCACCAGATCAACCATTTTACTCCGCCCATCATGACAATGTTTTTCGTGTTGTCGGGTATGAATCTTGACGTCAAGTCGCTGGGCAGTGTCGGGCTTGTAGGTCTTGTATATGTAGTAGTGCGTATCATTGGTAAACTTTCAGGTTCTTACCTTGGAAATGTTGTTACAAGACAACAGCCTGTAATCAGGAAGTATCTTGGATTTGCATTGATACCTTCGGCAGGTGTGGCAATTGGTCTTGCCTTCCTGGCGCAGAGAATCTTGCCCACCGAAACGGGCGACCTGCTCATGACCATTGTGCTTTCGTCATCGGTATTGTATGAATTGATTGGTCCTGTCAGTGCAAGAATGGCAATTTTCCGTTCCGGTTGTGTAAAGCCTGCAACAACGGCTACGGATCTTGGAATAGTACCACAGGTTGAAGTTCAGACGGATTCGTCAGACAAGACGAAGACAGCCGATTGTCCTGTGGACAAGTCCGAACACGTGACAATGGAAGACAGCGTAGGCGATCACGTAGTGGCGCTTGCTGAACACAACGAAACGCTTTGTGACGGTAAGGATAAGACGGAAAACAACGACAAGTCTATAGGTATTGCTACTTTGTTTTACCACAACAATTTTAAGCAGTAGTGTAAAATGACGGATTGTCTTATCGTCTGTATTTGCTTTGCTCCTCCATATTTTTGACAACACCTCTGATGCCTTGTTTGGCGATGGGGTGTTGTTTTTTTATTTCTTTAGTGAAATTCATCAAGACGGTGGATGTGATGTATTCCTCACAATTGTCTGACATTCGGAGTAAACATCAAATTAAGTTGAATTAGTAGTGGTATTTTTTCTTAAATAATTTTAAAAATATAACAGATGTACACAGCGACAAAAATTCCGCTACAATAACCGACCACCAGATGCCTTCTGTTGCAAAAATAATCGGCAGTATGAGTACGGCTGAAACTTGAAATACAAGTATTCTCATGAAAGATACAGCCGCTGAAACGGGACCGTCATTCAACGCCGTGAAAAATGACGACGTTAAAATGCTGAAACCCAAAAACAGGAATGACAGAGAGTAAATAAGAAAGGCGTGCACAGTCAATTCGCACAGTGCCTTGTCGTATCCTACGAAGATGTTTGCCAGTGGTTTTGCCAGAATCAAGGACAATGCAAACATTGTAACTGCGAAAGCAAGTACTATTTCGAAACATCTTTTTCTAAGATTCTTCAGCTCTATGGTATTCTGTGCGCCGTAGTGGTAGCTGATTACAGGTGCCGAACCGACAGAAAATCCTATAAAAACAGCACTGAATATCATTCCTACGTACATCAGCACACCGTAAGCGGCAACGCCGTCATCACCAACGTACTTTAACAGTTGAAAATTGTACAGCATTCCAACTATTGATGCAGCAATGTTACTGAGCATTTCCGACGACCCGTTCAGGCAAACCTGAAGAAAAGCCTTTCCATTGAAGTACATTTTTCCAAGACGCAACAAACTTGTGTTCTTTCTTGCGAAGTATATGACGGGCAGTATTCCCCCAACGCATTGACCAAGTGCGGTTGCAAGTGCGGCACCTTCAAGACCCCACGGAAGTAGTGCAACGAATACCCAGTCAAGTATGACATTTGTAATTCCTGCAAGAATGGTGATTGTCAATCCCAGGGTAGGTTTGTTTGCTGTGGCGAAAAGGCATTGAAATTCGAATTGCAATATGTAGGCAGGTGTTGCAAGCAGTACAATTGTTCCATATTTCACACAGTTTTCCAACAATTTTCCTTCTGCGCCAAGTAATCTTGCAATGGGATCCAGAAGGACAATCCCTAAAATTTCAAGCACAACACCAATAATTGCAGACATGTACACAATCATTGAAAAAATCTTGTTTGCTTGCTCATGATTGTTTTCTCCCATTGTCTTTGCAGTCAATGCGCCGCCGCCCGTTCCCAGCATGAAACCTACTGACCCGACTACAATAAGTACCGGCATTATAAAATTCACTGCTACAAACGGTTCTTTTCCTGCAAAGTTAGAAACAAAAAAGCCGTCAACAACACTGTACAGGCTGGTTACCACAAGCATTACAATTGATGGTAGCGTAAGTTTCAACAGTTTTGTATAGTTGAAGTGATCAGACAATTGAATTTTCATTTATTCCTCATTAACTATGTGCTATATTCTTGTTTAGTCTGTAGTACGGACTAAATTTACATTATTTTTCTCCCACGTTGGTGGGAGAAGTTCACTTGTTCAGTTTATCAGAGAAGGCATTGGCAAATTTCTCCAGTAGTGTGAAAAATTTGTTTTTTTCATTCTCAGTAAACTGTTCTATACTGATATTTTCCGCTTCTTTTATTTTTGGCAATATTTTCTGTGCGAATTGGTTTCCGGCTTTACTGAGAAACATTGACTTGTGTCTCCTGTCTTCCGACTGTTCTACCATTTCAATGTATCCCTGTCGGACAAATGACATCACAATGGTGTTTACCGTTTGTTTGGGTAGCATTGTTATGTCGCACAGTCTTTTTTGCGTACATGGTTGATTTTCCCAGATTAGTTGAAACAGTGCAAGAGAGGAGTAAGTCATGTTGAATGACTTTGCGTATTTTTCGTAGGCTCTGTCCATCTGTTGGAATGCCTTGTCGAAGCGTTGAATATCGTTTGCCATTATATACTCCTTGTATTAGTCCGATATGCGTACTACTGTAGCAAATGCGATTGTCACTGTCAAGCGTTTGTAAAATCTTTGTTGTCAACGATAAATGTAACAGACGGATGTTTGTAGTAGTGTTGTAAACGTTTTTAGCGATGAATTGTCAAATCAAGTGCAACACAAAGAGAGATTTTCAATGAACAAATCTTGTGGTGTATGGTAATGCAAAACTTTCTTGGGCCTGGCGTTGATCAACGCCAGGTTCTTTTTCAGAGTTGCAGGGCTGACTCTCGAAAGATTTCTGCCTTTCGGATAGAATTCTCTGAGCAGTCCGTTCAGATTCTCATTCGTTCCTTTCTGCCAGGCACAATACGGATCAGCGAAGTACATATTGCAGTTTAAGGCTTTT